>NZ_JBNYXM010000011.1:0-226929 GCF_051380665.1 Janthinobacterium lyxosi
CTTTAGGCGCTTTGACGCCGTAGGCCCGTGAGGATCCCCCCTATCGTGCTACCCGCTACCAGACCTACTTCGCCCGAATCGCCTGAATCGGGAGGGAGGCGTCCATTTCATTCTCCTGTCTGGGTGGGTGGACGGGGTGGGCGGATGTACAACCGGCCGCGACAGCAAAGCTGTGGCGGCCGGTGGCGTGTATCAATAAGGACCAGGCGATCAGTGGCGCGCTTTTGCCCGGCTATTGCTGCCGCCGCGCTGGATGCGCGGTTTCACCAGCGAGATTGGCGCAGCTTGCACCTTGCCGCCCTTGGCGACGCGGCGCAGTGCTTTGGCGGCCCGTTCCGGACGGTCCGCTTCCAGCAGCATGGTGGCGCTGTCGGCGATTTCCTGGGTGATATCCTTGTTCATCGTGGCCGAGGTTTTCGGCACGAGGATGGTGGAGCCGGCGCGCAGGCTGGTGCGCTGGGGAATGTTGTTGGCCTGGCGCAGCACGTCGGCCGTGGTGCCGAATTTCGACGCCAGGGTTTCGATGCGTTCGCGCGCATTGGTGATCTTGTGCGTGGTCCAGCTCGACAAGGCATGGCCCCATTGCGCCAGATTGGTGGTGAACTTGGCGGCGTTTTCCTGTGGCAACAGAATCTTGGTCTTTTCGCCGCCGATGATGACGGGGCGGTTAAATTGCGGATTCAAGGCCTTGAATTCATCCATCGACAGTTCGGCCAGCTGGGCGGCGACGGTGATGTCGATGTCGCTGGTCTTGTCGATGGCCGTGAAATACGGCTGGTTGTCGACCACGGGCAGGGTCAGGCCGAACTGGGCCGGATTGGCGATGATGTTTTTCACCGCTTGCAGCTTGGGCACGTAGTTGCGCGTTTCAGCCGGCATCAGGTCGGCCAGGCTTTCGAAATCGGTGGGCTTGCCCAGCGCCTGGTTTTTCTTGATGGCGCGCTGCACCGAGCCTTCGCCCCAGTTGTAGGCGGCCAGCGCCAGTTGCCAGTCGCCAAACATGTCATACAGGCGCTGCAGATACGTCAGGGCCGCATCGGTCGAGGCCAGCACGCCGCGGCGCTCATCCTTGAACATATTTTGCTTGAGGTTGAAATCACGCCCCGTGGCAGGCACGAATTGCCACATGCCGGCTGCATTGGCGCTGGAGAACGCTTGCGGGTTGAAGGCGGACTCGATGAACGGCAGCAAGGCCAGTTCCGTCGGCATGCCGCGCTTTTCCAGCTCCTGCACCACGTGGAAGATGTAGCGCGAGGCGCGCGCCGTCGTGCGGGCGATGTAGTCGGGGCGGGTGGCGTACCAGTTGACGTGGTTGGCGACCAGCTGGTTGTTGATGTCGGGAATCGCATAGCCGCTGCGGATGCGGCCCCAGACGTCGGCTTCGCGCAGCGGATCGGAATTGTCGCTGAGGTTTTTCAGCAGACGATCGGTCTTTTGCAGGCGGTTGTCGAGAGTGGGGAGTTTTGCCGTGACCTGGGCGGTCATCGGGATCAGGGCCGGTGCGGTGGCGGCGGCGACTGGCGCGTTATCGCTCTCAACACCGGCTTCGTACGCCTGGCTGAGGGCGGGCGCAAGCGCCAGGGCCAACGCCGCCAGGACGGTAGATTTAAAGGAGTTTTCGTGCATAGTGTTCCATTGTTGTCGTCGGAGAAACATCGGACAGACCCATGATTAAGCTGCGAGTGTACGTATATCCACATGCCGGAGTCAAGAATTATGTCAGCATGATGACAGGAAATACGCGGCAATAAGTGGAAAACGACTGGGTTTCCATTCGCAAATGCTGTCATTATTGCAAATTTAATTTGCCCAATGCGTGATTCGGCCGCTGTTATAACATACATGGTGAAGAGACTGGCGCAAGCTTGGCAGCCGTTCAGTATGAGACTGCGCAAAGAGTGCGTACAATTTGGCTTTGGCCGGCCATTCAGCTGCCGGCCGCCATATCGATAGAGAGTCATGCATATGAACACCCCGCCGCGCCACGACGACGACAACGCCGTCATCATCGCCAATACCGTTGCCTGGCTGGAAAAGGCCGTGATCGGCCTGAACCTGTGCCCGTTCGCCAAGGCCGTGCACGTCAAGAAGCAGATCCGCTATGTGGTGTGCGAATCGAGCAATCCGGAAGATTTGCTGGCGATGCTGATGGACGAGCTGCAAACCCTGGCCGACACGGACCCCGAGCAGATCGACACGACCTTGCTGATCCACCCCTACACCTTGAACGATTTCCTCGACTACAACGAGTTTCTCGATGTGGCCGATGCGGCCGTGGAAGACATGCACCTGGCCGGCGAACTGCAAGTGGCCAGTTTCCACCCGAACTACCAGTTTGCCGAGACGTTCGAGGACGACATCAGCAACTACACCAACCGTTCGCCGTATCCGACCCTGCACCTGCTGCGCGAAGACAGCATAGCGCGCGCCGTCGAGGCATTCCCGCAAGCATCAGAAATATTTGACAAGAATATCGCTACCCTGGAAGCGCTGGGCACCGGAGGCTGGGAAAAGCTCGGCTTGCCGAAGGTGGCCTGATGGGTGACAAGGAGTTGCCGCCCCGTCCTGATACGCCCTGCGTGGCCGTGTGCTCGACGACGTTCGATGAAATCTGCCGCGGCTGCGGCCGCAGCGTGGTGGAAGTGGCCCACTGGGT
The DNA here is from genome assembly GCF_051380665.1 of Janthinobacterium lyxosi. Taxonomy (NCBI): domain Bacteria; kingdom Pseudomonadati; phylum Pseudomonadota; class Betaproteobacteria; order Burkholderiales; family Oxalobacteraceae; genus Janthinobacterium; species Janthinobacterium lyxosi. The sequence goes on from NZ_JBNYXM010000011.1 coordinate 2,657, forward strand.
GTCGATGACGGATGAAGAAAAGGAAGTGGTGTGGGTGCGGATTCTTTCTCAAGGGTATCCGCGCCGGAATACTTAGGTAAGCCAGCAGCAACTGCTGGGGTCAGACCCCCTCACATGTCAGCGATGACTTTTGTGTGAACGGCATTGAGGGTCTGACCCCGGTACTATTGGCGTCAACTATTAATAGCTGCCGATAAAATCCTTTTTGCCCACTTCGATACCATTGTGGCGCAGGATGTCGTACGCCGTCGTCGCATGGAAGAAGAAGTGCGGCAGCGCGTAGTGGAACAGATACGTCTGGCCCGTGAAGTGCTTGGTCTTTTCGCCGCTGCCGGTGGTGATGGCGCGCGTTTCGCTGCCGGCTATGTCCGCTTGCGGCAGGCTTTCCAGGAAGGCGATGGTTTTCACGATGCGCGCTTTCAGCTCTGCAAAGCTCTGTTCGCTGTCTTCATACGGTGGCACGGCCACGCCAGCCAGGCGAGCGCCGCAGCCCTTGGCGAAGTCGGTGGCGATCTGGATCTGGCGCACGAACGGCAGCATGTCCGGGAACAGACGGAATTGCAGCAGGGCGTTCGGGTCGATTTTCTTGTCTTGCGCGTGCGTTTCCGCCTTGTCCAGGATGGCGGCCAGGCTGCCCAGGATCTGTTTGAAGACGGGGATGGAAGCGGAGTAGATGGAGAAGGTCATGGTGGTTCCTCTAGGTAAAGTGGCGCGATGATAGCAAGCTGCGGGCTTTTCTGCTGGCGCTGGCCGGGCGCGCCAGCCCGCGTGTGGTTTTTCAACCCTGTCTATATGGCATGACGTCGCCGTTGGTACGTGTTTATTGGTGACTTACCCCGCTTTTTCCATGCATAATTGCTCCTGAAAAAGTTTCTTCCCGCCTTATCACCCGGACTCCCCTGTAAAGTTCCATGATCGCCTGCCTGATCCCTGTCGCCCTGTTGCCGCATGTTTAATTCGCCCTATCAGCGCCTGCGCGCCAGCCTGCGCGTGCTGTACGGCTCGTCGATTTATGGCGCCTTGTTGCTGGTGGTGTTTGGCGGCCTGGTCGTGCCCGCCATTTTCGGCAGCTATCTGCTGGTCGGCGTGCATGAACGCCAGTCGGCGCGCACCAGTCTGAACGAGGCCTTGCAGCGCAATGCCGACATCCTGGCGCTGGGCATGCAGGAATCGCTGTGGAACATGAATGCGGAATCGGCCCATTCGCTGGTCGAGTCGGTGATGCGCGACCGCGCCGTGCTGCTGGTGAAGGTGCTGGGGCAGGGCGGCACGGAATTCATCAGCCTGCAGGCGCCGCAGCGGCCGGTGGGCAATCTGTACCGCGCCGAGCGCGATATCCTCGTGCGCGGCGAACGCATCGGCCACATCGTCGTCGAGATGGACGATGCGCGCAGCCAGCAGGAGCTGCGCGAAAAGCAGATGTCCTACATTTTCGTGCTGGGCGCGCAGCTGGCCGTATCGATGGCGCTGATCGTGCTGTTCCTGAACCGCCGCCTGTTGAAACCCCTGCGCCGCCTGACGCGCTTTTCCGACCGCCTGTCGCACGGCGATTTTGACACGCCGCTGGCCTCGCACAGCAATGACGAGCTGGGGCGCCTGACGGCCCAGCTCGAAAAAATGCGCGCGGCCATCGGCCACTTGTTCGAGGATGTGGGCCAGCGCGAAGAGCGTTTCCGCACCATCGTCACGCAGGTGCCGGGCGCCGTTTTCCGTTACCGGCCCGACGGTCCCATCGATTTCGTCAGCGATGCCATCGAGGACATCGCCGGCTATTCGGCGCGCCAGTTCATGCGCGGCACCACGCACGCCTGGGCCGACCTGATCTGCCCGGAAGACCGCCGCGAGCACCGCCGCGCCGTGTGCCGGGCGGTGCTTGAGGTGCGGCCGTATGCGCTGGAATACCGCATCATCGACGCTTCCGGCATCGAGCGCTGGGTGGCCGAGAATGGCCAGCCGCAGGCGGGCGAGCAGGGCGTCATCTGGGTTGACGGCATCATTGCCGATATCAGCCAGCGCAAGCATCACGAGATGCGCATCGAGGCGCTGCTGACGGAGCAAAGCGCGATACTGGACAATGTAATGTTCGGCGTGATGTTCGTGCGCCACCGGCGCATCATTTCCGTCAATCGCCGCTGCGAGGAACTGTTTGGCTACGGCCATGCCGAAATGACGGGCAGTTCAACCGCCATCGTGTTCCTGACGTCGTATGACTTCGAAGAGGCAGGCGGGCGCCAGTATCCGGCGCTGGCGACCGGCGGCGATTTCAGCGAGGAGCGCCAGTACAAGCGCCGCGACGGCAGCCTGTTCTGGGCGCTGGTGAGCGGCTGCGCGCTCGATCCGCTGCGCCCCAACGAAGGCAGCATCTGGGTGTATGCCGATATCACGGCGCGCAAGGAAGCGGAAGAAAAGCTGCGCCTGTCGGCCACCGTGCTGGAACACATCGCCGACGGCGTGATGGTCGTCGACGCGCATGGCATCATCGTTACCGTCAATCCCGCCTTTACGCAGATCACGGGTTACAGCGAAGCGGAGGCGCTGGGCCGGCATTCGTCGCTGAACCGCTCGGCGCGCCATGACGCGGCGTTTTACGAGGCCATGTGGCACGAGCTGAAGGCCAGCGGTTTCTGGCGCGGCGAAATCTGGCACCAGCGCAAGAACGGTGAAATTTACCTGGAGTGGCTGACCATCAGCGCCGTGCGTGACGCGCGCGCCGACACCACGCATTACGTAGGCGTGTTCAGCGATATCACGTTGATCAAGGAGTCGCAGGAAAAGCTCGACCACATGGCGCACCACGACCCGCTGACGGCGCTGCCGAACCGCCTGCTGTTCCACGACCGGCTGCAGCACGCCCTGCTGCGCGCCGCGCGCGAGCAGGAGCAGCTGGCCGTGCTGTTCATCGACCTGGACCGTTTCAAGAACGTCAACGACACCCTGGGCCACCATGTGGGCGACGAATTGCTGCAAAAGGTGGCCGGCCAGCTGGCGGCCCGCCTGCGCGAAGGCGATACGCTGGCGCGCCTGGGCGGCGATGAATTCATCGTGCTGCTCGAACGCGTCGATGGCGAATACGGCGCCACGCAGGTGGCGGAAAAGCTGATGACCATGTTTGACCAGCCGTTCACGGTGGCCGACCATGAATTGTTCGTCACCTGCAGCGTGGGCATCAGCCTGTATCCGGACGATGCGCTGGACTTGAATATGCTGATCCGCAATGCCGACGTGGCCATGTACCAGGCCAAGGCGCGCGGGCGCAACGGCTACCGCTTTTATGCGCCCTCGATGACGGGCGAAGGCGTCGAACGGCTGCGCCTGGAAACCTTTTTGCGCCGCTCGCTCGAAAAGAACGAGATGTTCCTCAATTACCAGCCGCAGGTGGAAATCGACACGGGCCGCCTGGTCGGCGTCGAGGCGCTGCTGCGCTGGAACCACCCGGAATTGGGCCTGGTGCCGCCGGCGCGCTTCATCCCGCTGGCCGAGGACAGCGGTTTCATCAACCAGCTGGGCAAATGGGTGCTCGACGAAGCCTGCCGCCAGATGATGCGCTGGCAGGCGCAGGGCTTGCACGTGCCGAAGATGGCCGTCAATCTGTCGGTGAAGCAGTTCGAGCGGGGCAGCATCGCCGGCATGGTGGCCGACATTTTGAAGGAAACGGGGCTGGAGCCGCAGCGCCTGCAGCTGGAAGTGACGGAATCGGTGATCATGAACACGGGCGATGCGCTCGGTTTCATCAACGATTTGCATGCCATCGGCGTGGGACTGGCCATCGATGACTTCGGCACTGGCTATTCCTCGCTCGCGTATCTGAAACAGCTGCCCGTGCAGACGCTGAAGATCGACCGCTCCTTCATCAAGGATATCTCGACGGACGTGAATGACGAAGCGATTGCGATTGCCATCATCCAGCTGGGCAAGAGCATGCACTTGTCGGTGATTGCCGAAGGCGTGGAGACGGAAGAGCAGGCCGCCTTCCTGCTGCGCCATGGCTGCAAGCTGGCGCAAGGTTATTTTTATAGTCGCCCGGTGCTGGCACAGGATATGCTGGAGCGCTGGATCGATCACTCACCACTATAAAGGATAGCCCATGGCCGCACAATCTTCCCCGTCGCGCCGCCGCTTCCTGCTCGGCGGCCTGGGCCTGGGCCTCGGCGTGGCCGGCGTGGGCGCCCTGGTACTGGGCTGGGGCGTGCTGCCGCCGCGCCAGCGCCTGCAGGGCAGCGCGCCGCTGCCGCTTCAGGATGGCGCCGTGGCGCTGAATGGCTGGCTGGCCATAGGCACGGATGGCATGGTGATCCTGGCCATGTCGCGCAGCGAGATGGGGCAGGGCGTGCACACGGCCTTGCCCATGCTGGTGGCCGAGGAACTTGACGTGCCTTTGACCAGCGTCAAGCTGATCCAGGCGCCCATGGACAAGATCTTCGGCAATGTGGCCATGCTCAAGGATAGCCTGCCGTTCCACCCGGACGACCAGGGCCGCGTCAAGGCGCTGGCCCAGTGGACGGTGGCCAAGGCGGCGCGCGAACTAGGCGTGATCGTCACGGGCGGCTCGTCCAGCGTGAAGGATGGCTGGGGCCCCATGCGCGAGGCGGGGGCGTCCGCGCGCGCCATGCTGGTGGGCGCTGCCGCCGCGCAGTGGCAGGTGCCGGCCGCACAATGCCGCACGCAGGATGGCGAAGTGCTGCACCCGGACGGACGACGCGCCAGCTACGCCAGCCTGGCGCAGCGTGCCGCCGCCATCGACCCGGGCACGCCCGTGCTGAAACTGCCCAAGGATTTTAAACTGATCGGCCAGCCGGCGCCGCGCCGTGATACGCCGTCCAAAGTGAATGGCGGCGCGCGGTTCGGCATCGATGCCCGTCCGCCCGGCATGCTGTACGCGGCCCTGCATTTGCCGCCGCGCCTGGGCGATGTCCTGGCCGCGTTCGATGCGGCACCCATTCTGGCCATGCCTGGCGTGATAAAAGTGCTGGACCTGACGCCGCAGCTGGCCAAGCGCAGCGTCTCTTGTGTCGCCGTGGTGGCCGATACCTGGTGGCGCGCCAAACAGGCAGCGGCCGCCTTGCCGACGCAGTGGAAGGCTGGTCCGCAAGCGAATTTGTCCAGCGCCGGCGTGTATGCGGAGTTTGCCCGCCTGTTAGATAGCGAAGCGGGCCATGCGTACCACGCCAGCGGCGAGGTCGAGGGCAAGCTCGCGCAGGGTTTGCGGCAGGTTACCGCCGAGTACCGCGCGCCGTTCCTCGCGCACGCCGCCATGGAACCCGTCAACTGCACCGCGCAGGTAAAAGATGGCAAGGTGATGCTGTGGGTCTCGACGCAGGCGCCCGGCATCGCCGTCGACGTGGCGGCGAAAGTGGCCGGCGTCGATGCGAAGGACGTGACCATCGAGGTGCTGCTGCTCGGTGGCGGTTTCGGCCGCCGCCTGGAGGTGGACATGGTGGCGCAAGCCGTGGCCATCGCGCTGCAGTGCAGTGGTGCACCGGTGCAGCTGGTATGGACGCGCGAGCAGGATACAACGCACGATATGTACCGTCCCGCCGCGCTGGCGCGCTTTACGGCACGCCTCGATGAGCACGGCCGCATCGCTTCCTGGGACAATCGCTCCGTCAGCGGCTCCATCACGCACCAGTTTCTGCAGCGCAATTTCGGCTTGCCCGGCGCGGGGCCGGACAAGACCACGGCCGAAGGCGAATTCGACATGCCGTATGAAATCGCCAACCAGCGCATCGCCCATGTGATCGCCGACAGTGCCGTTCCCATCGGCTACTGGCGCTCCGTAGGGCATTCGCACAACGCATTCTTCAAGGAAAGTTTTATCGATGAGCTAGCCCATGCTGCGGGGCAGGATGGCATCGCCTTCCGCCGCGCCATGCTGCTCAGGCATCCGCGTCACCTGGCCGTGCTCGATGCGGCGGTGGCCAAGGCGGGCAGTCCTCCGCCCGGCCATGCGCATGGCGTGGCCTTGCACCAGTCGTTTGGCAGCATCGTGGCGCAAGTGGCGCAAGTGTCCGTGGAAAATGGCGAAATCCGCGTGCAGCGCGTGGTGTGCGCCATCGATTGCGGCATCGCCGTCAATCCGAACATCATCGCCCAGCAGATGGAGTCGGCCGTGCTGTTTGGCCTGTCGGCGGCGCTGGGCGGCGAGATTACCTTCAAGGATGGTAAAGTCGAGCAGAGCAATTTCCACGACTATCCCGTGCTGCGCATGGGGCAAACGCCCGAGGTGGAAACCGTGATCATCGCCAGCGCCGAGCATCCCGAAGGCGTGGGCGAACCGGGTACGCCGCCCATCGCACCGGCCGTGGCCAACGCCGTATTCAGTTTGACGGGGAAACGGCTGCGCAGCCTGCCGCTGCGCCTGGGGTAAAGTTTATTAAGAACACCTAACAAAACCGTAGCGAGCGGCAGTGAGTTGTGGCTGAGAAGCGGAGCTGTGCGGATGCACAGTGAGCATCGGAGGCCGCAAATCGCGACGCGCAGTAGGTTTTGTCGGGTGTTCTAGGCCAGGGTGGCAGCGAGGAGGCTGCGCAGATTGCAGTCGCGCTGCCAATCGCGCCGCTCCTGCGTGCTGCTGGCCAGCGCCGCCAGTTCATCTCCGCTGAGGACTTGCTGCGCCTGCACCATGCGGTGCGCCAGGCCGCCGTCGGGCAGCACGGTGCCGAAGAAGGCCACGTTGTCCTCGCGCTGGATCAGCAGGGTGGGGAAGTTGTCGATGTCGAGGTCGCCCACCACGTCGGCCTGGTCTTCGATGTCGATCCAGACGAACACGGTATCCGGATGGCGCGCGGCCAGTTCCTCGAACGTGGTGCGGTAGCTGCCACAGGTGCCGCACCACAGCGCGCACAGGCAGGCCACCGTCCAGCGCGGGCCGGCCAGTGCTGCCGCGACGTCGGCGCGGTTATCGGTCGTGAGGGTCAGGCTGTGCATGGCTGTATATATTAGTAGGCGGATGGGCGCGGGGTGCCCGATGCGCGTATTCTACCTTGCCCGGCCCCCTCAGTCCTGAGAATGCATGAGCTTGTTTAGCTGTGTTTTTTGATGTAATACACCTTTCTGGTGGATAATGCTGGTTATTGCGCGCTGATTACGCTGGTCCATGCTGTTTCCTGGCCCCGCAGCCTGACTCCTCCAGTCTGTTTCATGCCCTGCCCGGTGTCAGCGCAGCCCCGCCTTTGTTTATTTTTATTATGGAATTAGCCAGCTTATGTTGAGTTACCGCCACGCCTTTCACGCGGGTAATCACGCCGATGTGTTGAAGCATTATGTGCAGATTCAGTTGTTGCAATATCTGAATCAAAAAGATACCGCCTATAGTTATATCGATACCCACTCCGGCGCGGGCGTGTATGCGCTCGACGGTGGTTATGCCTCGAAAAATGCCGAGTACGAAACGGGCATCGCGCCCCTGTGGGACCGCACGGACCTGCCAGCCTCGCTGGCCGAGTACATGAAGCTGATCAAGGAAATGAATCCGAGCGGCAAGATGCGCTATTACCCGGGTTCGCCGTACTGCGCCGACAAGGTCAGCCGCGAGCAAGACCGTCTGCGCCTGTTCGAGCTGCATCCTGCCGATGCAAAGATTCTGGCTGACAACTTCCGCAAGGTCGAGGCGCATGCGCTGGCCCAGGGCGAGCGTCCGAGCGTGCGCGGCAAGCGCGTGCTGATCACCAAGGCCGACGGCTTCCAGAGCCTGAAAGCCCTGCTGCCGCCGCCATCGCGCCGCGCGCTGGTGCTGATCGATCCGCCGTATGAAGACAAGATGGATTACCGCAAGGTCAAGGATACCCTGGCCGACGCCCTCGTGCGCTTCCCGTCGGGCATCTACGCCGTCTGGTATCCGGTGCTGCAGCGCATGGAATCGCGCCAGTTTGCCGACAAGCTCAAGCAATTGCCCAGCTCGGACTGGCTGCACGTGACCCTGACGGTCAACACCCCGTCGCCGGACGGTTTTGGCTTGCACAGCAGTGGCATGTTCATTTTGAACCCGCCGTACACCCTGGAGCCGATGTTGCGCGAAGTCATGCCGTACCTGGTCAAGGTGCTGGGCCGCGACGATGGCGCGAAGTTTGTGCTGGAGACGGGCAAGGGCGGTCAGAAAAATACCGGTACCCGTCGCGTGTAGTGACTGTCGTAGTGGGGTAATGCAAACGCCACGGCTAATGTGCCCGTGGCGTTTGTCGTTTACTGTCCCAACAACAAGAACACTGTCGGCTTCTTGTGGAAGTCGGGCGCCTTGCCTGCCGCCAATTGTTTCTTCCACTGGCCGCCATTCCACGTTTGCACGCTTTCCGTGTCCAGGCTCAGGTCGGTGGCGACGCAGATCAACGTGGAAGGTGCGCATTGTGCCACCAGCGCTTCGAGCATGGCGGCGTTGCGGTAGGGCGTTTCGATGAACAGCTGGGTCTGCTTTTCAGTGCGCGAACGCACTTCCAGTTCCTTGATGCGCTTGGCACGTAGGGCCGCATCGGTGGGCAGGTAGCCGTTGAAGGCGAAACTCTGGCCGTTCAAGCCGCTGGCCATCACGGCCAGCAGGATCGACGACGGGCCCACCAGCGGGCGTACTTTAATGCCGTGCTGATGCGCCAGGCGCACCAGGTCGGCGCCGGGGTCGGCCACGGCGGGCACGCCCGCCTCCGAGACGAGACCCGCATCGCGTCCCGCCAGCAAGGGCGCCAGCAAGCCGGCCAGCGCTTGCGCCGGGGTATTCACGTTCAGTTCGGAAATGGTGATTTCCTGCAACGGCTTGGCCAGCGGGTGCTGGTTGCCGATCAATTTCAGGAAGGCGCGCGCCGTCTTGGCGTTTTCCGCGACGAAATAATCGAGCTGCGAGGTGATCTGCCGCACCTGCTCGGGAATGATGTGGGTCAGCGGATCGATTGCGCCTTCGGACAGGCCAAGATGGTTGGGGATCAGGTACAGGGTGCCGGTCATATTATTAGCTTTGTATTGGCCGGGGTCAGACCCGTCGGGTCTGACCCCAGGGTGATTAAAATGTGAAAAATGCCACGCCCGCCTTGCGCAGCATGCCCGTCAGGGCGATCAGCGGCAAGCCGGTGAGGGCGGTGGGGTCAACGCTGTCGATGCGTTCGAGCAGGGCGATGCCCAGGCCTTCGTTCTTGGCGCTGCCGGCGCAATCGTACGGTTGCTCGATGCGCAAGTAGGCGTCCAGTTCCGCATCGGGCAAGTCGCGCACGGTGACGAGGGTCTGGATATCTTCTACTTGCGCCACGGCGGGCGAGTGGCGCCCGTCGAGCAGGCACAGGGCCGTGTGGAACACGGTCTGGCGCCCGCGCATGGTTTGCAGTTGCAGCAGGGCGTTGCTGTGGTTGCCCGGCTTGCCGATCTGCGCGCCATCCAGGGTGGCGACCTGGTCGGAGCCGATGACGAGGCTGCCAGGGTAGCGGTCGAGCACGGCCTGCGCCTTGGCCTGGGCCAGGCGCAGGGCCGTGGCGCTGGGGCTTTCGCCTGGCAGGGGGCTTTCGTCGAGATCGGGCACGGCCACCTCGAAAGGCAGGCGCAGGCGTTCCAGCAGTTCCTTGCGGTAGCTTGAACTCGATGCAAGAATCAAGCGCAATGGGGCGGAAGTTGGTATCATTCGGTAGTGGATGGCGGCCGGCATGGCCGCGCTGGTCGATGTCAGGGGAATTTCACGCAAATTCCAGGGCGCAGAGCCCATAACTGAGGCCCCATGCGGCATGACGGTGTTGATGAGTTTATAATTGAGTTTGTCACTGAGTTTGTCACGAATACGGCAATCAAGTCGTCAAAAAGATGCTAAGGCTTTGACTCGGTGCTGAAAACCCTGTTATTATCGCAGGTTTTCCGGGGAAATTTTCTACCAATGAATGCTTTTGTGATCGACGCCTTTGATTTTTGTCGTATCAGCGGGAGCCGCGAGGGTGTAACTCCTGTCGCTGAAATGACCCGGTTGACCAAGGATTGTGCAGATAGTTCCGGCGAAATCGCCTGGAAGATCGTCGGCGGCACCAGCAAGCTGGGCTACCCACAACTGACCTTGTCGGTCAACGGCACCGTTCAGCTGGTTTGCCAGCGCTGCCTGACACCGTATGCTTACGCAATTGATTCGACGACTACTCTGATGCTGGGCAAGGATGACGAGCAGGCGGACGAGATCGAAGAAATCATCAACGATGAAACGATCGACGTGATCGTCGGTAGTCGCAGCATGGATGCAGCGGCCCTGATCGAAGATGAAGCCTTGCTGGCCCTGCCGCAGGTACCCAAACACGACGTCTGCCCCGATACGGCGCAGCTCGATGCTCTCAAGACTGAAAAGAAGTCGCCGTTTGCGGCACTGAAGGACTTGAAGCCAGAATAAAGCAGTAAAGGGGTCTCCCCAATCAAGGAACGTGTCAAACGCGTGTAGTAATCGAGTATGGCAAGTGTAGTGAAATGTAATTGTAATAAACGATGTCGGTCCGGGCTATTTTCGGGTAGTCTTTGCCGCTGGGATACTCGATTCGCATGTATTTGCCAATCGATTGTGCTAAAATTTTAGAACTTATGTATTAGGAGTCATCATGGCAGTTCAACAGAACAAGAAAACCCCTTCCAAGCGCGGCATGCACCGTTCGCACGACTTTCTGGTCGCGCCGCAATTGAGCGTCGAGCCAGTTACCGGCGAAACACATCTGCGTCACCATATCAGCCCTAACGGCTTCTATCGTGGCCGCAAAGTGTTGAAGACCAAAAACGACGAGTAATCGACGTTTTTGTTGGGTAAGATGAAAGCGGTGTTGCGTGGTTATTCGGCGTGGCGCCGCTTCTTCTTTTTTATCGGCTGCAATTCATCTTGCATACCCGTCATTTTGAATCACGCTGTCCAGGTCTGTGCATGACATGCTGCGCCCTGCATATGCTCCAGTCCGATTCACATCTTGCCGCACGCCCGCAGCGGTATTGAATCAACACAAATGACAATCAAAATTTCTATCGACTGCATGGGCGGAGATCATGGTCCCTCAGTCACTATCCCCGCAGCAATTTCCTTCGTAAAACATGAGCCTGAAGCCGAACTGATCCTTGTTGGATTGGAAGACGTGATCCGTGCCGAACTGAAGAAACATAAAGCCGACACGCATCCGCGCCTGTCGGTATTGCATGCCTCCGAACAAGTTACCATGGACGATCCCCTGGAAGTGGCCCTGCGCCGCAAGAAGGATTCCTCCATGCGCGTGGCCATTGAACAGGTCAAGAGCGGCGCGGCGCAAGCCTCCGTTTCCGCCGGTAATACGGCAGCCCTGATGGCCGTGTCGCGCTATGTATTGAAAACCATGTCCGGCGTCGACCGCCCGGCCATTTGCAGCATCTTGCCGAATCAAAAGAACGGTCCCACCTATATGCTGGACCTGGGTGCCAACGTCGACTGCGAACCGCATCACTTGCACCAGTTCGCCATCATGGGCTCCGTGCTCGTTTCCGCCATGGAAGGCATCGAACGTCCGACGATCGGCTTGCTGAACGTGGGCACGGAAGATATCAAGGGCAATGAAGTGGTGAAACTCACCTCGAAGCTGCTGCAGGCCGACCACGAGCGTGGTGCGCTGAACTTCTACGGCAACGTGGAAGGCAACGATATCTTCAAGGGCACGACCGATATCGTCGTCTGCGACGGCTTTGTCGGCAATGTCACCCTGAAAGCCATTGAAGGCCTGGCGCGCCTCATGAAGGACGTGCTCACTACCGAATTCAAGCGCAACCCGATCACCATGCTGGGCGCGCTGATCGCCCGCGGCGCCCTGAAAGCCATCGGTAATCGCCTGAATCCTTCGCGTTACAACGGCGCCAGCCTGCTGGGCTTGCGTGGCCTCGTCTTCAAGAGCCATGGCAGCGCCGATGCCTATTCGTTTGAATGGGCCTTGCGCCGCGCCTTTGATGCGGCAAAAAATGACGTGCAAGCGCACTTGGCCAGCCTGATCGCCGAGCTGATGCCGCGCACGCCAGTACCGGACGAACCTACATCAACAAGCTCTACCATTTAGTGGACGGGTACTTGCATGACTGTTTTTAGCAAAACTTACAGCAAAATTATCGGCACTGGCAGCTACTTGCCGCAGAGGCGCGTCACCAACCAGGACTTGACTGAACAGCTCGCCGCCAAGGGCATCGAGACGTCGGATGAATGGATCGTCTCGCGCAGCGGCATTTCGGCGCGCCATTACGCGGCGCCGTCGCAAAACTCCTCGGACCTGGGCGTGGAGGCGGCCAAGAAGGCCCTGGAGATGGCGGGCCTGAACGGCAACGACCTGGACCTGATCATCGTCGCCAGCTCGACCCCCGATTTCTTCGGCAGCTTCCCCAGCACGGCCTGCATCGTGCAGAGCAAGCTGGGCATCACGAATAACTGCGCCGCCGTCGACGTGCAAGCCGTCTGCAGCGGCTTCGTGTATGCAGTCGCCACGGCCGATAGTTTCATTCAATCTGGCATGCACAAGAATGTGCTGGTGATCGGCGCCGAAGTGTTTTCGCGCATCCTCAATTTCGATGACCGCGGCACCTGCGTGCTGTTCGGTGACGGCGCCGGCGCCATCGTCATGACGGCCTCCACCGAGCCAGGCATCCTGGCCACCAAGCTGCACGCGGACGGCCGCCACTCGAACATCCTCAGCGTGCCGGGCAGCGTGGCTGGCGGCGCGCTGGCCGGCAGTGCCTTCCTCTACATGGATGGCCCGGCCGTGTTCAAGCTGGCCGTGTCCGTGCTGGAAAAGGTCGCGCACGAAGCATTGGCGCACGCCAACATGACGGCGGACCAGATCGACTGGCTGATCCCGCACCAGGCGAACATCCGCATCATGAACAGCACGGCCAAGAAACTTGGCTTGCCGCTCAACAAGATGGTCGTCACCGTCGACCAGCATGGTAACACCTCGGCGGCCTCGATCCCGCTGGCGCTGGACATCGCCGTGCGCGACGGCCGTGTCAAGAAGGGCGACAACGTCATGATGGAAGGCGTGGGCGGCGGCTTTACCTGGGGCGCCGTGCTGGTAAAGATGTGATGGCCGAAGGCTGACTTCGGGGTCCGACCCGTTGGGTCGTACCCCAGCAGTTGTATTTGGTTCTCTGAGTAAATAGTAAAAAAACGGAGTCGACATGACACAATTTGCATTTGTTTTCCCAGGCCAAGGCTCGCAAGCGATTGCGATGCTCGACGGTTTCGCCGGCAACCCCGTGGTGGCGCAAACCGTGGCCGAAGCGTCGGACGCCCTGCAATTCGACCTGGGCAAGCTGATCGCCGAAGGTCCGAAGGAAGAGCTGGACCTGACCACCAACACGCAACCCGTGATGCTGACGGCGGCCGTGGCCTTTTACCGCGCCTGGCTGGCAGCGGGCGGCCCCGTGCCGAACGTCGTGGCCGGTCATAGCCTCGGTGAATACTCGGCGCTAGTCGCCGCCGGCGTCATTTCCTTCAAGGATGCCGTGCCGCTGGTGCGCTTCCGCGCGCAAGCCATGCAGGAAGCCGTGCCCGTGGGGCAGGGCACGATGGCTGTCGTGCTGGGCCTGTCGGATGACGACGTGCGCGCCGCCTGCTTGGCCTCGGTGGCGGAAAACCCGGCCCTGGTGGTCGAGCCTGTCAATTTCAATGCACCTGCGCAAGTGGTCATCGCCGGCCATACGGCGGCGGTCGAGCGCGCCTGTGAACTGGCCAAGGCCATGGGCGCCAAGCGCGCCATGAAGCTGCCCGTCTCCGCGCCATTCCACTCGTCGCTGCTGAAACCGGCTTCGGACCGTTTGCGCGACTACATGGCCGGCTTGAGCTTCTCGGCACCGCAGATTGCCCTGATCAACAACGTCGACGTGGCCATCGTCAACGATGTCGCCGGCATCAAGGATGCGCTGGTGCGCCAGGCTGCCAGCCCCGTGCGCTGGGTGGAAACCATGCAGAAGGTCGCTCTTGATGGCATCACACAAATGATCGAGTGCGGTCCGGGCAAGGTCCTGATGGGCCTGGCCAAGCGCATCGATCCGGTGCTGGTGGGCGACGCCATCGTCGACCAGGCCTCGCTGGAACGCATTTTGACGCAGCTCAAATAAACATCAGATCGCGGCAGCTTGCCTGCCGCACTTGCTTTTAAGGATACTCATGAATTTAGCAAATCAAGTCGTGCTGGTCACGGGCGCCTCGCGCGGCATCGGCCGCGCCATCGCCACCGAACTGGGCAAGCAGGGTGCCACCGTGGTTGGCACAGCCACCTCGGAAAGCGGCGCGCAAGCCATCACCGATTACCTGGCCGCCGAAGGCGTGGCGGGCAAGGGCCTGGTGCTGAACGTGACCGATGCGGCGCGCTGCGCGGCCGTCGTCGATGAAGTACAGAAAACCTACGGCAGCCTGTCGATCCTGGTCAACAATGCGGGTATCACGCAAGACCAGCTGGCCATGCGCATGAAGGATGAAGAGTGGGATAGCGTGATTTCCACCAACCTGTCGGCCGTCGGCCGCCTGTCGCGCGCCGTATTGCGCGGCATGATGAAAGCCAAAGCTGGGCGTATCATCAATATTACGTCGGTGGTGGCCTCGTCGGGCAATCCGGGGCAAATGAATTACGCGGCGGCCAAGGCCGGCGTGGAAGGCATGAGCCGCGCCTTGGCGCGTGAAATCGGCAGCCGCAACATTACCGTGAACTGCATCGCCCCGGGCTTCATCGATACCGACATGACCAAGGCCCTGAGCGAAGAGCAGCACGCGGCCCTGTTGACGCAAATTCCCCTGTCCCGCCTGGGCAAACCGGAAGACGTGGCAGCGGCGGTGGCCTTTTTGGCCTCGCCACAAGCGGCGTATATCACGGGCACGACCCTGCACGTGAACGGCGGAATGTACATGAATTGATGTGAAAGGTAGACGGGACGGGCGTTTGTGGCATGATTCAACGGTCGTTTTTGTCTATAATCGCATCTTTTAACAGCAGCTTCGGTCGAATTAGCAGCAGACACCGAAATTAGTATTCGGACGCGCAAACCTGATAAAATGCGCGCACTTTCCGTAACACACACTTTGGAGCCATAACATGTCGGATATCGAACAACGCGTTAAGAAAATCGTCGCTGAGCAACTGGGCGTTGCAGAAGCAGACATCAAAATCGAATCCTCCTTCGTCGACGATCTCGGCGCCGATTCCCTGGACACCGTGGAACTGGTCATGGCCCTGGAAGACGAATTCGAAATGGAAATCCCTGACGAACAAGCTGAAAAAATCACCACCGTGCAACAGGCGATCGACTACGCCACCGCACACGTCAAGGCCTAAGCCTGTCTGACCGACTTCAGGAGAATCGCTTGAGCCGTTCTAAAAACCGTCGTGTTGTTGTAACCGGCCTGGGCTGTGTTTCACCTGTCGGCAATACTATTGCCGAGGCGTGGGGCGCAATCGTTGAAGGTAAATCCGGCATTGCCACGATTACCAAGTTTGATGCATTGCCCTTCACCACGCATTTTGCCGGTGAAGTCAAAGGTTTCAATATCGAAGAGTACATCTCCGGTAAGGAAGCCCGCCATATGGATACCTTTATCCATTACGGCATGGCTGCAGGCATCCAGGCGATGCAGGACTCCGGTCTGGAAGTGACCGAGGAAAACGCCGAGCGCATCGGCGTGATCATCGGTTCCGGTATCGGTGGCTTGCCGCTGATCGAGGAAACCAAATCCGAGTACGAAAAGCGCGGTCCGCGCCGTATCTCGCCATTTTTCGTGCCTGCCTCGATCATTAACATGATTTCTGGCAATCTTTCGATCAAGTATGGTCTGAAGGGCCCGAACCTGGCGATCGTGACGGCGTGTACCACCGGTTTGCACAGCATTGGCGCTGCCGCGCGCATGATCGAGTACGGCGATGCCGACGTCATGATTGCAGGCGGTGCTGAATCGACCGTGTCGCCGCTGGGCCTGGGCGGTTTCGCCTCGGCACGTGCCTTGTCGACCCGCAACGACGATCCGGCAACGGCATCGCGTCCGTGGGATGCCGACCGCGACGGCTTCGTGCTGGGCGAGGGCGCTGGTGTCATGGTGCTGGAAGAGTACGAGCACGCGGTGGCCCGTGGTGCCAAGATCTATGCCGAAGTGCATGGTTTCGGGATGAGCGCAGATGCTTATCACATGACCTCGCCGCTGGAAGATGGTAGCGGCGGCAGCAAATCGGTGATCGCGGCCCTCAACAACGCAGGTTTGAACCCGGATCAGATTCAGTACCTGAACGCGCACGGCACGTCGACCCCGCAAGGCGACGTGGCCGAAGTGATGGGCATCAAACGCACCTTCGGCGAGCATGCCAAGCATATTGTCGTCAACTCGACGAAGTCGATGACGGGACATTTGCTGGGCGGCGCGGGCGGTCTGGAAGCAGTGTTTACGGTCCTGGCATTGCACCATCAGGTGTCGCCACCGACCATCAACATTTTCAACCAGGATCCCGCTTGCGATCTCGATTTCTGTGCCAACACGGCGCGGGATATGAAGATCGATTATGCAGTGAAGAATTCGTTCGGCTTCGGCGGAACGAATGGCACGCTGATTTTCGGTAAAGCGAAATAAGTAGGAACTTTCAAGCGCTCGCTACGGTCAAACCGTAGTGAGCGCTGATTCGGCGCCAATGTTCGTTGGCGCCTGAATTTGCCCGGCATGGTGCCGGCGCGCCTGATGTTTTCCCTTTGAGTTGGCAATATGTCGATTGCGGTAGCGGCTGTTATTCGCACGCCTGTCTGTTTGCGCCTGCTGCAAGCGGTGCTGGGGCTGTGCGCCTTGCTGGTCGCCTGGCCCTTGAGTGGCGCGTGGCGGCCTGAGGCCGTGTCTGGCCAACTGGTGGGCGGCTATGCGCTGGGCTGGGCCGGTGCGCTGCCGAGTGCGGCTGGCGGCGTGTTTTTGCTGGTTTTGCTGCGCAGGCGCAGAAAGCCGCAGACGCTTGATATTTCGCCGGTCGGCCAGTTGCGGCTGGCGGTATATCTGGAGCATGGCGGAGCGCCGTCCGGCTCAGGGGTCTTGGTGCCGTCTGTGCTGCGCCTGTTGCCGGGCTCGACCCTGTGGCCGTCGCTGCTGGTGCTGTGTCTGGCCGATGTTGCGGGGCGGCGCACGCAGGTGCTGGTGCAGCGTGGCAGCAGCTGCGTCGCCTTCCGCCCGCTGGCCGTGGCATTCCGGGCCATCGCGGCGCGCAGTGGGGAAGAATAAAAGTGGGGCGAACACTGAACTTCTTGCAGCGGGCCAACTCTATATCCATACAGGCGCCCACGCTGCATGACTACAGGGACATTGGGCGTGAGGACAGAGCGCGAGTATGATCAGTTACTGGTCGAGCGGGTGCAGGCTGGCGACAAACGGGCATTCGATGTGCTGGTATCGAAATATCAGCGCCGCTTGATGCGTCTGGTGTCGCGCCTTGTGCATGACCCGGCGGAGGCCGAAGATGTGGTGCAGGAAACCTTTATCAAGGCATATCGGGCGCTGCGCCATTTTCGCGGCGATGCCGCTTTTTATACCTGGTTGTATCGCATCGGCATCAATACGGCCAAGAATTATCTCATCACGCAAGGGCGGCGTGCCGCCACGTCCAGCGATGCCGACGCCGAGCGGGCGGAGTCCTTCGAGGATGGCAATAAATTGCGCGATAACAATACGCCCGAATCGGTGCTGGCCAGCAAGCAGATCGCGGCCACCGTCAATGCGGCCATGGAGGTGCTGCCCATCGAACTGCGCACGGCCATCGTGCTGCGTGAGATCGAGGGCCTCAGCTATGAAGAGATATCGGAAATCATGGCGTGCCCCATCGGTACCGTGCGCAGCCGTATTTTTCGCGCGCGCGAAGTGATTGCGGAGAAATTGAAACCGTTGTTGGATATGCCGATTGACAAGCGCTGGTAATCTGGGAAGTATGAGGTTGGCATGGCTGCGTTTAGTTTTCGCAACTATCCTCTTGAAATGGCAGGACCCATCATGGATACGCATACACGATTGCACGAGACGATTTCCGCCCTGGCCGATGGCGAGCTGGCGGCGAGCGAACTCGAACTGGCTTTTGCCGCCCTCGATACGCCATCGGGGCGGCAAGCCTGGGATGCCTATCGCTTGATCGGCGACGTGCTGCGCTCGGAGCAGTGCGGCCATGCCCTGAGCGCCCAATTCGACGCGCGCCTGGCCGGCCACCTGGCCGCCGAGGCGGCGCCAGACGAGCCGGCTACCCATTTGCCACTGTCCGCTGCCATCGTGCCGCCGGGCGCAGCCGAGCCGCTGGAGGCGGGGCCGCTGGCGCAGCGCTAGGGCGATTTTCCATCTTATGCCAGGCTTAACGCCATCTTTGCCCTCTTGACACTGGACTTCGGTACGATTGACACTGCGTACAGGCAATATCTTGCTTTTGCGATATATTGTTGCATTGTTTGCCATGCGTGCTGTCAGGTGTAGTGCCCCTGGGATTCCGTCATGACGGCCAATCATGCACGCAGGCAATCGCCTGATCCGCGTTTTGATCCGTTTATATACTCGAAAAGATCCTTTCCATGAAAAAAAACATGTGTGCCGCCAGCAAGTCGTTTTCAGTGAAGACGCTTTCCGCCTTATTGTTCGGTATGGCTGGCGTCTTTTTCGCCCCGACCATGCTGGGCCTGGGGTCACAAGCGCACGCCGCCGTGCCGGCCGTCAAGTTGCCTGATTTCTCGGACCTGGTCGACGCCGTCGGCCCGGCCGTGGTGAATATCCGCACCACCGAGCGCCTGAAGATGAATGCGCCCGGCGCGGGTGGGCAGGATGAGCAGGAAATGCAGGAATTCCTGCGCCGCTTCTTTGGCGGCGCCATGCCCACGCCGCGCCAGCAGGCACCGCGCGGCGGCCGCCGTGCCGTGCCGCAGGAGCAGGAAGTGCAGCGCGGCGTCGGTTCCGGCTTCATCATCTCGGCGGATGGCTACGTGCTGAGCAATGCCCACGTGGTCGATGGCGCCGACGAGGTGTACGTGACCTTGACGGACAAGCGCGAATTCAAGGCCAAGGTGATCGGTGCCGATGCGCGCACCGACGTGGCCCTGCTGAAAATCGAGGGCGGCAACCTGCCGCGCCTGACCATCGGCGACTCGGACAAGATACGCGTTGGCGAGTGGGTCATCGCCATCGGCTCGCCATTCAACCTGGAAAATACAGTGACGGCCGGCATCATTTCCGCCAAGTCCCGTGATACGGGCGATTATTTGCCCCTGATCCAGAGCGACGTGGCCGTCAACCCTGGCAACTCGGGCGGTCCGCTGATCAATATGCGCGGCGAAGTGATCGGCATTAATTCGCAGATCGCCACCTTGTCCGGCGCCTACAATGGCATCTCGTTTGCCGTGCCCATCGATGAAGCCATGCGCGTGGGCGAGCAGCTGAAGAAGACGGGCAAGGTCGTGCGCGGGCGCATCGGCGTGCAGATCGGCGAAGTGAGCAAGGACGTGGCGGAATCGCTGGGCTTGCCGAATGCCAAGGGCGCGCAAGTGTCGATGGTGGAGCCGGGCGGTCCGGCCGACAAGGCGGGCATCAAGCCGGGCGACATTATCCTGAAATTTAACGGTGCCCAGATCGAGCGTTCGTCCGACCTGCCGCGTCTGGTAGGCGGCGCCGCCGTCAACGGCAAGTCCACGGTGACTGTCTGGCGCAAGGGGGCACAGCAGGATATTCCTGTCACCGTCGTCGAGCTGGAGGGCGAGAAAACGGCGAAGAAGAGTGCCAAGGAGCCGGAAGCGCAAGCCGTCAACGCACTGGGCCTGAAGGTCAGCGACGTGCCGGCCGCGAAGAAGCAGGAATTGAAGATCGACGCGGGCGTGCTGGTCGACGATGCAGATGGTGTGGCGGCCCTGGCCGGCCTGCAGCCTGGCGATGTGATCTTGCAATTGAACAACGTTGCCGTGAAAGATGCCAAGCAGTTCAATGCCCTGGTGGCCAAGCTCGATCCGAAGAAGTCGTCGGCCGTGCTGGTGCGCCGTGGCGACACGGCGCAATTCGTTTCGCTGCGTCCATCGGCAAAATAACTTTTCAACCCGCACCCCGCAAAGGCCGGGGTCGGACCTATGGGACCAGGCGTCCCCGTCCGTCCCCAGTCGCTGCTCCTGGGGTTATTCAAGTTTCCCATGCACTTCACCCTCTATTCCCGCAGTTACTGCCATTTATGCCAGGACATGCTCGACGCCCTGCTCTTGCTGCAGCCGCCTGAAAAACCGTTTACAGTGGATGTGATCGATATCGATGCCTCGCCCGATGCTTCGCTGCTGGCGCGCTTCGACGAGCTGGTGCCGGTGTTGTTTGGCGATCTGGCCCAACCCGAGCTATGCCATTATTTTCTTGACGAGGCCGCTGTACGGCGCTATCTGGTATAGCCTAAATACCAACATTTACACTGCATTGCACCATTCTGCTGCCGGAAACAGCTGAAAATGTCGCCTTGCTCCGGTGCTGGCCTCTGAAAGACGGGCTTTCCGCTCTGAAATCCGGTAAAATGGGGAGGTCGAAAAAGCTACTGTCCGAGGCAGCAGCTTCTGTCGCTTCAAAAGCGCTCGCCTGGGCATGCAGATGTCCTGCTCGGAGCGCTTTTTTCATCATGAGTGGGGTGCCCGGTTTTGGCCCGGTTTGGCCCGAGCATGATCCCCATGATTCCTGTTAAAGCAGTGTTGTCACTCGCACATATATTAGTTAATGAATAACATACGCAACTTCTCCATCATCGCCCATATTGACCACGGTAAATCGACCCTGGCTGACCGCATCATTCAATTGTGCGGCGGCTTATCCGACCGCGAGATGGAGGCGCAGGTGCTCGATTCGATGGATCTGGAGCGCGAGCGCGGCATTACCATCAAGGCGCAAACGGCGGCCTTGCACTACAAGGCACGCGATGGCCAGATCTACAACCTGAATCTGATCGATACGCCAGGTCACGTCGACTTCAGCTATGAAGTGTCGCGCTCGCTGTCCGCCTGCGAAGGCGCGCTGCTGGTGGTTGATGCGTCGCAAGGCGTGGAAGCGCAAACGGTTGCCAACTGCTACACGGCGCTGGACCTGGGCGTGGAAGTGGTGCCCGTCCTGAACAAGATCGACTTGCCGAACGCAGACCCACCGAACGCCATTGCCGAGATCGAAGACGTGATCGGCATCGACGCGGCCGACGCCGTGCATTGCTCGGCCAAGACGGGCTTCGGCGTGCTGGACGTGCTCGAGCAACTGATCGTCAAGGTGCCGCCACCGAAGGGCGACCCCGATGCGCCGCTGCAGGCGCTGATCGTCGACTCCTGGTATGACGCCTATGTGGGCGTGGTCATGCTGGTGCGCGTGGTCAACGGTACCCTGAAACCGAAGGACAAGATCCGCCTGATGGCCACCGATTCGGTGCAGTTGGTGGAAGACCTCGGCGTATTCTCTCCCCGTTCGCAATCCTTGCCGCAATTGTCGGCAGGCCAGGTGGGCTTCATCATCGCTGGCATCAAGGAGTTGAAAGCGGCGAAAGTGGGCGATACCGTCACCCTGGTCAGCCGTCCTGCCGCCGCGCCATTGCCTGGCTTCAAGGAAGTGCAGCCGCAAGTGTTTGCCGGCCTGTTCCCTGTGGAGGCGAACCAGTACGACGCGCTGCGTGACTCGCTGGAAAAGCTGAAATTGAACGACGCGGCCCTGATGTACGAGCCGGAAGTGTCGCAGGCGCTGGGCTTCGGTTTCCGCTGCGGCTTCCTGGGCTTGCTGCACATGGAAATCGTGCAGGAGCGCCTCGAGCGTGAATTCGATATGGACCTGATCACCACCGCGCCAACCGTGGTGTATGAAGTGATCCAGCGCGACGGCACCATGATCAACGTCGACAATCCATCGAAGATGCCCGATCCGTCGCGCATCGAGGAAGTGCGCGAGCCTATCGTCACGGTCAATCTGTACATGCCGCAGGAGTACGTGGGTTCCGTGATTACCC
The DNA here is from genome assembly GCF_051380665.1 of Janthinobacterium lyxosi. Taxonomy (NCBI): domain Bacteria; kingdom Pseudomonadati; phylum Pseudomonadota; class Betaproteobacteria; order Burkholderiales; family Oxalobacteraceae; genus Janthinobacterium; species Janthinobacterium lyxosi. The sequence goes on from NZ_JBNYXM010000011.1 coordinate 24,571, forward strand.
TGTGTATCGGCAAGCGCGGCATCCAGATGGACATGAGCTACCACGGCCGCCAGGTCAAGCTCGTGTATGAAATGCCGATGGCCGAGATTGTGCTGGACTTCTTCGATCGCCTGAAATCGACGTCGCGCGGCTATGCCTCGATGGATTACGAGTTCAAGGAATACCGCGCGGCCGACGTGGTCAAGGTCGACATGCTGATCAACAGCGAAAAAGTCGATGCGCTGGCCATCATCGTCCACCGTTCGAACAGCCAGTACCGTGGCCGCCAGGTGGCCGCCAAGATGCGCGAACTGATCCCGCGCCAGATGTTCGACGTGGCCATTCAGGCGACCATCGGCGCCAACATCATTTCGCGCGAGAACGTGAAAGCCTTGCGCAAGAACGTCTTGGCGAAGTGCTATGGCGGCGACATCAGCCGCAAGAAAAAATTGCTGGAAAAACAAAAAGCGGGTAAGAAACGCATGAAGCAAGTGGGTTCCGTGGAGATCCCGCAAGAAGCATTCCTGGCAATTTTACAAGTGGATGGTTGATCAATGAACCTGCAAGTGATTTTAGGAAATTTTGCTTTAATCCTGTTCGTGCTGATGGTGTTGACGGGCCTGGTCTGGTGCCTGGATGTGTTTTATCTGTCCAAGCAGCGCCGCAAGGCGGCCGACCGCGCCCTGGCTGAGTTCGATGCGCGCCAGTCCAAGCTGGCCGCCGAGGGCATCAAGTCCGATGCGGGCGGCAGCCGCGCGACCATCGAGGCAGCGCTGTTGCGCCAGCCCACCTGGGTCGAGTATTCGGGCAGCTTCTTCCCCGTCATCGCCCTGGTGTTCTGCCTGCGTTCCTTCCTGTACGAGCCATTCAAGATCCCGTCGAGTTCGATGGTGCCGACCTTGCTGGTGGGCGATTTGATCCTGGTCAACAAGTTCACCTATGGCATTCGTTTGCCGATCGTGAACAAGCGCATCATCGAAGTCAACGATCCGCAGCGTGGCGACGTGATGGTGTTCAAGTACCCGAAAGATATGTCGCAAGACTATATCAAGCGTGTTATCGGCGTGCCTGGCGATAAAATCACCTATGAAAACAAGCGCTTGACGGTGAACGGCAAGGAAGTGGCGTACACCCCGCTGGACGACTACCTGGACGATGAAAGCACTGTTTATCACAAGCAGCTGGAAGAAAATCTGACGGGCGTGAGCCACCGCATCCTCAACGACGAGCCTGCACCAACGTTGAACTTGCGCGAAGTGAAGGATTTCCCGCACAAGGATGCGTGCAACTACAACGAAGACGGTTTTACGTGTGTGGTGCCACAAGGCAATTACTTCATGATGGGCGATAACCGCGACAATAGCGCGGACAGCCGCTACTGGGGCTTCGTGCCGAACGAGAACATCGTCGGCAAGGCCTTCCTGGTGTGGATGAACTTCAGCAATCCGAAACGCGTGGGCGGCATACACTAAGCCGGCCTGGTCTGTAATGGACCGACCATGGCTGCCGCGCCGATTCCCCGCGCGGCGGCCAGCCGAATTACTCAGATGATACAGAAACAACAATGAATCTTCAGCTATTGCAAACCCGTTTAGGCTATACGTTCCAGGATGCTGGCCTGTTGCAGCAAGCCTTGACGCATCGTAGCCACAGCAGTTTGCATAATGAGCGGCTGGAATTCCTCGGCGACTCCATTCTCAACTGCGTGGTCGCTTCCATCCTGTACGAACGCTTCAAGTCCATCGACGAGGGCGACCTGTCGCGCTTGCGCGCCAATCTGGTGAAGCAGCAGTCGCTGTATGAAATCGCGCAAAAGCTGGAACTGTCGCAATTTTTGCGCCTGGGAGAAGGCGAACTGAAGTCGGGCGGTTTCCGCCGTCCGTCCATCCTCGCCGATACCCTGGAAGCCTTGCTGGGCGCCATTTTTCTCGATACGGGCTTTGACGCGGCCAGCACGGTGATCCGCGCCTTCTACATTCCCATCCTCGACTCGGTCGATCCGCAAACGCTGGGCAAGGATGCCAAGACCCTGCTGCAGGAGTTTTTGCAAAGCAAGAAAATTTCGCTGCCACAATACAACGTGGTGGCTACCCACGGCGCCGCCCACAGCCAGGAATTCGAGATCGAATGCCTGGTGCCGAAATTGAATATCCAGGTCTACGGCCGTGGCGGAAGCCGCCGCGCCGGTGAGCAAGCCGCCGCCAAACTGGCGTTGGACGTGGCCGAGCAGGCGCTGTTGAAGTCGCCAGCCGCCAGCCGCAAGCCCAAACCGCGCGCCGCCCAGCTCAAGCTGGCCGGTATTGCCACCATCCAGAGCGACGACGCGGCAGCCCCGGCTGTTCCGGCGCACGCCGCTCCTACTAAACAGAATCGACACTAGCATGACAGCCACCAAAATGCCCGACAACTTCCGCTGTGGCTATATCGCCATCGTGGGCCGCCCCAACGTGGGCAAATCGACCCTGATGAACGTGCTGATCGGCGCGAAGGTCAGCATCACTTCGCGCAAGGCGCAAACCACGCGCCACCGCATCACCGGCATCCAGACGGTGCCGGACGCGCAATTCATCTACGTCGACACGCCTGGCTTCCAGACGCGCCATTCGAACGCGCTGAACAAGACGCTGAATAAAACCGTGACGAACACGCTGATTTCCTCGGATGTCATCCTGTACGTGATCGAGGCGGGCACGTTCGGCCCGGCCGACCAGCAAGTGATGGATTTGCTGCCGAAGGAAGTGCCATGCATCCTCGTCATCAATAAATCCGATCGCGTCAAGGATAAGGCTGTATTGTTGCCGTTTGCGCAAAAGATCGCCGCCATGCGCGACTTCTCCGCCATCGTGCCCGTATCCGCCAAGCTGCATTTCCAGCTGGAAGGCTTGCAGAATGAGATCAAGCGTTTCTTGCCGGAAAACCAACCCATCTTTGGCCCGGACGACATCACCGACCGCAGCGAGAAATTCCTCGCCTCGGAAATCGTGCGCGAAAAACTCTTCCGCTTTGTCGGCGATGAATTGCCGTACACGAGCACCGTGCTGATCGAAAAATTCGAGCAGGAAGGCGATTTGCGCCGCGTGTTCGCCGCCATCCTGGTCGAGCGCGATACGCACAAGTCCATGATCATCGGCAACAAGGGTGCGCGCCTGAAGGAAGTCTCGACCCAGGCCCGCCTGGATATGGAAAAGCTGTTCGGCGGCCCCGTGTACCTGGAAATCTGGGTCAAGGTCAAATCGGGCTGGGCCGACAACGAGGCGGGCTTGCGCGCCTACGGCTACGAGTAATCCGCAACCCGGGGGCGACGCTACACGCATGAGCACCACCACGCCAGCGCAGCCTGACATTGCGCCAGCCTCACCTGCTGTCTCCGCACCTGTTCCCGCGCCGGTGGTCATCGCGCCGCCGGCCGCACCTTCCGCACCGCCGCCTCGGCGCAGCCGTCCGCCCGCGCGCGACGGCCGCATCACGGGCCAGCCAGCCTTCGTGCTGCACAGCTATCCGCATAAAGAAACCAGCCTCATCGTCGACGTGTTTACGCGCGAATACGGCCGCATCGCGCTCGTCGCCAAGGGCGCCAAGCGGCCCCATTCGCAGTTGCGCGGCGTGCTGCAAACCTTCCAGCCCCTGCAAGCGGGCTGGACGGGTAAATCCGAACTGCGCATTTTGACGGGCGCCGAATGGGTGGGCGGCATGTTGCCGCTGGAAAAGACCGCCCTGCTGTGCGGATTCTATTTGAACGAATTGCTGGTGAAACTGCTGGCGCGCGACGACCCGCATCCCGTCCTGTTCGACCACTACGTTGCCACCTTGAATCAACTGGCGCACAATGAGCCGCCGCCCATCGTGCTGCGCAAGTTCGAGCGCGCCCTGCTCAAGGAAACGGGCGTGGCGGCCGACCTGACGCGCTGCACGGGCACGCGCCAGGCCGTCGAGGCGGGGCAGGTCTACGTGGTCGACCCGGAACGGGGGCCGCGCCCGGCGCGCGTCGCCGACGCCTGGCCCAGGATCACGGGCAAGACCCTGCTCGACATGGAGCGCGAAGATTATCTTGACGTGGCCACGCAGGCGCAAAGCAAGCTGCTGATGCGCTTTTTGCTGGCCCATCAACTGGGTGGCGCCACCTTGAATACGCGCCAGATACTGATCGATTTAATGCAGCTGTAGCTGCGGTTTACAGCACGACAGCACTTTACGGATACCAACTATGAGCTTTTTGCAGCCTTCCGGCCCCGTCATCGACCTGGGCGTCAATATCGACCACGTGGCCACCTTGCGCAATGCGCGCGGCACCGCCTATCCGGACCCGATCCGCGCGGCCCTGCTGGCCGAACAGGCGGGCGCCGACGCCATCACCCTGCATTTGCGCGAAGACCGCCGCCACATCAAGGATGCGGACGTCATCGCCATCGCGCCGCAATTGCTCACGCGCATGAACCTGGAAGCGGCCGTGACGCAGGAAATGATTGACTTCGCCTGCCGCATCCGCCCGGCAGATGTGTGCCTGGTACCGGAAAAGCGCACGGAAGTGACCACCGAAGGGGGGCTGGACGTGGTGCGCTACTTCAAGGAAGTGCAGGCTGCGGTGAAACAATTGCAAGGCGAGGGCATCCGCGTGAGCCTGTTCATCGATGCGGACGAGCAACAGATCGCCGCCGCTGCCGAGCTTGGTGCTCCCGTGATCGAGCTGCACACGGGGCGCTATGCCGATACGGCAGGCGCCGAGCAATTGGCTGAGCTGGAGCGCATCCAGGCGGGCGTGCTGTTCGGCGTGGGCCGTGGCTTGAAAATCAATGCGGGCCATGGCTTGCATTACACCAACGTGCAGGCCATCGCCGCCATTCCCGATATTACTGAACTGAACATTGGCCACGCCATCGTCGCGCACGCCGTGTTTGTCGGCTGGGAAAACGCCGTGCGCGAAATGAAGGCCATCATGGTGGCCACGCGCCTGGCTGGCAAAGCCTAAACGCGCGGACAAAGGAGCTCAGCATGATCTACGGCATCGGCACCGATATCTGCAAGATTTCCCGCATCGAGGCGGCCCTGGCGCGTCACGGTGAGCGTTTCGCGAAAAAGATACTGGGGCCGCAGGAGCTGGAGAAATTCCGTGCCCGCAGCGCCAGGAATGCCGTGCGCGGCGTGCGTTTCCTGGCCACGCGCTTCGCGGCAAAAGAGGCGTTTTCCAAGGCCATCGGCCTGGGTTTGCGCATGCCGATGACCTGGCCCGCCGCGCAGATGCTGAATCACCCCAGCGGCAAGCCGATGATCGTCTGCAGCGGCGTGCTGGCGGAGTTCATGGAAAAAAACCGGCTGAGCGCGCAAGTGACCATCAGCGATGAAGAAGAATATGCGGTCGCGTTCGTGATCGTGGAGCAAGCAGTGTAACTATAAGTGCGCAATGAGCCAGCAATGACCGAAGCAAGCCCCGAACCGATCCCCGAATCGATCCCTGAATCGACCTTGGCCGAAACGCCGCCCGATCCCCGCGCGCACGTGCTGGCCACTGTCGCCAAGCTGCCGAATTTGCCCGGCGTGTACCGCTATTTCGACGCCGCCGACAAGGTGTTGTATGTCGGCAAGGCGCGCGACTTGAAAAAGCGCGTCTCCAGCTATTTCCAGAAAAACCTGGCCAGCCCCCGCATCGCCATGATGGTCGAGCGCATCGCGCGCCTGGAAACGACCGTCACGCACAGCGAGGCCGAAGCCTTGATCCTGGAAAACAACCTGATCAAGGCGCTGCAGCCGCGCTACAACATCCTGTTTCGCGACGACAAGTCGTATCCCTATTTAAAAATTACCAACGGCGACGCGCCGCGCATGGTGTATTACCGGGGCGCGGTGGACAAGAAGAACCAGTATTTCGGGCCGTTTCCCAGTTCCTGGGCCGTCAAGGAATCGATGCAGATCCTGCAGAAGGTGTTTTTGATCCGTACCTGCGAGGACAGCGTCTACGCCAACCGCACACGGCCCTGCCTGCTGCACCAGATCGGCCGCTGCAGCGCACCCTGCGTGGACCTGATCAGCAAGGAAGACTATAAGAACGACGTGGAAAACGCGGCGCGCTTCCTGCGTGGGCGCCAGAGCGAAGTGATGGCGGACCTGGAAAAGAAGATGCACGCGTTTGCCGCCGAGCTGAAATTCGAGCAGGCGGTGGTGGTGCGCAACCAGATTGCCTCGCTGTCGCGCGTGCTGCACCAGCAAAGCATGGAAACGACGGGCGACGCCGACGTCGATATCCTCGCCGTGCTGGTGCAGGGCGGGCGCGCCTGCGTCAACCTGGCCATGGTGCGCGGCGGGCGCCACCTGGGCGACCGCGCCTACTTCCCCAGCCAGCTCAGCGATGCGGCGGCGATTGCCGAAGAGCCCATCGAGGTGGAAGTGCTGGCCGCCTTCCTGGCCCAGCACTACACGGAAAAATTCATCCCCGGCACCCTGATCCTGAATATCGAGTTCGACCAGCCGGCCCTGATGGTGGCATTGATGGAGCAGTGCGGCCATCGCATCAACCTGATCTTCCAGCCGCAGGGGCAGCGCCGCCAATGGCTGGAGATGGCGCACAAGGGCGCCGAGATTTCGCTGGCGCGATTGCTGTCGGAGCAGGGTTCGCAGCAGTCGCGCACGCGCGCGCTGGCCGAAGCGCTGCGCCTGGAAACGGAAGACCTCGACAGCCTGCGTGTGGAGTGTTTCGACATCAGTCACACGCAGGGCGAGGCGACGCAGGCGTCGTGCGTGGTGTTCCACCACCACACCATGCAGAATGGCGAATACCGGCGCTACAACATCAACGACATCACGCCCGGCGACGATTACGCGGCCATGCGCCAGGTGCTGATGCGCCGCTACGAGAAGGTGGCCAATGAGGTCGCCAATGGCGATGGCGTGATGCCCGACGTGGTGCTGATCGACGGCGGCAAGGGGCAGATTGAAATGGCGCGCCAGGTGTTCGCCGAGCTGGGACTCGATATCAGCTTGATTGTCGGCGTGGCCAAGGGGGAAGGGCGCAAGGTGGGCCTGGAAACCCTGCTGTTCGTCGATGGTCGTCCAGCCCAGGAACTGGGCAAGGAGTCGGCGGCGCTGATGCTGATCGCGCAGATCCGCGACGAGGCGCACCGCTTCGCCATCACTGGCATGCGCGCCAAGCGCGCCAAGACGCGCCAGACCTCGCGCCTGGAAGAGATAGAAGGCATCGGCGCCAAGCGCCGGCAGAAGCTGCTGTCGCGCTTTGGCGGCTTGCGCGGCGTAGTCGACGCCAGCGTCGAGGATCTGATGTCGGTGGAGGGGATTTCCACGCAGCTGGCAGAGGAGATTTACAAGCAGTTGCATTAATGAAGGGATCGCCTGCTCCAGTGCTGCGGCAACCGGACTAGGCTAATACCCCCGGGCCATGTAGACTAGTGGCGCTTTCTTCATGCTTTCTTCATGTTCAATTTACCCGTCGGCCGATTGCTTCCTTATGCCTTTTAATATTCCCATCCTTTTGACCTGGCTGCGTGTGGCTCTGATTCCACTCGTCGTTGGCGTATTTTATTTGCCGCCGTCGCTGCTGCTGCATGGCGACCAGAATCTGGTTGCCACCCTGGTCTTCATTGTTGCCGCCGTGACTGACTGGTTCGATGGCTTTCTTGCGCGCCGCTGGAACCAGACCTCGGCCTTTGGCGCCTTCCTCGATCCGGTCGCCGACAAGCTGATGGTGGCGGGCGCCTTGCTGGTGCTGGTGCAGCTGGACCGTGTCAATGCCGTGTTGGCCTTTATCATCATCGGCCGCGAAATCACCATTTCCGCATTGCGCGAATGGATGGCGCAGATCGGCGCATCGAAATCGGTGGCCGTCAGCTCGATCGGCAAGATCAAGACGGCCGCGCAAATGACGGCCATTCCCTTGCTGCTGTACCACGACGTGATCTTCGGCGCGATCGATACCCACGTGTGGGGCGAAAAGTTGCTGTGGATCGCCTGCGTGCTGACGGTGTGGTCGATGTTCTATTATTTGCGCCTGGCATGGCCGCTCATCAAGGAAAAAGCGGGAAATTTGCACTAAGAATAAGCAGGTGGCTGCTTTATGCGGAATATTTTGCAAAACACCAGATATTGCCCGTTGACAGCCCCTGTAATCCCTCTATAATGCTGGCCTGTTGTTGATGACGCGGGAGTAGCTCAGTTGGTAGAGCGCAACCTTGCCAAGGTTGAGGTCGAGAGTTCGAGCCTCTTCTCCCGCTCCAGTTTTCTGGATCATGTCATAGGTAAAAACAGCAGGTGCTGTAAAAAGTAGTACTGGCGATGTAGTAGAGCTTCTGATACAATGTTGTCCACTGCGGGAGTAGCTCAGTTGGTAGAGCGCAACCTTGCCAAGGTTGAGGTCGAGAGTTCGAGCCTCTTCTCCCGCTCCAGTGAATACTGGATCAGCAGTAAAGAAGCACTGGTAAACGGTAATAAAAGGCAGTAAAATAGTGGTTCGTATGCGGGAGTAGCTCAGTTGGTAGAGCGCAACCTTGCCAAGGTTGAGGTCGAGAGTTCGAGACTCTTCTCCCGCTCCAGCGAAAGCTGGGGGCAGTACAGCAAGATGGCAGTAGCAGAAAATAGAAGCTCCAATGCGGGAGTAGCTCAGTTGGTAGAGCGCAACCTTGCCAAGGTTGAGGTCGAGAGTTCGAGACTCTTCTCCCGCTCCAGAATTCTAAAGGGAAGCTAAGCTGGCTTCCTTTTTTTATCCGCTACAGTACGCAGCGTGATTAAGCAGCAACCAAGCTCCAATGCGGGAGTAGCTCAGTTGGTAGAGCGCAACCTTGCCAAGGTTGAGGTCGAGAGTTCGAGACTCTTCTCCCGCTCCAGTTTTCAAGGTGTGCCGCAAGGCCCATCCAAGCAGTTCCTCTGGCGAGGTAGCAAAGAGGTTATGCAGCGGCCTGCAAAGCCGTTTAGACGGGTTCGATTCCCGTCCTCGCCTCCAGATGAAAAAAAATAGCCCACTTTCGAGTGGGCTATTTTTTTGTCCATATTTTTGCCGGCTGCGCATCTTGTATAATGCAAGCAAGCTCAGCCGCGCCGCCTGGCGCCTTGATGAAACTTCCCCTTTCCGCCATACCGATGTAGTCACTGACGACTTTCCTGCTCCGACCGACCTCAGCGTAGCTTTTCTGTGACGCCCGCTGGCATGGCTGCGCCTGATTATTGTCCATCAGGCCGGCATTTCCCTGTTCCGACCCTGGATTTGAATCAATGACCAACGCAACTTTTCGGGAAGAGTGCTACCCGAACGTACAAAAAATGTCCTGGCCGGCCTGACCACCTCATTCGCCCTGGTGCCCGAATGCATCGCCTTTGCCCTGGTGGCGCAGCTCAATCCCCTGATGGGCCTGTATGGCGCCTTTATCATTTGCGTGCTGACGGCCATCTTTGGCGGGCGTCCCGGCATGATTTCAGGCGCCGCAGGTTCCATGGCCGTCGTCATCGTGGCGCTGGTGGCCCAGCATGGCGTGCAATACCTGCTGGCTACCGTCGTGCTCAGTGGCATCCTGATGGTGCTGTTTGGCATCTTGCGCCTGGGTAAGCTGATCCGCATGGTGCCCCATCCCGTGATGCTGGGCTTTGTGAATGGCCTGGCCATCATCATCGCCATGGCGCAGATGGAACACTTTCGCCAGGCCTCGCCGCAAGGGGAAACCTGGTTGCAAGGCACGCCCTTGCTCGTGATGGTTGCGTTGGTGGCCCTGACCATGGCCATCGTGTACGTGCTGCCGCACATCACGCGTGCCGTGCCGCCGGCGCTGGTGGCCATCCTGGGAGTGGGCGTGCTCAGCCATGTCTTGAACTTGCCCACGCGCACCCTGGGCGACCTCGCGCATATCGCCGGCGGCTTGCCAGCCCTGCATTGGCCCACCGTGCCGCTGGACATGGCCACCTTGCACATCATCTTCCCGTATGCGGTGCTGATGGCCATGGTGGGGCTGTTGGAAACTTTGCTCACCTTTAATCTCACCGATGAGATCACGGAAACACGGGGCCAGCCGAACCGCGAATGCATCGCGCTCGGTGCCTCGAATGTCGTATCGGGCCTGTTTGGCGGCATGGGCGGCTGCGCCATGATCGGGCAGACCATGATCAACCTGAGTTCGGGCGGCCGCTCGCGCCTGTCGGGCGTGATGGCCGGCGTGATGATTTTACTGTTCATCCTGTTCCTGTCGCCGCTGATCGAGCGCATTCCGCTGGCTGCCCTCGTGGGCGTGATGTTTGTCGTGGCGCAGCAGACGTTTGCCTGGGGTTCCTTGCGCGTGCTGGGCAAGGTGCCGTTGCAGGATGCGCTGGTGATCGTCGCCGTGACGGTGATCACGGTATTCACTGACCTGGCGACGGCCGTGCTGTGCGGCATCGTCATCGCCGCCTTGAATTTTGCCTGGCAGCATGCGCGCGAAATCCGCGCCGACATCGATGACAGCAGCCCTGGCATGCGCGTCTACTTGCCGCACGGCACCCTGTTTTTTGCTTCCACCACGCATTTTCAGGAGCTGTTCCAGTCAGCGTCGGACCCGGCCCGCGTGATCCTCGACTGCCGGCACCTGCACATGGCCGATCACTCGGCCATCGCCGCCATCGAATCCCTGTATGAGCGCTATGACAAGGCCGGCAAGCATCTGCAGGTGACGCATCTGTCCGCCCGCAATGAGGCCTTGCTGCAGCGGGCCGGGGTGGACGTGAGCGTGGCGTAAAATGATGGATAGTCTGACCCGCGCAATTGCTCGAAAATGGGCGGGATTGTTGAATGTCTGTGGAGTGTGAATGCTGTCGAACGAACAAGAACAATTATTGCAGCAAAGCCAAACGGCTTTTGATGCCTACTATGACGCGTTGGGTGCCTCGCTGGTGAATTTTGTCGAGCGCCTGGGCATCCAGCCGGCGCACGAGGTATTGACGAACGCGGCCGAATACCTGCCATACATCGACGCAGCCATGCGCACCATCGTCATCCGCGACGAGAGCTGGCAGTGGGTGAAAACCATGCTCGGCTACTTTATCGGCGAATACTTCGTGCAAGGCCATGCGGGCTGCTGGTATGTGGAAACGCGGGCAGAATCGCCGCATTTCTGCCGCATCATGGTGGGCGGCTTCGAGCATGGCTTGCCGCTTGACGCCGCCATCGATCCGGAACAGCTGGCGCTCGATTTCCTGGCGCAGGCGGTGCCGCGCGAGCTGGCAACCCTGGTCGCGGATGCGCAAGCCCGCCTGAGCTGAAATACTGTCGTTGCCCCTGCCAAGGAGGAGGCTTGATGAAATGGATACCCTGTCTGAGACTGGCGCGCTGGTGCATGCCAGCCATTGCCTTTCTGCTCGTCGGTGCGGCGCCGCCGGTTCTTTCGCAGGACGGCCGCCACACCGCGTTTGAAACGGATCACGAATTCGATGCCGGCTCGCGCATCGCATTCGATGCCATGACGCCGGCGCAAGTCGACAACCTCGCCGTGCTCGGCAAGGTGTGGGGTTTCCTGAAATACCATCACCCCTTGATCACCGCAGGCGGGCGGCAGTGGGACTATGAACTCTTGCGTGTCATGCCCCGCATGCTGGCCGCACCTGACAGGGCGGCGGGCGATGTCGTGCTGCGCGACTGGATCGCCGGTTTGGGAGCGCTTGCCGATTGCGACCCTTGTGCCGTCCCGGCGCAAGGTGAGTTGCACCTGCGTCCCGCACTGCAATGGCTGGACGATGACGGCTTGCTAGGCGCCGGCTTGCGCGCCGATCTGCGGCACATTTATCTGCGCCGGCCGGCGTCGGCCAGCCAGTTTTATGTGCGCTTGCAGGAGCGGGTGGGCAATCCCGTCTTTGAGTATGAGATCGCCTACGAGAATATTGCGCTGCCCGATGCCGGCTTTCAGTTGCTGGCCTTGTTTCGCTTCTGGAATATCATCGAATACTGGGCGCCATACCGCGATACGACAGGCGACAACTGGGATGACGTTCTGCGCCAGTCGCTGCCGCGCATCGCGCTGGCCAGGGACCGTGCCAGCTATCAGCTGGAAATGATGGCCGTGATTGCGCGCCTGCACGATACCCACGCAAATCTGTGGAGTTCGCTGCGCGTGCGTCCGCCCGTGGGCGAATGCCACCTGCCAGTCAAGCTCCGCTTCATCGACAACAGTGCCGTGGTGGTCGGTTATCGGGAAGCCGAAGCGGGGGCGGCGACGCGATTGCAGGCCGGCGATGTCATCGCCAGCCTCGATGGCGTGCCGGTGGCGCAACTGGTCGCCGCCTGGCGACCTTACTATGCGGCATCGAATGAAGCGGCGCGGCTGCGCGACATGGCTGGCAAGCTGACGACTGGCGCTTGCGGCGATACCCGCCTGCAGATACGCCGCGGACAGCAGGACATGGAAATGACGGTGCAGCGCGTGCCAGTCAAGCGGCAAGCGGGGCCGGACACGCACGACAGGGAAGGGGGAACGTTCCAGCGCCTGGGCGACGATATCGCCTACCTCAAACTATCGACCCTCAAGCGGGCCGATGTGGCGGCGCATATGGCAGCGGCCGCGGGCAGCCGCGGCCTGATTATCGATATACGCAACTACCCGCGCGAGTTTGTCGTCTTTGCCCTGGGGGCCTATCTGGTCGACCGGCCCACGGAGTTTGCCCGCTTTACCAAAGGCGACCTTGGCAACCCTGGCGCCTTCCGCTGGAGCGGGGCCGTAGCCTTGCGCCCGCAAGCGCCGCCTTATGCGGGCAAGGTCATGCTGCTGGTCGATGAAGTCAGCCAGAGCCAGGCCGAATACACGGCCATGGCCTTGCGCGTGGCGCCGCGCGCGAAGGTGGTCGGCAGCACCACGGCTGGCGCGGATGGCAATATCTCGCCGTTTTCGCTGCCCGGCGGCCTGAGCACCCTGATCAGCGGCATCGGCGTGTTTTATCCGGACCGGCGCCCCACGCAGCGCGTGGGCATCATTCCGGATATCGAGGTCAGGCCCACGATTGCCGGCATACGGGCCGGGCGTGACGAGGTGCTGGAGGCAGCCATTGCAGAGATACGCCGGCAATAGCTGCTCTTGCTGCTGATGCGGACTTAAAACTCTTCCCACTCGCCTTCGGCCGGGCTTGCTGCCTTGCTGCTCTTGCGCGTCACGGGCAGGCGCAGGGCAGGGGGCGAAGCCTTGCGGACGGAAGCGGCAGGCGCTGCCGGCGCGCTGCGCTGCGCCGCTTTCACGCTGAAACGGCCGGTGGCCGCCGCGTTGGCGTCCAGGCGGAAGACGCTGACCACCTGCGCCAGTTCGCTCGCCTGTTCCTGCATCGCTTCGGCCGCTGCCGAGGCTTCTTCCACCAGGGCTGCATTTTGCTGCGTTACCTGGTCCATTTCGGAAATGGCCTGGTTGACTTGCTCGATGCCTGCGCTCTGCTCTTCGCTGGCGTTGCTGATCTCGCTCATGATGGACGTGACGAAGCCGATGCTTTGCACGATTTCTTCCATCGTCTTGCCGGCCTTGTCGACCAGATCCGTGCCTACGTCGACCTTTTGCACGGAGTCGTCGATCAAGCCTTTGATTTCCTTGGCCGCTGCTGCCGAGCGCTGCGCCAGGTTGCGCACCTCTGTTGCCACCACGGCGAAGCCGCGGCCCTGTTCGCCGGCGCGTGCCGCCTCCACGGCCGCGTTCAGGGCCAGGATGTTGGTCTGGAAGGCGATGCCATCGATGACAGAGATAATGTCGACAATTTTCTTCGACGAGGTATTGATCTCGCCCATGGTGGCCACCACTTCGGCCACCACGGCGCCGCCGCGGCTGGCGATGCCGGCCGCGTCGCCGGCCAGTTTATTCGCCTGGCGCGCGTTGTCGGCATTCTGTTTTACGGTCGAGGTCAGTTCTTCCATCGACGAAGCGGTTTCTTCCAGCGAACTGGCTTGCTGTTCCGTGCGCGATGACAGGTCCTGGTTGCCGGCGGCGATTTCCGCGGACGCCGTGGCGATGGTGTCGGTGCCGCTGCGCACCTGGCCGACGATGCCCACCAGGCTGTCGTTCATGGTTTTCAGGGCATGCATCAGCTGGCCCGTTTCATCGCGGCCTTGCGCCGTGATGATGCTGCTCAGGTCGCCTGCTGCCACGGTCTCCGCCACTTTTACGGCGTCGCGGATGGGGCCGGTGATCGAGCGCGTGATCCACCACGCAAAGCCGATGCCCATCAGCACGGCCAGCACGCCCATGGTGATGAGGAAGATGCGGGTGCTGCTGTAGGCCTCGATGATGCTGGCGCCGACGCCGTCGGCGGCCTTGATCTGCATGTTGGCAAAGCGCTTCACTTCGGCCAGGTAAGCCGTGGTGATCGGCGCGACTTCCTTCTCGAACACTTGCTTGGCGCCCGCCACGTCGCCGTCAGCCTTCATCTTGAAGGCGCGTGCGCGCGTCGTCACATAGTCGGTGCGCACCTTGCGCACGATCTTGAATTGCTCGATCACGGCCGGATTGAGCAAGGACGCGATGATGTCGTCCTGCAGTTTGCTGGAACGCTCCGCATCGACTTTCAAGTCTTCCTCGATTTTGGCGCGCACGACGGGATCGGTGATTTCAAACGAGGCGACGCCGCGCACGCTGTTCAGTTCAATGATCTTCGACCATTCAGCCACCATGCGCTGGTTCTTGATGCTGGTATTGATGAGGCGGTAAGTCAGGTCGCTGGCCGTTTGCATGCGCACGAGGGCGGTGACGGTCAAGGCGGCAAGCAACAGCAATACGACAGCAAAGCCGACGCCAAGGCGGCTGCCGATGTTCAGGTTTTTCATGTAAGTCCTAACAATTTAATAGTCATGATCGCCGCCGCCAGCAGGGGCGGACAGGCGCCGCAAGGCGCAGGGGATCGGGGTCTTCAGGTGCCGCGTGATGGCATTGCGGCGCGCCGCGCAGTGCGCGGCGTTGGAGATAAAGCAAGGGGTGTGGCGGCGTAGGGAGCCGCTAACCAGCAACCGCAAGTATAGCATTGACGCACGGAAATAGTTTTCCAAGGCAATTTTAATTTCTTATTGATATTAATTTCTTGTTGCTTTTTTACATCAAGTTGCGTGTATATAAGTACTATCACTTACATTTTGCCTTACGTTTCCCATCGCTGGCTGATATCATAATAATGATAATCATTCGTATTAAAACATCGACCAGGGAATTGTATGCAGCAACAGCGCAAGCCAGGATTCAAACCGATCACCATCGCCGTACTGGGCGCCTTGACCTTGGGCGCCGTGCCACTGGCGGCTTTGGCCCAGGAAAGCTTGCCCGCCGTCACCGTGACGGCATCGAAGGACAAGGATGCCTATGTCGCCGGCACCTCCGCCAGCGGCACCAAGACGGAAATGGCCCTGCGCGATGTGCCGCAGACGATCAATGTGGTGCCGGCCGCCGTCATCCGCGACCAGAACGCCATGTCGATCCAGGACATCATGAAGAACATCCCGGGCGTGGGCTTGTCCACGGGCGATGGCCAGCGCGACCAGGTGTTCATCCGCGGCTTCACGGCCATCGGCGACCAGTTTGTCGACGGCTTCCGCGATGACGCGCTGTATTTCCGCGACCTGTCGAATGTGGAGCGCCTGGAAGTGATCAAGGGGCCGGCCGCCGTGCTGTACGGCCGCGGCTCCTCGGGTGGTCTGGTGAACCGCATCACCAGGAAGCCGGGCGTGGATATCACGGACGTGGCCCTGAGCCTGACCAACACGGCAGGGCGCCGCGGCGAAGTCGACGTGGGCAGAGTGGGCGAGACGGTGGACTGGCGCGTCACGGGCGCGCGCGAATTGTCGGACAGCTACCGCAACCAGCAATTCATCAACCGTACGGCGCTGGCGCCGTCCGTGGCCATCCGCCTCTCTGGCGCCACCAAATTGCTGCTGCAGGGTGATTACCTGGAAGACCGCCGCCTGACGGACTTCGGCATTCCGTCCTACCAGGGCCGCCCGGTGGCTGTCGATGCGAGCACTTACTACGGCGCCGCCAACGCCCGCGATGCGGACTTCAGCCAGTCGCGCGTGGTCTCCACGGCCGCCACGCTGACGCACAAGTTCAGCGATAGCTTGTCGCTGCGCAATGCCTTCCGCTATTACGATTACCACCTGGACCGCAATAACACGAATATTTTCGGCAACGTCAACGAAGTCAATGGCACGATGCAACTGCGGCATGCCAAGCTGAACCGCGACGAGAGCGGCTGGTTCAACCAGACGGAACTGACGCAAAAGCTCGTTACGGGCACTTTGCGCCATGAAGTGCTGTACGGCGCCGAGTTCGGCAAGCAAAACAAGGACTCCAGCAGCTGGGCTGGCCCCGTGCCGAAGACTTCTTTTTCGATCTTCAAGCCTGTCCTGCCGGTGGTCAATCCGCGTGACCTGGGACCGCGCAGCGATACTTTCGGTACCTATGACACGGCCGCCGCCTACGTGCAGGATGCCATCAGCTTCAGCGACGAGTGGAAGGCGCTGGCCGGCCTGCGCTACGACCGCTACAAGCAGCAGTCGCGCCTGGCCAATGCGCTTGGTGTGACGACGGCCGACCTGTCGCGCACGGATTCGGCCTACAGCCCCCGCGCCGGCCTCGTCTGGCAACCCAGCGCGGTGCAATCGTACTACGCCTCGTGGAGCCGCTCGTTCCAGCCCAGCGGCGAAAACTTCGCCCTGGCCGCCAACAATGCCGACCTGGCGCCGGAAACCACGCGCAACATGGAAGTGGGCGCCAAGTACGACCTGTGGGGCGGCCGCGCCAACGCCACCGTGTCGCTGTTCCGCCTGGAACGCGACAACATCAAGAGCAGTGACCCCATCACGAACCGCATCGTGCCCGTCGGCACCCAGCGCACGGACGGCCTGGAGCTGACCTTCAATGCGGATCTGCACGATGGCTGGAAAATGATGGCCGGCTACGCTTACCTGGACGCCACCATCACCGATTCCATCGCCGTCGACAAGAGCGTCAACCTGCCGGGCGGCATCATCGCCAGAGAAGTGCCTGTCAAAGGCAAGCGCGCCACCTTGACGGCGCGCAATACGGCCAACCTGTGGCTGACGAAAGACCTGGGCCACGGCTTCACGGTGGGTGGCGGCGCGAATGCCGTCGGCAGCCGTTTTGCCAATTCCGGCAACACGGTGGTCTTGCCTGGCTACGTGACGGCCGACGCCATGGCCGCATACCGCACGGGCCGCTATGAAGTGCAGCTGAACGTCAACAATATCGGCGACACCCGCTACATCGTCTCGGGCCACGGTTCCAGCCCGAACCTGAGCCTGCCGGGCGCGCCGCGCACTGTGGCGCTGACCTTGCGCTACAGTCTGTAATTTTTCCCGCTTCCATACAAACCCGCTCGCGAGCGGGTTTTTTCATGGGCGGGTAGCGATATGCAAGCGCGCAGCGCGCGGGATGGGCCGGGACCGGCAGGTTGGCATTGTTTAGAGGAACTGTTCGATACCAATAAAATAATGTTGACTATGTGCAATTTTTTCCGGCGGTTTGGGCCTTGATGGGGTTTGAGGGGTAAAATGCTGTCATACGGCACAGGCATGGTGCTTATATCTTAGTGATATGACACTACCACACGTTGTATGACTTTTTATTTACTCACATCATAGAGGCCTGAATATGGTTCAGATGTCCAGGCGCCAGTTCCTTCGGGTAACTGGCGCGACCATTGCTGGTTCCAGTCTCGCCCTGCTCGGTTTCGCACCGGGTCAGGCGATGGCGGAAGTGCGGCAATACAAGCTGTCTCGCACCACCGAGACACGCAATACCTGTCCTTACTGTTCGGTAGGATGCGGCGTCCTGCTGTATGGACTGGGTGACGGCGGGAAAAATGCCGTCTCCAGCATCATCCACGTGGAAGGCGATGCCGATCACCCGGTGAACCGCGGCACCTTGTGCCCGAAGGGCGCCAGTCTGGTCGACTTCATCCACAGCCCGAACCGCCTGAAAGTGCCCGAATACCGCGCACCGGGCGGCACGGAATGGCAACCGATCGCCTGGGATGTGGCGCTCGACAAGATCGCGCGCCTGATGAAGGATGACCGCGATGCCAACTTGATCGAAAAGAATGCCGACGGCAAGACCGTCAACCGCTGGCTCTCCACCGGCATGCTGGCCGCGTCCGCCGGCAGCAACGAGGTCGGTTACCTGACCCACAAGACAGTGCGCAGCATGGGGATGCTGACCTTTGATAATCAGGCGCGTGTATGACACGGACCGACGGTGGCAGGTCTTGCCCCGACGTTTGGCCGTGGCGCAATGACGAATCATTGGGTCGATATCAAGAATGCCGATGTGATTTTGGTCATGGGCGGCAATGCAGCAGAAGCACATCCTTGCGGATTCAAATGGGTAACGGAAGCGAAGGCGCATAACAAGGCCAAGCTGATCGTTGTCGATCCGCGTTTTACCCGTACCGCATCCGTGGCAGATTACTACTGCGCCACGCGTACCGGCACGGACATCGTCTTCCTCGGCGCGATCATCAATTATCTGCTGACGAACGACAAGATCCAGCATGAGTACGTGCGCAACTACACGGACATGCCCTTCATCGTGCGCGAAGACTATGCGTTCGAAGACGGCCTGTTCTCGGGTTTCGACAAGGAAAAAGGCAAGTACACCAACAAGGCCACCTGGGATTACGAGATCGGCGACGACGGTTATGCCAAGGTCGACCCGACCCTGGAGCACCCGCGCTGCGTCTACCAGATGATGAAGAAGCACTACTCACGCTACACGACCGAGATGGTCGAACGTACGTGCGGCGTGTCGCCCGACAAGTTCCATAAGGTGGCGGAAGCATTGGCTTCGACCGCCGTGCCGGGACGCGCCGGCACCATTTTGTACGCACTGGGCTGGACGCACCACTCGACGGGCGCGCAAACCATCCGCACGGGCGCCATGGTGCAGTTGCTGTTGGGTAATATGGGTATCGCGGGCGGCGGCATGAACGCCTTGCGGGGCCACTCGAACATCCAGGGATTGACCGACCTGGGCCTGATGTCGAACCTGTTGCCAGGTTACATGACCTTGCCCAACGAAGCCGAGCAGGATTTCGATGGCTATATCGCCGCGCGCGCCACCAAGCCGCTGCGGCCGAACCAGCTCAGCTACTGGAGCAATTACCGCAAGTTCCACGTCAGCTTCATGAAGACGTGGTGGGGTGATTTCGCCACGGCCGAGAACAATTACGCCTTCGACTACCTGCCAAAGCTGGACAAGCCGTATGACTTGATGCAAGCCATCGAGAACATGCACCAAGGCAAGATGACGGGCTATATCTGCCAGGGCTTCAATGTGCTGGCGTCCGCGCCGAACAAGCAGAAAGTCACGGAATCGCTGTCGAAGCTGAAGTTCCTCGTCATCATGGATCCGCTGGCCGTGGAAACGGGCGAATTCTGGAAGCCGCACGGGCAATACCACGAAGTCGATCCCACCAAGATCATGACGGAAGTGTTCCGCTTGCCGACCAGCTGCTTCGCCGAAGAGCGCGGTTCTCTGGTCAGTTCCTCGCGCGTGCTGCAGTGGCACTGGCAGGCGGCCGAACCGCCGGGCCAGGCGCGCAGCGACCTGGAGATCATGTCGGGTCTGTTCCTGCGCATGCGTAGCATGTACCAGAAAGAGGGCGGCAAGTTCCCCGATCCTATCGTCAACCTGACGTGGAATTATGCGCAGCCGCACAACCCGCAGCCGGAAGAAATCGCCCGCGAATTCAACGGCCGTGCGCTGGCCGATCTGTACGATCTCAAGGATCCGACCAAGCTGCTGGTCAAGAAGGGCGAGCAGCTGGCTTCGTTTGCGCAATTGCGCGACGACGGCACGACGTCGAGCGGTTGCTGGATTTTTGCCGGCAGCTGGACGCAGGCGGGCAACCAGATGGGACGGCGCGACAATAGCGACCCGACGGGCATCGGCCAGACTTTGGGCTGGGCCTGGGCGTGGCCGGCGAACCGCCGCGTGCTGTACAACCGCGCCTCGTGCGACTTGAAGGGCAAGCCTTTCGATCCGACCCGCAAGCTCATCGAGTGGAATGGCACGAACTGGAGCGGGGCCGATATTCCCGACTTCAAGGTCGACGAACCGCCGGAAAACGGCATGGGGCCGTTCATCATGCTGGGCGAGGGCGTGGCGCGCTTCTTTGCGCGTGGCGCCATGGCTGAAGGACCGTTCCCCGAGCATTACGAGCCGTTCGAAAATCCGCTGGGCTATAACCCCATGCATCCGAAAAACCCGCAGGCGACCAGCAATCCGGCCGCGCGCGTGTTCGCCGCTGACCGCAAGCAATTCGGCACGCACGAGGAATATCCGCATGTGGCGACCAGCTACCGCCTGACCGAGCATTTCCATTACTGGACCAAGCATGCACGCTTGAACGCCATCATCCAGCCGCAGCAATTCGTTGAAATCGGCGAAGAGCTGGCCAAGAGCATCGGTGTCGTTGCCGGCGGTGAAGTGCGCGTCAGTTCCAAACGGGGGCACATCATCGCCAAGGCCGTGGTCACCAAGCGCATCAAGGCGTTGATGATCGAGGGCAAGCTGGTGCATACCGTGGGCCTGCCGCTGCACTGGGGCTTTACGGGCGTGGCCAAGCCGGGGTATCTGATCAATACCCTGACGCCGGGCGTGGGGGATGCGAATTCGCAAACGCCGGAATTCAAGTCCTTCCTCGTGAAGGTGGAAAAAGCATGATGGGAGCTCAATAATGGCACTGCAATCCTTAGATATCCGGCGCCTGTCGGCTACCACGGTGACGCCGCCGCAAGCACGCAGCCCGGTGACGGGCACCGTGGCCAAGCTGATCGATGTGTCGAAATGCATCGGCTGCAAGGCTTGCCAGACGGCGTGCATGGAATGGAACGACTTGCGCGATGAAGTCGGCGAAAACCATGGCACCTATGACAATCCGACGGACTTGACGCCGCAATCGTGGACGGTGATGCGTTTTGCCGAACACGAAGACAACGACGGCAACCTCGAGTGGCTGATCCGCAAGGATGGCTGCATGCACTGCGAGGACCCGGGCTGTTTGAAAGCCTGTCCGGCGCCGGGCGCCATCGTGCAATACACGAATGGCATTGTCGATTTCCATCAGGAAAACTGCATCGGCTGCGGCTACTGCGTGGCTGGCTGTCCTTTCGACGTGCCCCGCATTTCGAAAAAGGACGACCGCGCCTACAAGTGCACGCTGTGTTCGGACCGCGTCGCCGTGGGCCAGGAACCGGCCTGCGTGAAAACCTGCCCGACGGGCGCCATCGTCTTCGGCACCAAGGAAGACATGAAGGTGCATGCGGAAGAGCGCATCGTCGACCTGAAGTCGCGCGGTTTCGAGAACGCGGGCCTGTACGATCCGCTGGGTGTGGGCGGCACGCACGTGATGTACGTGCTGCACCATGCCGACAAGCCGAAGCTGTATTCGAACTTGCCGGAACGCCCACGCATCAGCCCGATGGTGGGCTTCTGGAAGGGCTGGTCCAAGCCGCTGGCGGTGGCCGGCATGGCTGCCACGGCACTGGCAGGCTTCTTCCATTACACGCGTGTCGGTCCGAACGAAGTGAGCAAGGACGAAGAGCACGAAGCCTTGGAAGAGGCCAAGCGCATCCGGGAGGAACAGCATGAAGCATAGTGAACAGCACGATGGCAAGCTGCGCGACAAGGATGGCAACCCGCTGATCCAGCGCTATGATCCCAACGAGCGGACGAATCACTGGGTCACCGCCATCACCTTCGTCATGCTGGCCCTGTCCGGCCTGGCCATGTTCCATCCTTCGATGGCGTGGCTGGCGAACCTGTTCGGCGGCGGGCAATGGACGCGCATTTTGCATCCGTTTGCCGGCCTGGTGATGTTTGTCTCGTTCGCGATCCTGGTGGTGCGCTTCTGGCACCACAACAAGTTCGAGGACGGCGACAAGCAGTGGCTGAAACAGATGGACGACGTGCTCCATAACCGCGAGGAAAAGCTTCCGAAGGTCGGCAAATACAATGCCGGCCAGAAGATCCTGTTCTTCGTGTTGTTGGCAAGCATGATTGGCCTGTTGCTGTCGGGCATAGTGATTTGGCGCGCGTATTTCGCGTTCTATTTCCCGATCGACGTGGTGCGTTTTGCCGCCTTGTTGCATGCCGGTTGCGCTTTTGCCATCATCTGCGCCATCATCGTGCACATCTACGCGGCCCTGTGGGTCAAGGGCTCGATCGGCGCCATGGTGCGCGGCACCGTCACCTACGGCTGGGCGCGCAAGCACCATCCGAAGTGGTTTGAAGCGGTGATGCGCAACAGCAAGGATTAAGCTGCTGCAAGCGATACCCTGCTGCAAGAGCCGGGGCCGGTCCCACAGGATCGGCCCCTTTCTCTTTATCGATTAAAATACTTTTACAGCACAGCCAACTCCGCTGGCTCTGCCTTGCTTTTTTTGATGGGAAAACTCCATTGGTACAACGCATTCTTCAACCAGGCGAAATCGAAGGCCTGGACCACAACGCGATTCCGCGCCTGCTGCTGCCGCAGCCTGACAGCCTGTTCACGGCGCGCGCCTTGCGCTTGCGCGAACTGGCGCAAGGCAACATCAAGGGCATCCCCGTCGACGCGGGCATGCAGGGCTACCTGGTGCTGATGGCCGCGCTGGCCGATGCGCAGGCCGCCGTGGTGGGCAAGCTGGCGCCCGGCGCCGTGCCTGCCGCCGACCCCGACGCGTTGCGCCGCGCCATCCAGCACCGCATGCCCGTGCTGCCCGTCAGCGGCGCCCGTCCACCTGTCTGGCGCGACATCTTTGCCAGCCTGCTCGATGAGCTGGCTGCCACGGCGGCCAGCCAGCCGGCCCTGTCCGGCGGCCTGACGCAGGTGCTGGCCCAGCTGCGCGCGCTCGACGCGTCGGCGCTGGACGCCTGCGCTGACGCCGTGCTCGATGAAAACGGCGACAACCTCAATCCCATGCACGCGCCGTTCGTCGCGGCCGCGCTGCAAATCCTGTGGTCGGTGTCGGCCAGCGAACTGCGCGCTGCGCGCGTGCCAGACCTGGAAACGGGTACCTTGTGCCCCGTTTGCGGTTCGCACCCCGTCGCCAGCGTGATCCGCATCGGCGGCCAGTCGCAGGGGTATCGCTACCTGCACTGCGGCATTTGCGAAAGCGAATGGCATATGGTGCGCGTGAAGTGCTCGACCTGCGAACAGAATGGCAAGATCGCCTACCAGGGCCTGGACGCGGCCGATGCAAAGCCGTTCGACCCGGTGGCGGCGAAGGACGACAAATTGCCCAACAAGGCGAATGATCCGAAAAAAGTGGCGCGCGCGGAAACCTGCGACGACTGCCATACTTATCGCAAGGTCTTCAACCAGGAGCACGATTACAACGTCGAGCCCCTGGCCGACGACCTGGCCAGCCTGATGCTCGACCTGCTGGTGGGTGAAGCGGGCTACCAGCGCGCCAGCGGCAATCCGCTGCTGTGGCTGGGGAAGAACGACAGCAGCGAGGGCCAGCAAGCATGACGACGGGGCAAACCGTGCGCTTGCCGTCGGTCGACCGCATCCTGGGCGACGCGGCTTGCCTAGCCCTGATTGCGCACTACGGCCGCGTGCAGACCCTGGCCTGCGCGCGCGCCGTGCTGGCCGAATTGCGCGCGGCCATGCTGGCCGGCGCAGTCTGCGAAGAGGGCGCATCGCTTGCCGCCATCGTCGCGCAAATGGCTGAACGGCTGCAATCGCAATCGCGCTCGCAGCTGCGCGCGGTGTTCAACCTGACGGGCACCGTGCTGCACACGAACCTGGGCCGCGCGCTGCTGCCCGACGCCGCCGTGCAAGCCGTGGTGGAAGCGCTGCAGTGGCCGATGAACCTGGAATTCGACCTGGAAACGGGCAAGCGGGGCGACCGCGACGACCTGGTCGAGGAATTGCTGCGCGAACTGACGGGGGCCGAAGCGGCTACCATCGTCAACAACAATGCGGCCGCCGTGCTGCTGATGTTGAATACCCTGGCGCAGAATAAAGAGGTGATTGTCTCGCGCGGGGAACTGGTGGAAATCGGCGGCGCCTTCCGCATTCCCGACGTGATGACGCGCGCCGGCGCCGTGCTGCGTGAAGTGGGCAGCACCAACCGCACGCACCTGGCCGATTACGCGAACGGGATCAACGAGCAGACCAGCCTGCTGATGAAGGTTCATTGCAGCAATTACGCGATCACCGGTTTCACGAAAAGCGTGGAACTCGACGAGCTCGTGCCGCTGGCGGCAAAACACGGCGTGCCGACGGCGGTGGATCTGGGCAGCGGTACCCTGGTCGACCTGGCCCAATATGGCTTGCCGCATGAAACGACGGTGCACGAAACCATAGCAGCGGGCGCCGACCTGGTGACCTTCAGCGGCGATAAATTGCTGGGCGGGCCGCAATGCGGCGTCATCGTCGGACGCGCCGATTTGATCGCGAAGATCAAGCGCAATCCATTGAAACGCGCACTGCGGGTCGGCAAGCTGACCCTGGCCGCTTTGGCCCCCGTGCTGCAGTTGTACCGCGCGCCGGACTTGCTGGCCGAACGTCTGACCACCTTGCGTTTGCTGACGCGCCCGGCGGCTGCCATGCGCGCGCAGGCGCAAACCCTGCTGCCGCTGCTGCAAGGCGCGCTGGGCATGCAGTACGTGGTGACGGCGGAAGCCATGAAAAGCCAGATTGGCAGCGGCGCCTTGCCCGTCGACCAGCTGCCCAGCTTTGGCTTGGGCGTCCGCAGCGCGCCCGGCTCGCGCCTGAGCAATCCATTGGGAACGCTGGAGCAGCGCCTGCGCGCCTTGCCGTGTCCCGTGATCGGGCGCATCGGGCAAGATACCTTGTGGCTCGATTTGCGTTGCCTGGAAGCGGCGCAGCAAACGGCCTTCATCGCGCAGCTCGCCGAGTTGTCCGCATGATCGTCGGCACCGCAGGCCATATCGACCATGGCAAGACGACGCTCACGCGCGCGCTGACGGGCGTGCACACGGACCGGCTGAAGGAAGAGCAGGCGCGCGGCATTTCGATTGAACTCGGTTATGCCTATCTGCCGCTGGCGGACGGCACTGTGCTGGGCGTGATCGACGTGCCCGGCCACGAAAAATTCATCCGCACCATGGCTTCCGGCGTGACGGGCATCGACTTTGCCCTGCTGGTGGTGGCTGCCGACGATGGCATCATGCCGCAGACGCACGAGCACCTGGCCATTTTGCAGCTGCTGGGGGTGACGCGGGGCGCCGTGGCGCTGACCAAGATCGACCGCGCCGATAGCGCCCGCGTGGCGCAGGTGAAAATGGACATCGAGGCGCTGCTTTCCGGCACGCCGCTGGCGGGCAGCCCCATCTTCCCCACGGCCGCCAGCCAGGAAAATGATCCTGGTGTGGCAGCCTTGCTGGCGCACCTGACGCAGGTGTCGCGCAGCCTGCCGCGGCGCGATGAACGGCGCTTGTTCCGCCTGGGCGTAGACCGCGTGTTCACCTTGTCCGGACAGGGCACCATCGTCACCGGCACGGCGCTGGCAGGACGCGCACAGGTGGGCGACATGCTGCGACTGGCACCCGGTGGCGCGCAGGCGCGCGTGCGCAGCATCCATGCGCAAAACCGCGCGGCCGAGACGGGCATGGCGGGCCAGCGCCTGGCGCTGAACCTGGCCGGCATCGACCGCGAACGCATTGAACGGGGCAACTGGATTGTCGCGCCGGAGCTGGCGCAATGTTCCGAGCGCCTCGACGTGGAACTGACTTTGCTGCCCGACGCCGGCGTGCAATTGAAAGCCTGGTCGCCGCTGCACGTGCATCTGGGCGCTGCGCACCAGCTGGCGCGCGCCGTCATGCTCGATGGCGAGAGCCTGTCGCCGGGGCAGACGGGCAGGGTACAGCTGGTGTTCGACGCCCCCATGCACGGCGTGCCCGGCGACCGCTTCGTCGTGCGCAATGCGCAAGCGACGCAGACGGTGGGTGGCGGCATGGTGCTCGATCCGTTCGGTCCCGCGCGCAAGCGCCGCAGCCCGGCCAGGCTTGCCTGGCTCGATGCCCTGGCCGCTTTTGTCGCGCAGGGCGATTATGCGGCCCTGCTGGCGCAAAGCCCGCTGGGTTTGCGCGAGTCGCTGCTGGTGCGCCTGTCGCTGCTGCCTGCGGCCGCCATCGCGCTGCCGCCCGATACGCGGCGCATCGCCCTGCGCGGCGGCGACGCCCTGCTGCTGGCGCCGGCGGCACAGGCCGCGCTGGAAGAGAGGGTGCTGGCCGCATTGGAAGCCTTCCACGTGCGCGCGCCCGACGAGGCGGGGCCGGAACTGTGGCGCCTGAAGCGCATCGTCGACGCCGAGATGGAAGACGCCTTGTGGAGTCACCTGGTCGAAGGCTTGCTGGCGCAGGGCAGCGTGCTGGCGCGCGGCGCCAGCCTGCACTTGCCGGCGCACAGCGTGGAACTGACGCCGCAGGAGCACGCGGTGGCCGAGCCCTTGCTGGCCACCTTGGAGCAGGGGCGTTCCGATCCGCCCTGGACGCGCGACCTGGCGCGCGACTCCGGCCTGGCCGAGGACGAAACGCGCCGGCTGTTGCGCAAACTTGCCAAGGCTGGGCAGATCAGCCAGGTGGTGCACGACCTGTTTTATCACCAGGCGGCGCTGGCCGAGCTGGCGCAACTGGTGCGGGAACTGGCGCAAAAAGCAGAAGAGGACGGCGGCTTGCCGGCTGGCAATGGCGCCGTGGGCGCCGCCACCTTCCGCGACGCCAGCGGTCTGGGCCGCAAGCGGGCGATCCAGGTCTTGGAATTCTTTGACCGTGTCGGTTATACTCGCCGTGTTGGCAATGGGCATCTATTACGCCCGCAGGCGCTGTGGTCCTATAGTGCAGCCTTGCCCAACAGCTAAGTATTAGCTCAGGCACCGCGGAAAGCACACTCATCCGGTGATGTGGCCGGGCTTCAAACCCGGTGGAGGGCGTCAGACGTTCTCCCGTAGGTTCGACTCCTACTGTTTTCCGCCAGTTATTCTTCCCCTTTTCCCCTGCATGGTGATCGTCCCGGCCTTGGCCTGTTGCCACGTTGCGGAAAATAAATGGTGTAGTTGACAATATGCGGCGATGCTGGCACGGGCCGATGGTAACATCGGTTTGAATCCCCTGTAGCAGATGAAAGCAAGCATGAAACAAGCAAGCATGGCATGGCTGCTGGCAGTGGTGCTGCTGATGCCGGCGCTGGCCGCGGCGGCAGGTCTGCGTATCGTTGGCGAGCACTTGCCGCCATCGAGCATGATGGAAGGCAATGTCGTCGTGGGACGCGAAACCACGAAGGTGCGCCAGATCATGGCGCGCGCCGGTCTTGCCTACAGTATCGAATTGCTGCCGTGGAAGCGCGCGTATGCGCAGGCGCTGCGCGAGCGTGATACCTGCATCTTTTCCACCACGCGCACGCAAGAGCGCGAAGCGCAATTTCGCTGGATCGGCCCCCTCAACGAAGCGGAGTGGATACTGTATGGCCTGGCCGAGCGGCATCTGACGCTGCGCACGCTAGCCGATGCGCGCGGCCTGGTGATCGGCACGGTGCTGGGCGACGCGCGCGATGACTATCTGCGCCAGCATGGCCTGAGCGTGGCGCCCGTGACGCAGGAGTGGCTCAATCCGCAAAAACTGCTGCTCGGGCGCATCGATCTGTGGGCCGTGGGCATGGCGGTGGGCAGCAAGCCGTTTGCCGGCAAGGAGTGGGAGGGCAAGGTGGTGCCGCTGCTGACCTTCAACCGCGTGCAGACTTACCTGGCCTGTAACCTCAAGGTGCCCGAGGCGCAGGTGGCGGCCATGCAGCGCGCGGCAGCCGCCATGCGCCGTGACGGCAGCATGGCGCGCGAGCATACCCGCTAGCTCCCCCGCTTCAGCTTTCCAGCCACTGGCGCACGCAGTTGCGTCCTTCGCGCTTGGCCTGGTACAGGGCCTGGTCGGCATGGCTGTAGGCCGTCTCAAAGGCCGTGCCGGCGCGGTTCCAGCTCAGGCCCACGCTGACGGTGACGGGACGCGTGATGGGCGCCGCATGGCGTTGGCGGCCGACGCTCTCGCAGATGCGCTGCGCCACTGTCGCCGCGTCGTCGCGCGAGGAGGTGGGCCAGACCACGGAAAACTCTTCACCGCCCACCCGCCCGATGGCCGTCTCCTGTCCCAGCAGTCCCTTCAGGCAGTCGACCACGGCCTGGATCACGCCGTCGCCGGCCGGGTGGCCGAAATCGTCGTTGACCTGCTTGAACAGATCGATGTCGAGCACGATCAGCGCCATGTCGCCCTGCGCCAGGCAGCGCGAGGCATGGTCGATCACGGCGCCGCGGTTCAGGGCGCCCGTCAGCGGGTCGTGCGTGGCGCGGTATTCGAGCTGGCCGGCCAGGGTTTGCAACTGGCGGTTCAGCAAATGCATGTCGCGCTCGGCGCGGTCGCTGCGGCCGATCAGGCGCCGCGTCTCGCGCATCAGCCGCTCGTAGTGGACGATCAGTTCACCGAGCACGCGGCGTTGCGCCTCGCCGCTGGCATGGACGTCGGCGTGCATGCGGCGTGCGGCAGCCAGCGCCGCCGCTTCCACGGTGAACAGGTCGGGTTCGAGGCCGGACTCGGAGATGGCGGCGCGCATGCCCTAGCTGCCCTGCACGGGATGGTCGCGGAAGTCCAGCGCCGTAAAGTCCTGCTGCAGCTCCTGGCCGAATTCCAGGATGGTGTCGTCGTCCTCGTCGTGGTACCAGTTCAGGCGCACCTGGTTGCCGTCCACAGCCGCCTGGTTCAGGGTGTCGAACAGGGTAAACAGCATCTTCGTACTGGAGCTGTTGAAGTAGGCCAGCGAGACGTTGACGGTGATGGCGCTCTCGCGGCAGCCTTCCAGGTAGGCGCGCACGGCGGCGATCAGCGGGCCATAGAAGGCGGCCGCGTTTTCCGGATATGACTCGCCCTTGATCGACAGGGTGTGCAGCTCGAAACGGAAGTCGATTTCGGGCGAACTCGGAGTCGCGGCGATGAACAGTGGTGGCGGTAATTGCATATGCTTTCCTGAGTCGGCTCTTTCAAATGATGGCTTTGATGCAGAAGATGGTGTGGCCCGGCTCCTGGGGATCCTGGACGAATTCGAATTCCAGCGGCTCGCTGGCGTCGCGCGCCATGGTGAGGAAACCCAGGCCCGCGCCCTTGCTGTCGGCCGGCGCTTCCTCGCGCAGGGCCTTTTTATACGCCAGGCGGATTTCTTCCATCGTCATGGTGTGTAGCGGTTCCAGGCGGGCGCGGATTTGCGCCACGTTGTCGGTCGAGACAGGGTTGGCGCACAGCAGAAAAAAGCTGTCGCCGCGCGTGCCGATGCAGAATGAGCCGCGCCGCATCTGCTGGTCCAGCTGCGCGTCGGGCGTCAGGCTGTCGGCGGAATAATGCATGATGTTTTGCGACATCTCGATGAACGAGGAAAAGATGCGCCGCCGCGTGGGCCCTGCCGCACCGGCCGTGTCGAGGCGCGCCTTGATGGTTTCGGAAATGGCGTTCACCACGTGCTGCGAGAAATAGCCCACGTAAAAAAAGATGATGTTGCGCTTGCGCGCCACATCCCAAAACTCGTTGAATTCTTCGTACAGCACGTCCGTGCTCCTGGCTAGCCGGTGACCCGGTTTCTTGTTGATAAGGTGGCTCGATGGCGCCAAAACTACAGGCGGAAACAGAAAAAGGTCAGGTCGTCGCGGCGCGGCTGCGCTCCCTGCCAGGTGGCGCTATCCTGCAGCAGCGCCGCCGCCACGTCGCCGGCCCGCGCATCGCGTTGCGCCAGCAGCTGCTCGCGCATGCGCCGCTTGCCATAGGCGATGTCGCGCGCGCCGCCGATCTGGTCGAGCAAGCCGTCAGTGGTGATGAACAGCAGGCTGCCGGCGGGTATGGCTAGCGTCTCGTTGTGCCAGCAGTAGTCGGCCGGCGTATCGACATAGCCCACGCCCATGCGCGCGCCTTCGATGGCGCGCACGACCTCTTCGCCGGGCGCGACCACGTGCAGCGCCAGTTTCGCGCCGGCGAAACGCAGGCTGGCGCTGGCGTCGTCATGGCACAGGAAGGCGCAATCCATGCCGTCGTTCGAACCGGCGTGGCCGCTGCCGGCGCCGTCCTGGCCGAGCAAAGTCTTGATGGCGCGGCTGACGGCGCCGATCAGGGCGGCCGGATCGTGCGGCCCCAGCTCGCGCAGGGCCTGGCTCAGGGCCGACGAGGCGATCAGGGTCATGAAGGCGCCCGGCACGCCGTGGCCCGTGCAGTCGGCGATGGCGGCGAACCAGCCGCCTGCGTGGCGCTCGAAGAAGTAAAAATCGCCTCCGACCACGTCGCGCGGCTGCCATTCCAGGTGGGCGTCGGGCAGGGTGGCGCGCAGTTCCGCATCGGAGGTGCGCAGCAGGGCGCGCTGGATCACGCTGGCGTAATCGATGCTGTGCATGATTTGCCGGTTCTTTTCCGCCTGCATGGTGGCTACCACGTTCATCAGCTGCAAGCCGAAGCCCACGCCGGCCAGCGCGCCATCCTCGGTGATGATGAAGCCGTCGGCCAGGGCCTTTTCGCCCGCTTCCACGGCGCGGAAGGTGAGGTCTTCGATGCTCATGGCACCGTCGACGATCAGCGGCTCCTTGTCCATGAATGCGATGCAGCTCTTCTTGCCGTACACCTCGTGGTAGAAGGGTTTGGACATCTGCGACATGAAGATATTGCGGCTGATCAAGCCGATGGGCTTCTGCTGCTCCGTGACGGGCAAACTCATCATATCGCGTCGTTCCGTGAACAGTTCCAGTACGGCGAAATTGCTGGCGTCGGCCTGCACCGATTCCGTGGGTATGCACAGATCAAACGCCACGGACGTGCGATAACGGGGAAGATGCAATCGAGAAGCGTTGAACTCCACAGCGGTTACCTTTACATGACGATCGGACCCTTGTTGTCGCGACGGCAAGGCGACTGACAAACAGGCAATATCATCATGGTAGCCTTTGAATATGACGGCTTGATTACCAGCTTGTCAAAACCGTATGCAAGATGGCTGCATGGCAAGCCGTTGCCGGGCCTACAGGCGCCGGGCCAGCGCCTGCGCCTGTTCCAGCCAGCGCGCCCGCTGCGCTTCGGTGGAATCGATCATGGGGCCAAAGCTGGCCACTTTGACCGGCTTGACGCCGCAAAATTCCAGGGTCGTCTTGCGCAGCTGGTGAATGCCGGGCATGTGGTAGACCCAGCGGAAATACCAGGGCGGCGTGTCCATCGTCACCAGCAGCTGCGCCGTGCGGCCTTTCAGCAGCTGGGCCGGGAAAGCCTTGCCCGGACGGTACTTGAAGGCGTAGCCGGGCAGGAAGACGCGGTCGACAAAGCCTTTCAGCAGGGCCGGCGCGCCGCCCCACCAGATGGGGTAGGCGAACACCAGGTGCTCGGCCCAGCTGATGGCTTCCTGCGCCGCCAGCAAGTCCGCTTCCAGCGGCTGTACCTGGCGGTAGCCTTCGTGCAGGATGGGGTCGAAGTCCAGCTGGCCCAGGCGCAGTTCGCGCACGCTGTGGCCTGCGCTGCGGGCCGTGGCGGCGTAGGCCTCGGCCAGGGCGGCGCAGAAACTGTCGCTGGACGGGTGGCCGAGGAGGATTAAAATGCGCTTGGGTGTCGTCTTGGTCATGATGCAGGCTTTCCAGTAAAGAGCAGCTTGCATGCTAAAGCCTGTCCCTAGTGGCAGAGTCAAGCGGCCGTTTGAAGGCGCTGGTGTGCCAGGCAGTCGCGGATTTCCGTGTCGATGTCGGCCAATTGCGCGTCGAGCCGGCGCAGGCGGGCGATATCCTGCTGCACTTGCGCGCGCTTGGCGGCGATATGCCGGGACAGGGCGGCCCAGTCGGTGTCGTCGCCGGCCAGGATGGGCAGCAGTTCGGCCAGGCGGAAACCCAGGGCCTGCGCCTGGCGTATGAGTCTGACTTGCGCCAGGTCTTGCTGCGTGTAGACGCGGTAGGCGCCGGAACGGCGCACGTCGCCCAGCAAGCCCAGCGTTTCATAGTGGCGCAAGGCCTTGGGCGAGGTGCCCGCCAGGCGGGCGATTTCTCCGATGTACATGGGTGATCCTTTCTCAAGCTTGAGCGAATCTTACCCCAAGGCACTGGCGCCCAGGCGGCCCAAGCGCCTTCAGGCGCGGCGCGGCGGAATTTTCTTCGCCGTGCACTCGGCACAGGTGCCGTACAGCGACAGCGCGTGCTCGTGCAGCACGAAACCCCGCTCGGCGGCGATTTCATTCTGGCGCAGTTCGATGCCTTCATCGACGAATTCGTCGACCTTGCCGCAACCGGTGCAGACCAGGTGATCGTGGTGCTGGCCTTCATTGAGCTCGAAGACGGCATGGCCCGATTCGAAATGCCGGCGAAACAGGATGCCCGCTTCGGCAAACTGCATCAGCACGCGGTAGATGGTGGCCAGACCCACGTCGATTTTTTCAGCCAGCAAGAGTTTGTAGACATCGTCCGCACTCAGGTGCTTGATCGTGCCTTCTTGAAACAGCTGCAGAATCCGCAAGCGGGGGATGGTCACTTTCAAGCCCGATTCACGCAGTTCCCTCAATATATCCATGTCTCCCATTCCTTTTATGATCGCCTGAGCGTGCGCTTAAGCGTGAACCTGCATTATATCGCAAATGATAATCATTACTATTCTCATGTGCGAACTGCAAGCATTATCCTGCGCGGGCAGGCGGCGATCCAGTGACATCGGCGCAAGTGACGATTGCGTGACGGGCAACTTGTGTCAGGGTTATGGGGACAATGGAAAAATGATGCTCAAATCGCTACACTGTGCAGCAGACAATAACAATGGAGGGGCATGGACCGATTTGCTGCGATGCGTCTGCTTACCCGGATCGTCGAGTTACGCAGTTTCACGCAGGCGGCACATGACCTTGCTTATCCGAAGGCGACCGTCACGCATGCGATCAAACAGCTCGAAGCGCGATTGCGCGTGCGCCTGCTGCAGCGGACCACGCGGCAAGTCACGCCCACGCCCGATCAAGCTGCGCATCGACTTGCACGCGACCTTGGCCATGCATTTCGTCATGCCCGTGCTGGATCAGTTCTGTGCCGCTATCCCTTGATCGAACTGGAATTCGGCATGGGCGACTGCCTCGTCCATGCTGGCGCGCCGGCTGGCGCTGCTGGAACAGGTGACGTGCGCCAGCCCCGCCTACCTGGCCGCGCACGGCACGCCGGAGAATCTGGCGCAGCTCGATGGCCACCGCGCCGTGAATTTCTTTTCCGCCCAGACGGGCAAGGTCTGGCCCTTCGATTTCAAGGTGGCAGGACAGCGGCACAGCGTGGCCTTGCCGGGCAGCGTGTCCGTCAACAATGCCGACGCGTATCACGCCTGCCGCCGAGTGGGCCTGGGCTTGATCCAGGCGCCCCGCCACCACCTGGAGCAGGCGCTGGCCACCGGCGAGCTGGTGGAAGTGCTGGGGGCCGTGCGTCCCGGCCCCTTGCCCGTGTCCGTGCTGTATCCCATCACCGGCAATTGTCGCCGCGCGTGCGCGTGTTTGCCGAGCGGCTTAATTTTGCAATGCCGCATTTTCTTGACCTGGGCAAAGAAAAAAATCCCTCTAGTGATGCCATCTAGCACTATTTGATGTGGATCAAAGTTTTTGTTGCACTGCACTCATAGACTTCGCAGCGTTACTTAACGACAGAGGAAAACATAATGAAAACGTCCGCAACTGCAGCAGCAATCGTTTTGGCCGCCATCGGCGCATTCGCCGGCAATGCAATGGCTCAGGAAAGCCCATGGCTGGTGCGCGCCCGCGCCGTGCATATCGATCCCGCCAACAAATCCACGCCGGTCTTGGGCGCTGGCGCATCGGACACGATACATGTCAGCAGCAAGACGATTCCTGAAATCGATATTTCGTATTTCTTCACCCCGAACATCGCTGCCGAGCTGATCCTGACGTATCCGCAAAAGCATGACGTCACCTTGGGTGGCAAAAATATCGGCACATTCAAGCATCTGCCGCCGACCCTGTCGCTGCAATACCACTTCATGCCGGAAAAACAGTTCAGCCCATACGTGGGTGCAGGCGTGAACTACACGAATATTTCGAGCGTGAAACTGCTGGATGGCGCTGGCCGCCTGGAGCACGACAGCTGGGGCTTCTCGCTGCAAGCCGGTGTCGATTACAAGCTGGATAAAAACTGGTCGCTGAACTTCGACATCAAGAAAGTACAGATCCGCAGCGACGTATTCGTCGGCGCCGACAAGGCCAGCGAAGTCAAGATCGACCCTGTCCTGATCGGCGTAGGCGTCGGCTATCGCTTCTAAGCATTGCGTGACAGCGCCTGCGTGGCGCGCAGAATAAAAAAGGACGGCCGGGTTTGCACCTGACCGTCCTTTTTGCATTGCCTGCGCCGGTTTATTTTTTCAGCGTCTTTTCCAGCGCCAGCTGGTAGTCCGTCTTTTCGTAGCCGGCCAGGTATTTGTTCGTTGCGTCGAGGAAGGCGCGCGAACGGTAGGCCGCTTCCAGGTCCTTGACCCATGGCTTGGCCTTGTCGGCCGTGCGGATGGCCACCAGGTTGATATAGCTGTCCGAGATCTTTTCCACGCTCAGGGCTGACGTCAGCTTCATGCCGGCAGCCAGGGCGAAGTTGCCGTTCACAAAAGCGTAGTCGGCGTCCGCCAGCGAACGTGGCAGCTGCGCCGCTTCCAGTGGCACCAGTTTCAGCTTCTTCGGGTTTTCCAGCACGTCGCGCTCGGAAGCGCGCAGCGGATCGACGTTCGGTTTGAGCTTGATCCAGCCCATCTTGGCCAGCATCACCAGCGCGCGCGCCTGGTTGGTCGGATCGTTCGGCATGGTGATGGTGGCGCCGTTCTTCACTTCGGCCAAGGACTTTTGCTTGCCGCCGTACAGGCCTATCGGCATGGTCGGCACGGTGATCAATGAGCTCAATGGCAGCTTGTTATCGGTGGCGAACTTGGTCAGATAGACGATGTGCTGGAACACGTTGGCGTCCAGCGAACCTTCGGCCAGCGCGTAGTTCGGCTGCACGTAGTCGTTGAATTCAACGATCCTGACCTTGTAGCCCTGTTTTTCCAGGATAGGCTTGATGCCCAGCTTCAGCTGGTCCGAATACGGGCCGGAGCTGGTGCCGATGACGAGTTCTTTCGGGTCCTTGGCGTGGGCAGCGGTGGCGAAGGCCAGGCTGGTGGCGGCCAGGAGCAGGGTGCGGCGAAGGTGGTTCATGTAGGTCCTTGTTTCTGAAGATGAATTAACGTTTGTCGAGGCGCTTGGCGATGCGTGTGCCGGCGAACTGGATGGTTTGCACCAGCACGATCAGGATGGCCACGGTGACGACCATGATGTCTGTCTCGAAGCGGTAGTAGCCGTAGCGGATGGCCAGGTCGCCGATGCCGCCGCCGCCCACCACGCCGGCTACGGCCGAATACGACAGGAAGCTGATCGACAACACGGTCAGCGCCAGCACCAGGCCGGAGCGCGCTTCGACCAGCAGCACGCGGAAAATGATCTGCATTTCCGACGCGCCCATGGCATGCGCCGCCTCGATCACGCCGCGCGGCACTTCGCGCAGGTTCTGTTCCATCAGGCGCGCCAGGTAGGGAATGGCGGCGAACGACAGCGGCACGGCAGCCGCCAGCGGGCCGATCGAGGTGCCCGCGATGATGCGCGTAAACGGCGTCAGGGCGACCAGCAAGATGATGAAGGGGAAGCTGCGTACGGTATTCACCAGCCAGCCCAAAATCGTCGACAGCGGACGGTTTTCCAGCGACTGGCCTTCCGAGACGAGGAATAGCACAATGCCCAGCGGGCCGCCGATCAGGATGGCGGCGCTCAATCCTATGCCCAGCATCGCCATGGTCTGGCCCAGCGCCACCCAGATTTCCGGCAGCAGCTTGATGACGTTATTGATCGATTCTTCAAACATGTGTTGCATCCTTCCATGCGGTGGCTTCAAACGCCTCGGTGCCGTAATACGCCAGCTCGCGTCCCAGCGCCGTCTTGCGCGGGGTGGCCGTGTCGCTCAAATCGAATTGTTCGGCGATGGCGCCGTTTTCCACGACGGCCACGCGGTTGCAGATGGTGCCCAGCACCGACAGTTCATGGCTGACGATGACGATGGTCACACCCAGGCGCGCATTGATGTCGCGCAAAGTGTCGAGCAGGGCGCGCGTGGTTTCCGCGTCCAGCGCGGACGTCGGCTCGTCGCACAGCAGCACGTCGGGATGGCTGGCCAGGGCGCGGGCAATCGCCACGCGTTGTTTCTGCCCGCCGGACAATTGCGCCGGATAGCTGTGCAGCTTGTCGGACAAACCCACGAGGGCCAGGCATTCCTCGACGCGGGCGGCGATTTGCTCGCCCTTGGTCGTGCCATGGATTTTCAAGGGGAAGGCGACGTTGTCGAAGACGCTGGCGTTTTGCAGCAAATTGAATTGCTGGAAAATCATGCCGATGTTCTGGCGCGCGTCGCGCAATTCGCTCTTGCCCAGGCGTGTCAATTCGCGCCCGGCCACGGTAATGGTGCCGCTGTCGGGACGCTCCAGCAGGTTAATCAGGCGCAGCAAGGTCGATTTGCCGGCGCCGCTCTTGCCGATCAGGCCGAAAATATCACCGGGATAGACTTCCAGCGTGACCGATTTGACCGCGTGGAATTGTTCGCCCTTGGGCAGCGCGAAGGTCTTGTTCGCGCCGTCGATGCGAATCACCGGCGTACGGTGTGGTGTGGTCATGCAGTGTTTCCTTTTTTATTGGACCGTGACAGGCTTGCTTGCAGGGGCCAAATCGCCCAGCCTGTTACGTCGGTTGCGTAGTATACCTCCGATCGTGTTATTACTCCTACGACAGAATCTTGCTTTGAATATGCAAATAATGTCTATGCGTCTGTTTTCAAGTTGTAAAAGCGGGAAAGTCGCGTTCTTGCCGAATTTAATCGCGTGGGCTGGCGTGGCGGAGCCGAATCCTGGTGAGAAGTTCGACGCGCCCCGCGCAGGCATCACGGTGTTTTTATGTGAAGTTCGGCTGACTTGCCGTTTTTTCGACGCGGGAAGGGCCGGTTACTGCTTGCCATTGCCCTCTTCGCGGGCAGATTCTGCTCCGCTGGCGGCAGGGCCTTCGGGACGCCGCAACAGGTAGATGAGGACGGCGATTTCCATGGCGCCTACCATGGCGATGACCCACCACGGCGGATGGCCCAGGCACATGGCGACAAAGCCGATGGCCATGCCCAGGCAAGCCATGGCCTTGCCGCGCCGCGAGACGGCACGGTGTTCGCGCCACTGGCGCAGCGACGGGCCGAAGCGGGGATGCTGCAGCAGCCAGTGCTCCAGGCGCGGCGAGGCGCGGCTGAAGCAGGCCAGGGCGAGGATCAGGAAAATCGTCGTCGGCATGACGGGCAGCACGGCGCCGATGATCCCCAGCAGCACCATCAGGGCGCCAGCGGCGGTCCAGGCCCAGCGGCGCAGGCGCACGCCGTGCGCTTCGCGCAGGGGGGCCTGGGCGTGCGGTTCCGGCATCAGGCGAAGGCGCCGGCTGTCAGGTCCAGGCTGCGGGACTGGGTGGTGGTGGTGTACGCGTTCACTGTGCTCGTATCGTGGCGGGTGGCCGTCATGGTTTTTCTGCTCTGTTTCTGCTCTATTATGGTTGAATCAAGGCGGCGCTGCATGCCCGCCAGGGCAGCGATGATAACCATCTCACAGGATAATAACAAGAATCATTCTCATTTAATGCAATATCTGAGAACCTGGATAACGCTGGATATTTTTGACAATGCAGATAATAATCGGCAGCAGAAGGCGCTGTCACGGCCAGTATCGTCGTTATTATCGATTTTATCGATGCTAACTAGGTATATTTTCCGTTTTACATCGATCTTCATGCCATGCATAATCCATTGCAACTGAAGCCAGACAATCAGCCCCAGGCGCCGTTCGCCTGCAGCTGCTTGCGGTTTTGACATCCTCCACTTTTTGTTAGGAACCTACAATGAAAAAACTGCTCGCTTTTATCGCCGCCGCCGGCTTCTCGCTGTCCGCCGTTGCCGCTCCTGAAGTCTATGTCATCGATGGCAGCCACACTTTCCCCCGTTTCGAGTACACCCACATGGGTTTCTCGACGCAGCAAAGCCGTTTCAATAACACCACCGGCAAGGTCACGCTGGACCGCGCCGCCAAGACGGGCGCCGTCGAAGTGCTGATCGACACCAAATCCGTCGATACGGGTTCGACCCTGTTCAACTCGCACATCCAGGGCGATGGTTTCCTTGAAACTGACAAGTTCCCGGTCGCCATCTACAAATCGACCAAGTTCAATTTCGACGGCGACAAGCTGGCCTCCGTCGACGGCAACCTGACCCTGAAAGGCGTGACCAAGCCAGTCACCCTGACCGTCACCTCGTTCGCCTGCGCACCGCACCCGATGCTGAAGAAAGACGCTTGCGGCGCCAACGCCGCGGCCAAAATCAAGCGCTCGGAATTTAACGCTGGCAAATATGCGCCAGCCGTCAGCGATGATGTGACTTTGACTTTTGCTATCGAAGCGATCAAGCAATAAACTGCTGGGGTCAGTCACTGCGTGATTGGAATGTTCCCCATTGGGTAACATTCCCCCGGCGGGTCTGACCCCACATTTTCGCTGCAACGTAAAAATGGCGGAGGACTTCAGTCCGCCGCCATTTTTTTCGTCTCTACACAGTGGTTCAGGACAGGTGATGCACCTGCTGCTGTCCATACACGGGGGTAGTCAAGCCTTCCATGCGCGCCTTCAGCTGCAGCGACAAGTACTGCGAATAGTGGCGCGACTGGTGCAGGTTACCGCCGTGGAACCACAAGGCTTGCTGCTGCGTAGGCTTCCACATATTGCGCTGCTCGCCCTCCCACGGGCCCGGGTCCTTCGTCGTGGCGGAACCCAGTCCCCATACCTTGCCCACCTTGTTGGCCACTTCGGGCGAGATCAGGTCGGCCGCCCAGCCATTCATGGAGCCGTAGCCGGTGGCGTACACCACCAGGTCGGCCGGCAGTTCCGTGCCGTCGGACAGCACGATGGAATGGGCATTCAGTTCCTGCACGCCGACGCCGCTTTTCAGCTTGATCTTGCCATCGGCGACCAGCTCGGAGGCACCCACGTCGATGTAGTAGCCGGAGCCGCGGCGCAGGTATTTCATGAACAGGCCGGAATCGTCATCGCCGAAATCGAGCATGAAGCCCCGTTCTTCCAGGCGCGCATAAAAGTCCGCGTCGCGCTCGCGGATGGCCTTGAAGACGGGTTTCTGGAAGTCGGCCAGGATTTTATAGGGGATCGAGGCGAACGTCAGGTCGGCCTTGGCCGTCGTCATGCCGGCCGCCAGCGCCCGTTCCGAATACAGGTCGCCCAGCGCCAGGTCCATCAGCGAGTCGGACTTGACGATGTGCGTCGACGAGCGCTGCACCATGGTCACGTCCACGCCCGCTTCCCACAGGGCGGCGCAGATATCGTGCGCGGAATTGTTCGCGCCGACCACCACCACCTTCTTGCCCACATACGCGTCCGGCCCCGGATGCTGCGACGAGTGCTGCTGCTCGCCCTGGAATACGTCCATGCCCTTGAACTTCGGCATGTTCGCCTTACCCGACATGCCCGTGGCCAGCACCAGCTGCTTCGGCTTCAGGGTGACGGGCTGGCCGTCGCGAAGCACTTGCACCGTCCACTCGCCGGTGGCGTCATCAAAGCTGGCCGATTCGCATGACGTCGAACCCCAGTAGTTCAGCTCCATCACTTTGGTGTACATCTCCAGCCAGTCGCCGACCTTGTCCTTCGGCGTGAAGACGGGCCAGTTGTCAGGGAATGGAATATACGGCATGTGGTCGTACCAGACGGGGTCGTGCAGGCACAGCGATTTGTAGCGCTTGCGCCAGCTGTCGCCCGGGCGCGCATTTTTCTCGATGATGATGGTGGGGACGTTCAACTGGCGCAGCCGCGCGCCCAACGCGATGCCGCCCTGGCCGCCGCCGATGATGACGCAGTAGGGCTGGCGCGCGTAGCCCAGTTCCGCTGCTTCGCGCTCGCGGTTTTCCAGCCAGCTGCTGCGATCCGTGCGCGCGCCATGTTCCGCGCCCATGGGCCGCCGGCCGCCCTTGGCTTCTTCAAAACCCTTCAATTCGCTCATGGTGGTGAGCAGGGTCCAGATCTTGCCGTCACGGATGCGGATGAAGCCCACGCCGCGCGCCACGTTCGTCTCCACCGTGATCCAGCTTTGCAGCACGCCACCGGCTTCCACCGTATGTTCGCCGTCGGCGATGCGGATGAAAACTGGCTGCACGGCGCCCAATTGGGCGGCCAGCATGGCGGCGATCTGTTCGCGGCCTTCCAGGGTTTTCAGGTTCCAGGTAAACAGCACCAAGTCGCGCCAGTAGCCGTCCTGTTCGAACAGTTGCGCGGCGCCCGTGCTGTCGCTGGCGCGCAGCGCGCCTTCGAGCTGCTCCAGGATGCCGGCCACGGCCAGGTCGTGCGGGTTACTATCGGTTTGCATCGTGTCTCCTCCAAGTCTGCTGACTTTATGATGGGATGCGGCTGTGTTGCCGCTGACGATGTTGTAACACTGGCGTTCTGGCCCCGCATCCCGCAGCGCAGCATGGCGGCGATTGAGACGGAAGTCTCAGCTTTTTCTGCTGCTTACTGCCGGTGCGGCGGCGCGATGTGCAGCTGCTTGAGGCGTCGGTACAGGGTGGCGCGCGAGATGCCCAGCATGGCCGCCGCTTGCAGCGGACGCCATTTGGCGGCGTTCATGGCGTGGACGATGCGCGTGCGCTCGGCCTGTTCCTGCGGCGTGTATGCCAGCACATTTGGCGTGCCTTGCGCAACAGCTACCTCGCGTGTGGCGCGCGGGCGCACGCTGGCCTGGCGCAGCGGCGCGCGCACGCGGGCGTGTAGCCAGGTGCTGCCGCCGGCCAGGCGCAAGGACAGCAGATTGTGTCCCGCGCGCGCATCGAACAGCCGTTCGGCGCGCACTTCCAGCACCTCGGCGACGGGACGCGGCAGGCTATCGAGGCCCCCGATGACGTCGCGCGCGCAGCGGTTGGCGGCGACGACGTTGCCATGTTCGTCGATGGCGAGCAGCATCTCCGGCTGCACTTCCACAAAGTGGCGGTTGCGATGCGCCAGCAGGATGCAGCAATGGCTGTAGGACTTGAGAAAAAAGCCGTCCTCGATCAGGGTCGCGCCTTGCCGCACCAGCTGCTTCACCAGGCGCTGGCTGTCGCGCGCGTCGGGCGAACTCAGTGCCGACGCATCGAGCACGCCGATCAGGTTGCCGTGCGGCGAAAAAATGGGCGCCGCGCTGCAGGTCAGGCCCGTGAACGCGGCGCGGAAATGGTCGGTCTTGTGCACGGTGATGGCTTCGTGGTCGAGCAGCACGGAGGCGATGCCGCAGGTGCCTTCCTCTTCTTCGGACCAGCACGAACCCGGATACAGGCCCGCCTTCTTGAAATCCTTGCGCTGATCCGTGTCGACCACGTAGTCGATCGTCACGCCGCGCGCATTGGCCAGGATGACGCAGTAGCCCGCTTCGCGCACCATGGCGTGCAGGCGCGGCAGGCACTGGCCCGTGGAGCGCAGAAAATCTTCTTCGGACTGCTGGATGGCGCGCAGTTCTGCGCCCGTCAGGATGCGCGGCCCCGTGGTGGAGGCGGGATCGAGCCGGTAGTCGTCCAGCGAGCGCCGGTACGACGAGGCCAGCCTGGCCATGTCGGCTCCTGGATTGACGATACGGCCGGCGATCAGGTCGCGCACGCGGTCGATATGGCTGGTCTGGCGGACGTAGGGCATGGCGCTCTCCAGTGTCGCATGTCTGGTGTTTATGGTGTTTTCGTTTGTAGCACGAAGCGCGGGACCGCGCATCCTGCGCTGCAGCATGGCGCGCGGGTGAGACGTTAGTCTCAGCGCGTGGCCCGCACAATAGGATGCCGTAGAACAAGATAAAAAGTTTCTCTGTTAGCATTCATCGCATGAAGTGAGTGCCGCTGCCGGCGCCAGCCACGACAGGAGAATATGCATGAAGACACTGCCACAAACCCGCCGCCTGGCTTTGGCCGCCGCCTGCCTGGCGCTGGCCGCCGGCGCCCACGCGGCCGAGACGACGGCGCCGCTGTCATCCGCCACCAGCGACCCGGCTGCATTGAAATGGATGGTGGGCGCGCCGCCGCCGGCCGATAAAATCATCCGCTTCGACGATGGCAGCTATTTCAATTTCCCCCAGCTGCGCTGGAGCGTGTCGCACTTCCGCCAGTTGATGCCGACGGTGGAGGTGGCGCGCGGCTTGAAAGCGCCCGTGCCTTTGCCGCGCGCGCTGCGCAAGGATATCGACAGCCTGCGCTTCACGCCTTTGGGCGCGAAGGACGCGATGACCTGGGAGCAGTCGCTGGGCGCCAACTACACGGATGGCATCGTGGTGCTGCACCGGGGCCGCATCGTGTATGAACGTTACCTTGGCGTGCTGAAGGACAGTGGCCAGCATGGCGCCATGTCGGTGACGAAGTCCGTGGTGGGCACCATCGGCGCGGCCCTGGTGGCCGAAGGCAAGCTCGATCCGAACAAGAAAGTGGCCGAGTATGTGCCGGAACTGGCCAGGTCGGCGTTTGGCGACGCCACCGTGCGCCAGGTGCTCGACATGACCACGGGCCTGAAATTCAGCGAAGATTACGCGGACCCAAAAGCGGAAGTGTGGCAGCACGCCGCAGCTGGCAGCCCGCTGCCCAAGTCCAAGGATTACACAGGGCCGCGCAGCTATTTCGAGTATCTGCAAACGGTGCAGCACGAGGGCAGGCATGGCGAGGCGTTCGGCTACCGCACCGTCAACTCCGACGTGCTGGGATGGATCATCGCCCGCGTCACGGGGCAGAACGTCAACGCGTATCTGTCTGAGCATATCTGGCAGAAGCTGGGCGCCGAGCAGGATGCCTACATGACGGTCGATTCGACCGGCACGCCGTTTGCCGGCGGCGGCTTGAATGCGG
Organism: Janthinobacterium lyxosi; assembly: GCF_051380665.1. Lineage (NCBI taxonomy): Bacteria > Pseudomonadati > Pseudomonadota > Betaproteobacteria > Burkholderiales > Oxalobacteraceae > Janthinobacterium > Janthinobacterium lyxosi. The sequence goes on from NZ_JBNYXM010000011.1 coordinate 67,449, forward strand.
GCTTGCGCGACCTGGCCCGCTTCGGCGAGATGCTGCGCAACGATGGCCGCTACAACGGCCAGCAGATTTTGCCCAAGGCGGCTGTCGACGATATCCGCCGCGGCGGCGACAAGCAGCTGTTTGCCAAGGCTGGCTATGATTTGCTCAAGGGCTGGAGCTACCGCGACATGTGGTGGGTCACGCATAACGACCATGGCGCCTACATGGCGCGCGGCGTGTACGGCCAGCGCATTTATGTCGACCCGAAGGCGGAAATGGTGATCGTGCGTTTTGCGTCGACGCCGACGGCGGCCAATGCGGCGAACGATCCGACCACCACACCGGCCTTCGAAGCGCTGGGCAAGCTGCTGCTGGCCAAGCCGAAGTAAGCTGCCGGGCTGGCCCGTGCCAGCCGTGCGGCGGAACAGGCACAACTGCAATAGACTATTCTTTCGTCATCACCGGTGCTTGAATGATCATTCAAGCACCGTACGCAAAGGGAACGCACCGTGGAAACCAGCCAGCCGGATCAACCGCGCCCGCCGCTCTGGCGGCGCCTGCTGTGGCCGGTCGCCCAGCTAGGCTCGGCCTTCAAGCTGACGGGCACGCATCTGCTGCACCACGTGATCGGCGCCAGCCTGATCGCCGCGCTGATGCTGGCGCTGGAAGGTTTTCACGTGCTCGAATGGCTCGATGCGGCCATGCTGCGCGCCAGCGCGGAACAGGGGCAACTGCTGAACCGGGGCAAGGACCCGGGCGCCGCCTACCGGCCCGGCATCATCGAAATCGACCAGCCCGCGTTCGAACAAGTCTTCGACGAGCGCGAACCGCTGGAGCGTTCACGCCTGGAGCAATTGATTGCCAGCGCCGCCGCGCGCGGCAGCAAGGTGCTGGCCATTGACATCGACCTGGCGCCGGCCGTGTATGAACAGCACAAGGCGGGCGCACGGCCGCTGGACCGCCTGCTCGACCGGCTGGCTGCCGATGGCCGGCAACTGGTGCTGGTCCTGCCCGAACAATCGGACCGGAATGCGAACCTGCCGTGGATACGCGCGCGCTGCGCCGCGGGCGTGCATTTTGCCAGCCCGCGGATCCGTGAACGCATGGGCGCCGTCACGCGCATCGAACTGAAAAGCCCCGTGCTGGCGGCCGTGGCTTTCGAGCTGGCGCATGGTGCCGACGAGCAGGAGCAGAAGCAGCCCATGCCGGCCGTCTTGTCCGAGCAAAAGGAAGTGCTGGCGCTGGCCGGCCGCGTGTGCCAGTTGGCCCGGCGCACGGGCAGCGAAAAGGAAATGGCGCGCCGGGCATTCGAACCTGTCATCCACGGCGACGCGAAGGATGCGGCGGAGCAGAACGCCGTCACCGCGCCGGTTCACCCGGCCGCCGTGGCGCCGCAATTCCTGAACCCCACGCGCATGCGCGTCAAACTGATCGATGGCCAGGCTGGCGTGGCGGCCGACGCACTGCGCAAGAACGTCGTGTATATCGGCAGCACCTATGACGTGCGCGACCGCTATACGACGGCCGAAGGCGAGCAGGCCGGCTTGCATCTGCATGCGGCCGCCCACACGTCGCTGGGTATCGGCACGGCCGACGTCAACAAATATGCGGTGTTCGCGGCCGATATCGTCATCGGCGTGCTGCTGGGGTGCCTGTTCGGCGGCTTGTGGACCCTGTATGGCCGGGCCGAACTGGCCATCGAACAGCGCATGGCGGATCACGATTTCAGCCGTTTGCGCCGCCTGGGCACCCTGGCGGAATTCTATGGCATCCGCTTGATGCTGGTGCTGGTGTGGGCTTCGCCGTTCGTCATTGGCGCCTTGGCCATCTACCTGTCGCGCGGCTTGCTCGAGCAGGGCTGGTGGGTCAACCCCGGCCCCCTGATCGCCGGCATGTTCCTGCACGCGATGTCGCTGCGCGACGAAGCCCACCATCCGCACGAGGAAGTGCCTGGCCTGTCCGTGTGGGCCCAACTGCGCCGCACGCATCCGGGCATCGTGCTGGTGCAGGCGCCACTGGCGCTGATGCTGTTGGTGGTGGCGCTGGTGTAGAGGTCAGGAAGTTAAAGCGGCCAAGAATGTGCTTTTCTGAAAATTATCTTAAAAATAATTAAAAGTAGCGTTGTTTTTAATTATTTAATAATTTAAAATGCATTTTTGGTAACTCTGTGCCTGGCATCATTTGCCCCGCGAATGCCAACTTCCCATTCCTACGAAAGAATCTCAATGAACCTGATGAAAAAACAGTTGTGTTTTTTTGCACTGATGCTGGCTGCCTCGTCGATGCATGGCGCGCATGCCCAGGAAACGATGGATCCTTTGCAAACCAAGAACTTTTTGCTGACCGAGTATCCTGAGTACTATGGCAATACGCACAGTCAGCAATTGACTTTGTTGTCCGATACAAATGGGGTGACGAAAATCGGCCTCACCGGCCTAGCGACGAGCCTCTTGATGGATAATTACGGACAGTCGCTCTCAAATGGCAACCAACACACGGGAATGTTTGATGTGAGTGTGCGCGATGGTTATCGAGTTACGGGTTTTTCTTTTGCTGCAACGTTGGTCGGCGTGACGCTGGCCAGCGAAGCGCCGTTTGGCAGCGTCACGCAATTTCCTGGCCTGGCCAGTAACAATGGATGGTTTGGCGCCAATGCCCGGACAAGTCCAAATGGACATAGTCTCGCCGGCGAGTCCATGCAACTGGAAAATCTGAACGGCACGCAACAAGTTCTGCTACAGGGGAAGGGCTTGTCGCTGTCTGACCATTTTACGATGGCTGTCTTTGGTGCGAGCAGCATCAGCGCCACGGGCGGCCTTTATTACATGTCTGGTCATGACTGGGGCCAGAGTATTGGTCTTCCATCATATGCCAGCTTCCGTGTCGATAATCCCACCCTGACTATTTTCACTTCGCCTGTTCCAGAACCTGGAACCTACGCGATGCTGCTGGCCGGTTTGACACTGTGTGGTGCCGCAAGTTTACGGCGCCGCCATGGGGCGCGCAGCTCCGAGCTTAGCTAAGCAGCTTCAACCCCGGCGGCAGCGCCTCGCCCAGCATGCGCCGGGTAACTGCTTCGTCCAGCTGCGTCACTTCGCTGACCATCGCTTGCCACAGAGGCGGGGCGCCGACGGCTTTCAGGCGCGCCAACACGGTGGCGCGCAAGTCGTCGGCGATGTCGCGTGAGCGGTCGCCCGTCATGCGCGCCAGGTGGGTGGCGGCAAAGGCGGCCGGCTCGGTCTTTTTCCAGTCCAGCGCCAGCAGCACCTGCAGCCACCCGGCCACGGTGGCGCTGTCGACCACTTCGTGCGCGCTGCCGTGGAAGGGCTGGCGCGCGCCGACCCTTGCCAACGCCCACAGGGTCTTCGTGTCCGCCGCTTCTTCCTTCTTGCTGGCCTTTTGCAGGCGTTTGATCAGCCAGGCGCCCACTTCCGCCTTGTAGGCGCCGGGGATGCGCTCCAAGGAGGCGCCCAGGCGCAGCATGTCGTCGTCGCTGCCGTCGACCAGGGTGACGGGGCGGCTGCCGCGCTGCGCCGCATCGGCTTGCAGGTTGAAGGCAAAGTCGTCCAGCAGACGCAGTTGCTGCTGCGTGCTCAAGCCGCCGGCGACCCTGCGCCACAGTGTCCACCATTCGGCGCACACCTGGTTGTCCTTGTGGTGCTGTACGCCCGTGTCGAACAGGGCCCACAGTTGTTCGATGCGCCACGGGTCGAGCGCGTCGCCGTAGCCCGGCCGCAAACAGTAGCCGGCCAGGTTCAGCCAGACCCGCTCATGCTCGGCGGAGCGGCGCCGGCCACGGGCGCGCAGCATGAGGGCGTCGAACAGCTGGCGCAGCAGCGGCGTCTCCCAGCTCTCGCGCCCGCCCAGCCCCCGTTCCAGGTGCTGGCGCAGTTGGCGCACTTCCTTGGTGTCGACTTTTTGCGCCTTGCCGCCGAAGATGCGCTCGATCTTCTCGACCGCTTCCTTGATGCGTGGCGAAACGGCTTGAGCCTCGCCATCGCCTTGCTCTTCCTTACCAGCGCGCAACTGGAACTCCAGCAGCCAGCGCTGGCCGGTATCGGCTTCGGCCACGCAATGCACTTCCAGGGTGCCCACTTCCGTCATGACGGTAGCCAGCTGCACGGTGATTTCGCGCTTGTCGCTGGCATCCTGTTTATCGTGCAGCACGCTGGCCAGCGGCGGCAGGCGCAGGTACTCGCCGGCGTCCAGGTCGACGATGTCGCCCAGCTGCGGCGGCGTGCCCGCTTCGGCGAGGGAAGTGGCCAGGTGGAAGCGCACGGGCCGGCCCAGGCGCAGCGCGAACAGGCGCTCGGTCAGGCGGATTTCCTCGCCGCTGGCGCTGCCACGGGGCAGGATGCAGACGGCGCGGTGTTCCTTGCCCGCCTCGCCCAGCACGAGGAAATAGCTGCGCGGCGAGCCGCCGGCTATGCGCGGCGCCTGGCCGCGTCGGGCCAGCGCGTAGGCGACGGCGCCGCGCGCCACGGCCACGTCGGGATTGTCGTTATGCAGGATGGTGAGGGGAGCGCCGCGCCAGTGGGCCAAGGTGTCGGCCAGGCGGCGCGCCAGCGCATCGGCGCGGAACACGCCGCCGTTCAGCAGCAGTGTATCCGGCAGTGCGCCTTGATGCTGCTGCAGGAAACTGGCCAGCTGGCGCGTGATGGCCGCATCCTGCGCATACGGCAGTCCGAATTCGACGATGCCGGCGCGGCTTTTCCTGGCCACCTCGCTGAGTCCCACCATCGGGAAGAAGCCGTCGACCACCATGGCCGCCACCTCCTCGCGCGTGATGTCGGCGGAACGGCTGGCGCCAATCAGGCGAGAGCCGGCGCCCAGCAGGGTGACGCTGGCCTTGTCGGGTGCGTCGCTGGAAAGCAGCAATTCCTTGGCGGCGCGGCAGCGCTCCATCAGCTGCGACAGGCGCGCGGCCGATAGCTTCATGCCGCCTTCGCTGCCTGCCGCCATGCGCGTTTCGACCAGGTGGGCCAGCGCCAGATCCATATTGTCGCCGCCGAGGATCAAATGGTTGCCCACGCTGCTGCGCGTGAGCTGCGGTTCGCCATCGTCATCGAAGGTGACGTCGATCAGGCTGAAATCGGTGGTGCCGCCGCCCACGTCGCACACGAGAATGCGGCGCGTATTGGCCAGGTCGTCGCGCAGGGTGGCGCGCCGGCGCTGCAGGAAATCGTAGAAGGCCGCCTGCGGTTCTTCCACCAGACGCAAGGTGGACAGGCCCGCCATGCGCGCTGCTTCCAGGGTGAGTGCGCGCGCACCCTCATCGAACGAGGCGGGGATGGTCAGCACCAGTTCCTGGTTTTCGAGGGGAGCATGCGGGAAGCGCTGATTCCACGCGGCGCGTACATAGGCGAGGTAACTGGCGCTGGCGGCCACGGGCGACACCTTGGCCACGTCGGCATCGGCGCCCCAGGGCAGGATGGGCGCCTGGCGGTCCACGTTCGCATGCGACAGCCAGCTCTTCGCGCTGGAAACGAGCCGGCCCGGTACTTGCGCGCCGAGCTGGCGCGCAAGGGCGCCCAGCACTGGCTGTTCCTCGCCCGCCGCCTCGACTTGTGGCCACGGCAGCTGCAAATCGCCCGCCGCCAGCTCGCCGGTAGCGGGGTGGTAGCGCAAGGAAGGCAGCAGGGGGCGTGCGCCCACTTCGCCGGGAGCGATCAGCTGCTCGATGGGGAGCAGCTGTATGCCCGCCTGCGCATCGGCCACATTTGCATATGCCACCACCGTATTGGTGGTGCCCAGGTCGATGCCGACCAGGAAGGCCGGCTTGCCCACAGCGCTGCGCATGCTTATGGCTGCGGCGTGCCGCGCACGTCGAATTCCACTTTCCAGCGCTCGGCGCCGTCAGAGGAAACGGCCAGCAGCTCCAGCGTGCCCGCTTCCGTGACGCGCGCGTGCAGTTTGACCTGCACCACGTCGCCGGCCTGGCGGCCTTCGGCGGACAGCGTCGCCTGGATTTCGCTCAGTTCCTGCAATTCATCGGGGCCCCAGAAATCGAGCAAGTCGCCGATCTGGTCGTTGCGCCGCGTGGACGAGGCGAAGAAGCGGAAGTGCACCGGTTCTCCCACGACCAGGCCGAATTGCTGGCCTGGCAGTTCCAGTTCGCTGCCTTCTTCCATGCCGAACGGCGCCACGCACAGGGCCTGGATCGGCGGTTCCATGCCGGGGATGGCCGGCATGGCCGACTCTATGGCCACGTAGAAGGCGCTGGCCGTGCCGCCACGGATGCGCACGCCATGGCCGCGCCGCACGTAGCTATAGTAGGCCGCGCCGCGCGCCACGGCCAGGTCCAGGTCTGCCCCGGCCAGCATGCGCGCCGGTTCCGCGCCTTCCAGGTACAGCCAGTCGTTGACGGTGGCCATGATGCGCTGGACCAGCAAGTCCGATTTGAAGACGCCGCCATTGAACAACACGGCCGTCGGGTGCAAAAAGCTGGCGCCATCCGCCTGGCGGCCCGCAAAGCCTTCCAGTTCGGCGGTCGCCGCCACTTGCCGGCCCAAAAACGCGGCCAGGTGACGCGTGATGGCTGCGTCCTGCGCATACGGCAGGCCCAGTTGCGTCAGGCCGGCGCGCGTGCGCACGGCGGGGCGGCTCGACGCTTCCACCTGCGGGAAGAAGCCGTCGAGGATGAAGGTGGACACTTCCGCGCGCGTCAGTTCCGTGCGGATGGAGCCGCCGATCAGTTTCGAGCCGCGGCTCGGCACGACGATGGGCGCCGTTTCCATGCCGCTGTCGGCCAGCAGGCTTTCCTTGGCGCTGCGGCAGCCATAAGTGAGCGCGCGCATTTGCCAGGCGTCGAGCTGGGTGCCGTTGGCGGCCAGTTTACGGGCCACCAGGTGGGCCAGGGCCAGGTCCATATTGTCGCCGCCCAGCAGGATGTGTTCACCGACTGCCACGCGGTGCGGTTCCAGCACGCCGTCGCGTTCGAGCACGGCGATCAGCGAAAAGTCGCTGGTGCCGCCGCCCACGTCGACGACGAGGATGATGTCGCCCGGCTTGACTTCCTTGCGCCAGCGGCCTTCGCTGGTCTGTATCCAGCTGTACAGAGCCGCTTGCGGCTCTTCCAGTAGGGTCAGCGAGGTGTAGCCTGCCGCCTGTGCCGCTTCCATCGTCAGCTCGCGCGCGGCCGGGTCGAACGAGGCGGGGATGGTCACGGTGATTTCCTGCTGCGCGAACGGTGCTTGCGGGTGGGTGTTGTCCCAGGCCTGGCGCAAGTGCGTCAGGTAGCGCGTGGCGGCCATGATGGGCGAAATGCGCGCCACTTCGGCCGGCGCGTCGTGCGGCAGAATGGCCGCGCGGCGGTCCACGCCCGGGTGGCACAGCCAGCTTTTCGCGCTGGAGACCAGACGGATCGGCGTGGTGGCGCCGCGGCTGCGGGCCATTTCGCCGACGACGAACGGCGCTTCCGCTTCCTCGGTAACCCAGGGCAGGGCCAGGTCGCCCGCCGCCACTTCATCGGTGTGCGGCAGATAGACAAACGATGGCAGCAATGAAAGATCTTCGACGGTGCCCGGCGCCGACAGCTGCGGCACCTTCAGCACGCCATGGCTGGACTTTTCGCCGTCGCTTTCGACCAGGTTCACATACGACAGGGCGCTGTGGGTGGTGCCCAGGTCGATGCCGATGGCGTAGCGCGGAGTAGGGTTGACGGTATCGTTCACAGTTCCACCTCGGCCGGCGCCAGGATGGCAGCGTCGTGCTGCCCGCTCAGTTTCGGCAGGCGCACGCTGGAGGCGCGCCAGCCGCGGTGGCTGAGGGTGCCCGTGAACGGCGCCGAGCCGACGACGTTGCCCGTCAGGCGTACCTGGGCGCTGTCAAAGCCTTCCTGCAGCACGATGCGGCTGCCCTCGGTTTCCTGGCGCACGGCCTCGATGGTGAAGTATTCGCGCATGACCTTGGCGCAGCCTTCATGCACCACGCGGGCGGCTGCGCCGATGTCGGCATCGGCATGGCTGCCCAGATTTTCCTGGGTAAAGTCGATCAATCGCGCTTCGCGCTGCAGCAGGGCCAGCAATTGCAGGGCCGCGTCCGGCGTGGCTTCTTTCAAGATGATTGGTGCGGCGGCTGGCGCCGGAGCAGGGGCCACGGGCGCCACCGGGGCCACCTCGGGCAAGGACAGTTTTTCCACACGGGCCGCATAGGCGGCGTCCGACAGGGTGCTGAAGAAGGCGCCGAAAGCCAGCGGGACTCTGCGCCAGAACGATGGGTGGGACGATGGTGTGCTCATAGGAACTCGTTTCTCTGATCTGTAGGGGGAGGCGTCGGCGGCGCGGAACCGCTTCGCAAGGTGTTGCATGCGCCGGCCCAATGGGGCCGGCTGGCGTTTGCCCGCATGATACCAGCTACCGGGCTGTCGCCAAAGTCGCCGGCCCCCGCCCAGCGAGCTTGAAGCATGGATTTTCTTTGTTCCTGCGCAAGGAAACGCTCGATTGCGTGCCGCTTCGACTAAAATCGCGCATTATCTTTTCGCATTGCCTTTATGCCATGTCTACCGACTTTACCCCCTATCTAACCAGCAGCCTGTATATCGACAGCGACCATCCGGCCGTGCGCGCCAGGGCGGCCGAGCTGGCGGCAGGAGCGGTGGGCGACGCCGCCATCGCGGCCCGCTGCTTTGCCTTCGTGCGCGACGAGGTCGCCCACAGCTGGGATTACCAGCGCAATCCCGTTACCTGCCGCGCTTCCGACGTCTTGCAGCATGGCACTGGCTATTGCTATGCGAAGAGCCATTTGCTGGCCGCGCTGCTGCGCGCCAACGGCATTCCTGCCGGCCTGTGCTATCAACGCCTGGCTGTCGGCGAAGTGGGGCCGCCATTTTGCCTGCATGGCTTGAACGCCGTGTATCTGCAAGATTTTGGCTGGTACCGCATCGATGCGCGCGGCAACAAGCCCGGCGTCGCGGCTGCCTTTACGCCGCCGCAGGAGCAACTGGCCTTTCCCGTGCTGGCGCCCGAGGAGCGTGACTTGCCTGAAATCTGGCCGGCGCCGTTGCCGCAGGTGGTGGCTGCGCTGACCGGCTATGCGAACGTGCAGGACGTGGCGGCGCATCTGCCCGATGTCGAGATGCTTCCGCTTAGCAAATAATCCAGAGAAAGAAATCATGAGAAAAGTATCCATATGTCTGTTCGGCCTCTTGCTGCTGGCCGGTTGCGGCGGCAAGGGCGAGAGCGCGGGCCAGTCCAGTGCCGCGCGTCTCGATAGCAAGGAAAAAGGCAGCGAATTTCTTGCCTATGAACACAATGTCAGCGTCGATACGCACGAGGCGCAAGTGCGGCCGCTGTATGAAAAAGTGGTCGCCGCCTGCAAGGCCGACACGGACAATGGCTGTCTGCTGCTCGACTCCAGCGTCGACGGCGGCCGTTACGTGCATGCGCGCATCAGCATGCGCGCCAAGCCGGCCGGCATCAAGAAGCTGGTCGCGCTGGTCGCGGCCGAAGGCGACGTCACCAGCCAGGGCACCAAGGTGGAAGACCTGGGCCGTCCTGTACTCGACAGCAAGAAACGCCTGGAAATGCTCAAGCAATACCAGGCGCAACTGCAGGACCTGGAAAAGCGCTCGGGAGCGAACGTCGATGCCCTGATCAAGGTGACCAAGGAGCTGGCCACCGTGCAAGTGGAACTGGAGCAGGCGACGGCGGCCAACGCGTTGTTGATGCAGCGCATCGACACGGACTTGCTGAACGTGGTCATCGGCGCCGAAGGCAAGCAATCGTTCTGGCGGCCCGTCAAGCGCGCGCTGGGCAATTTCACGGAAAACCTGTCGGAAGGCGTGGCCAACGCCATCACGGTCATGGCGTATATCCTGCCGTGGCTGATCGCTTTCGTGCTGCTGTTCCCGCTGGGCCGCAAGGGCTGGCGCCGTTTGCGCGGAGTGCCGCGTAAGCATTGATTCGTATGGATTAACTTCTTCGGCGCACCGTTTTACGGCAATTTGAAACCTGGCTGCACAGTCCTTGTGCAGCCAGGTTTTTTTTCGTGCGGCGCTGGCTGCGTGCACCATGGCGGACGCCTGCTGGCGCTGGCATGCATTCTGCTTTAACAACATCGTATGCCCAGCTCGACCCCACGAACCCATCACAGGAGTCCCCATGTCACGACGCATCATCCTGAAAGCGGCCGCCGCCGGCGCCCTGGCCCTGGCCACATCCACCTATATGCAGGCAGCCCTGGCCGCCGATACCATCAAGGTGGGCATCTTGCACTCCCTGTCGGGCACCATGGCCATTTCCGAAACGTCGCTGAAAGACGTGGCGCTGATGACGATCGCGGAAATCAATGCCAAGGGTGGCGTGCTGGGCAAGAAGCTGGAAGCCGTGGTGGTCGATCCCGCGTCGAACTGGCCTTTGTTTGCGGAAAAAGCGCGCCAGCTGGTGGCGCAGGACAAGGTTGCCGTGGTGTTCGGCTGCTGGACGTCCGTGTCGCGCAAGTCGGTTTTACCGGTGTTCAAGGAACTCAACAGCCTGCTGTTTTACCCGGTGCAATACGAGGGAGAGGAGCTGGAAAAGAATGTGTTTTATACGGGCGCCGCGCCGAACCAGCAAGCGATACCGGCCGTCGAATACCTGATGAGCAAGGATGGCGGCGGCGCCAAGCGCTTCGTGTTGCTGGGCACGGATTATGTGTATCCGCGCACCACCAACAAGATCCTGCGCGCCTTCCTGAAAAGCAAAGGGGTCAAGGATAGCGATATCAGCGAGGTCTACACGCCGTTCGGCCACGCCGACTATCAAACCATCGTTGCCAACATCAAGAAGTTTTCCACGGGCGGCAAGACGGCCGTCATTTCCACCATCAATGGCGACTCGAACGTGCCGTTCTACAAGGAACTGGGCAATGCGGGCTTGAAAGCCACGGACGTGCCCGTCGTCGCGTTTTCCGTCGGTGAGGAAGAGTTGCGCGGCATCGATACCAAGCCCTTGCTCGGACATCTGGCGGCGTGGAATTATTTCGAATCCGCCAAGAACCCCGTGAATATGGCCTTCATCAAGCAGTGGAAGGCGTATGCGGTGGCACAAAAGTTGCCGAACGCGGGTTCCGTGGTGACGAACGACCCCATGGAAGCGACCTATGTGGGCATCCACATGTGGGCGCAAGCCGTGGAAAAAGCGAAATCGACGGATACGGACAAGGTGATCGCCGCCATGGCCGGCCAGAGCATGAAAGCACCATCGGGCTTCACCTTGACCATGGATGCGACCAACCACCATTTGCATAAGCCCGTGATGATCGGCGAGATCAAGGCCGATGGGCAATTTAATGTCGTGTGGAAAACCAAGGAAGCAATACGCGCACAGCCGTGGAGCCCGTATATCAAGGGCAATGAGGGCAAGCAGAAGTTGTAAAGAGCTTGCGCGTCGAATCGTCATCGCAACCCCAGGCAAAGCGCTGGGGTCAGACCCGCCGGGTCTGACCCCTGTCCTTGTCTTTGGGGGAAGGATACTTATCAAGACATCGGCTTTACTACATGGAATCCATGCGCATGCAGCTCCTCTCCAAATTACTGCTCCTCGCCTGCCTGTTGCTATCCTCGATGGCGCAGGCCGCCATCGATCCATCCTTACTCAAACCGCTGTCCGGCGACGACCCCGACACAAGGGTCGCTGCCGTCGCGCAGATCGCCGCGTTGGCCACGCCGGAGGCCGCCCGCGTGCTGCAAGCCTTGCAGGATGACGCTGTCTATGCCACGCCCGATGGCAAAGTGTATGTGGTCGACGGCGAGCAAGCCTACGATCCGGCAAGTGGCACGACCGGTCCGGTGCCCGATGGTATCGATGGCGTGATGGTCAACAACCGCTTGCGCGCCGCCGTGGCGGGTGCCTTGTCGGGCTTGCAGCTGCTGGCGCCGGAGCGCAGCGCCCGCCTGGCGGCTGCGCAAGCCTTGCAAAAGGCTGTCGATCCCGCGCAAATCCCTCTGATCCGCACCGCCCTGGGGCGGGAAAGCGATGCTGAAATTACGCAGATATTGCAGGTGTTGATCGCCAGCGCCAACCTGCAGGCGCCCGATGCGGCCACGCGCAAGCAAGCCGTGCAGGCGCTGGCCGGCAGCAGCGATGCGCGCTTGCTGCCCGAGCTGCAAGCCATGCTGGACAAGGGCACGGATGGGCGCGCCGGCGAGCCGGACGAAGCCGCGCAGCTGGCCGCCATCGAGACCATGCGCCAGATCAAGGGACGAGTGGCGCGCATGGAATTCGCCGGCAATGTGTTCTACGGCATTTCGCTGGGCAGCGTGCTGCTGCTGGCCGCGCTGGGACTGGCCATTACATTTGGCTTGATGGGCATCATCAACATGGCGCACGGCGAATTGCTGATGATAGGCGCTTACACGACCTATCTGTGCCAGCTGTTTTTCCGCAGCTACCTGCCCGGCCAGCAGGAGGCCTACCTGTTGGCCGCGCTACCGGCCGCTTTTCTCGTCGCGGGACTGGTGGGCGTGGCGCTGGAGCGCACGGTGATCCGCTGGCTGTATGGCCGGCCGCTGGAAACCCTGCTGGCCACCTGGGGCATCAGCCTGATCCTCATGCAGGCGGTGCGTACGATCTTCGGCGCGCAAAACGTGGAAGTGGCCAATCCGGCCTGGATGTCGGGCGGCGTGACCGTACTGGGCGGCCTCGTGCTGCCGTACAACCGGCTGGCCATCATTGCCTTTGCCATCGTCGTGGTCGTGGCCGTGTGGTTGATTTTGAACAAGACGCGCCTGGGCCTGTTCGTGCGGGCCGTCACGCAAAACCGCCGCATGGCCGATTGCGTGGGCGTGGCCACGGGCAAGGTCGACATGCTGACTTTCGGTCTCGGTTCCGGCATCGCCGGGCTGGGCGGCGTGGCCCTGTCGCAGCTGGGCAATGTGGGGCCGGACCTGGGCCAAAGCTACATCGTCGATTCCTTCATGGTAGTGGTGCTGGGCGGCGTGGGCCAGCTGGCCGGCACCGTGATCGCCGCGCTGGGCCTGGGTGAAGTGAATAAATTCCTCGAACCGGTGGCGGGCGCCGTGCTGGCAAAGATCGCCATTCTGGTGTTCATCATCATCTTTATCCAGCGCCGGCCGCAGGGCCTGTTTGCCATGAAGGGACGCAGCGTCGAATGATTACCTACTATCAATCCAAGCAGGGTCTGTTTACGCGGCCCGTCTGGCTGGCGATTGCCGCATGCACGGTGCTGGCGGCGCTGTTGCCGATTTTTAATCTGGCGTTTGCCGAAGGCCATGCGCTGCACGTGTCCGCCTACACGGTGGCGCTGGTGGGCAAGTTCATGTGTTACGCGCTGGCCGCGCTGGCGCTGGATCTCGTCTGGGGCTACACGGGCATCCTGTCGCTGGGACACGGCGTGTTCTTTGCCCTGGGTGCGTATGCGCACGGCATGTATCTGATGCGCGCCATCGGCGACCAGGGCCAGTACCACAGCAGCTTGCCAGACTTCATGGTCTTTCTCGACTGGAAAACCTACCCCTGGTACTGGGCCTTCACGGAACATTTCTGGTATTGCATGGCCCTCGTCGTGCTGGTGCCGGGCGTGCTTGCCTTCGTGTTTGGCTACTTTGCGTTTCGCTCACGCATCAAGGGCGTGTATTTTTCCATCATCACGCAAGCGATGACGTATGCCTTCATGCTCTTGTTTTTCCGTAATGACACCGGCTTCGGCGGCAACAACGGTTTCACGGATTTCAAGACCATCCTCGGCCATAGCATCACGGCGCCCGCCACCCGGGCCGTGCTGTTCCTGCTGACCCTGGCGTTCCTGCTGGCGGCCTTGATCGGCGCGCGCGCCATCGTGCGCTCGAAGCTGGGCCGGGTGTTGCAGGGCGTGCGCGACAGTGAGGCGCGGCTGATGTTCCTCGGCTACAACCCGCTGTGGTTCAAGCTCTTTGTGTGGACCCTGTCGGCCGTGCTGTGCGGCATCGCCGGCGCCCTGTACGTGCCGCAGGTGGGCATCATCAATCCGTCCGAAATGTCACCGGCGAATTCCATCGAGATGGTCGTGTGGGTGGCCGTGGGCGGGCGCGGCACCTTGATCGGCCCCATCCTGGGCGCCTTCACCGTCAATGGCTTGAAGAGCTGGTCCACGGCCGCCTTGCCGGAGCTGTGGCTGTTCGCGCTGGGCCTGCTGTTCATCGTCGTCACCCTGTTCATGCAGCAAGGCATGCTGGGTGTGTTGAACAAACTCAAACGTAAAAAAGTGGCCGCAGTGACAGAGGAGGTCGCATGAGCATCCGCATGTTGCCCGGCATGGCCAGCGTCGAAGCTGGCGCCAGCTATTCCCGCGTGAAAGGCGAGGGTGTCGATACGACGCATGGCGCGATTTTGTATCTGGAAGATATCAGCGTGTCCTTCGATGGCTTCAAGGCCATCAACAAGCTGAGCCTGGATATTTCCGTGGGCGAGTTGCGCTGCATCATCGGCCCGAATGGCGCGGGCAAGACCACGATGATGGATGTGATCACGGGCAAGACGCGCCCCACATCCGGTACGGCCTGGTTCGGCCAGACCATGAACCTGGCGAGCATGACGGAAGCGCAAATTGCCCACGCGGGCATCGGCCGCAAGTTCCAGCGCCCCACCGTGTTCGAGCAGCACACGGTGTTCGACAACCTGGAACTGGCCATGAAGATGGACAAGCGCGTGGCGCCCACCCTGTTTGCGCGCCTGACGTCGGAGCAGGCGGGCAAGATCGAATCCATATTGCGCTTGATCCGCCTCAATGGCCACGAGGCGCGGCCGGCCGGTTTGCTGTCGCATGGGCAAAAGCAGTGGCTGGAAATCGGCATGCTGCTGATGCAGGAGCCGCAGCTGATCTTGCTGGATGAACCGGTGGCAGGCATGTCGGATGCGGAAACGGCGCGCACGGCGGAGCTCCTCAATGAATTGCGCGGCAAGCATTCCATCATGGTGGTCGAGCACGACATGGGTTTCGTCACGGACATTGCCCAGCAAGGCATCGTCACCGTGCTGCATGAAGGTGCCGTGCTGGCGCAGGGGCGCATGGACGAGGTGCAGGCCGACGAGCGCGTGATCGAAGTCTATCTGGGAAGGTAATCATGCTTGAAGTGCAACAATTAAATCAATACTATGGTTCTTCGCATACCCTGCGCGGCATCAACCTGTCGGCGCGCAAGGGCGAATGCCTGGCCTTGCTGGGCAGGAATGGCGTGGGCAAGACGACGCTCTTGAAATGCCTGATGGGCGTGCTGCCCGTGGCGCAGGGCCAGGTCGTGCTCGATGGCCGCGATATCACCAGGGTGGCGCCGCATGCGCGGGCAAAGCTGGGCATGGCGTATGTGCCGCAGGGACGCGACATCTTTGCGCGCCTGACGGTCGAGGAAAACTTGCTGATGGGCATGGCAGTCAAGACGGGCAGGCAGGCTACACGCATCGACCCCCACGTGTATGAATTGTTTCCGGTATTAAAAGAGATGCTGCAGCGGCGCGGCGGCGATCTGTCCGGCGGGCAACAGCAGCAGCTGGCCATCGCCCGCGCCCTGCTGGCCGAGCCGCAGCTGATCATTTTCGACGAACCGACGGAAGGCATCCAGCCATCCGTCATCAAGGATATCGGCCGCGTCATTGCGCTGTTAAAGCAGCGCGGCGACATGGCCATCGTGCTGTGCGAACAGTATTTCGACTTCGCGCGTGAGCTGGCCGACGAATTCATCGTGCTGTCGCGCGGCAGTGTCGTCGCCAGCGGACCGGCTGCACAGATGGATAGCGACGAGGTGAAGCGCCACCTGGCCGTGTAGGCTTACACGAGTTGCAGCCAGCCCAGCACGGCGCCGGCCGCCAGCAGCCACAATAAATGGAGCTTCGTGCGCCAGATGATCAGGCCGGCCACGATGGACAGGCTCCACAGGGGCCAGTCCGTGCGGATGTCGTGATTGGCACCGCCCAGTATCATGCCGGTGGAAATCAGCAGGGCGACGACGATGGGCGCCATGCCTTGCTTGAAGGCGCGCACGGGGCGCAGGTTGCGGTTGCGGTAGCCCCACTGGGCTGCCACGTAGGTGAAGGTGGTGCTGGGCAGCATGATGCCCACCATCGTAATGAACACGCCGAGGTAGGCGGCCGTGTAGCTGCCCGCATTCATGCCCACGTTCCAGCCCATCAGGGCGACGAACAGCACGTTCGGTCCGGGTGCGGCCTGGGCGATGGCGATTGACTCATTGAATTGCGCCTGTGTCAGCCAGCCATGCTGTTCCACGAGGAAGCGGTGCATTTCGGAGGTGGTGGAAATGGCGCCGCCGATCGACATCAGCGACAGCATCAGGTAGTGGCCGAACAGGTTCAGCCAGTCGCCAGCGCTCAACACCAGTTGCAAGGGCGGATTCATGACGACAGCTTTCGATAGGTCAGCAGGCAGGCTATGCCGCCCAGGCCCAGCAGGATGTACAGCAGGGGCCAGCGGAAGATCGCCACCATCAGCACGCCCAGCACGACCAGGGGCAGGGTCAGCCACAGGGGCAGCGGATGCTTGCCCAGCGCGGCAGCCAGTTTCACGCCCGTGGCGGCAATCATGCCGGCCGAGACGGCCGCCATACCGCGCAAGGCACCCGCCATCTGCGCATTGTCGCCAAAGCGCGTGTACAGCACGCCCAGCACGAGCACGATGAGGAGGGGCACGGCCAGCATGCCGGCCAGCGCCGTCAGCGCGCCTTGCAAACCGAAATAGCGCCCGCCCACCATCAGGGACAGGTTGACGACATTCGGCCCGGGCATGATTTGCGCCACGGCCCAGTCTTCCAGGAATTCCTCTTGCGTCAGCCAACGCTTGCGCTCGACCATCTCGCGCTGGATCACGGCCAGCACGCCGCCGAATCCCTGCAAGGCCAGCCAGGTGAACGAGAAGAACAGGTCGGCCAGCGAGGCGGGTTGCGGGCGGGGCAGGTCGGGCGGGGGCGCGGAAAGGGGGGGTGAGGGCATGGCTGATTATCGCCGTGGCCGATTGCGCTTGTCCATCGCTTTCGGCTCCAGTTGTGCCTGCAAGAAAAAAACCGTGGCTCATGTTTCCCTGCCATTGACATCGAGAGTTTATCAGCAATACTTTATCGTCAACATGACCGCTGTCCCTGTCCGCGCTGGCGCAGTTCGCACCGGTATGCCGTCTCCGCCCCTCCTTCCCCCTTCGCAGGAGTTGTTCATCATGCCTAATTCCACAGAAACGCTGCATATGCCCGTCAAAACCGTGATGCTGCATGCCCGTCTCGATCAGAAGATGTCCGATATCGTCAACCTGGGCATCGCCGTGCAGGCTGCCTTCAGTACCTTGTGCGCACTGGAGTACCTGAAGTCATACAATGTCGCCCCCGAATTGATCGAGCGCGTGCTGCTGCACCCGGAGCAGCGCCGCCAGACCGTGCACTGAGTATCCGCACGGCAACTGTGTTGCTGGCAGCCGCAGTCCGGCGTTGTCGGATTGATCATTACGGCTCAGTTATGCACAAATGATGGGTTAGCGAAATTGACGAAATAATTTTCTTGTGATTATGCGTGACTTTTTAAGTGCTTGATTTTAATGGGTTTTATTTTTGCTGTTTGATTGAGCAGTTTATTGAAAGCCGCACGGGCTGTGGCTTTGAGGCCTGTCAATAGGTCCTTATCCACAAAGATATCCACAGTCCGTGTGGATATCTGAAAAAGCGCTTAACAATCCGCCACTTAGATAATGACGCCGGATCGGCGCAGCAAATGCAGCGTTGCGGCAGGCCAAAATGGGACCCTGCACAAGCCTGTATGCCTATCCAGTGCTCTTGTTTTTATGACTAAAAGTAGCGGCGGCGGTTCAGGGCGTGTCGTCGGCCGGTTCCGCTGGCGCGTCGCCGCAGTGGGCCAGGGCGGCGGCGAGCTCGGCGACTTGTTGCTGCGCTTCGCGCAAGGTGGCGTAGGTGCGCAACGAGGCGATCACGGTGGTAAACAACTTGCGCGTGGTCAGGTCGGTCTTGCACCAGAAATCGTTGATATCGTAGTCGATGATGATGCGGTGTTCCAGCGCCTGGCCGGGCTGGCCCGTGCGCAGGATGATGCGCACGGCACTGTTGTGCAGGTCTTCGCGGACCTGGCGCGCCACTTGCAGTCCCGCATCCTGGGTTTCCATGATGACATCGAGCAGCACCACGGCGATATCGGGCGTGTTGCGCAGCAGGCTGAGCGCCTCGGCGCCCGAATAGGCGTGCAGAAAGCTCAGCCTGCGGCCCTGGAAACTGGCCTGGCTGAGGGCGAACTTGGTCACCACGTGCACATCGACATCATCATCGACAATCAGCACGCGCCATGGCGCCGCGTTGGCAGACTCTGCCTCCACGTCTGCCCGCCCGGGTGGCTCGTCGACCAGCCAGTCGGGTTCGTCCGCCCCCTTGGCGGCGCTATCGCTATCCATATTCATGCATTTATCCACCGTTGATCGTGCTCGCTCACTCCACACTATGCCAGTCTGCGGGGTTTGTCAAAACAATGCTGTTCAGGCAAGACAGCCTGGAGCAGGATTACTTACGCACAGCAAAATATATTTTCATGGTGGTCGAGTAACTTTGCGCTAGCGCAAAATCATGATTCTAAGTCATTGATTTCATTGGGGTAAAAAAATGCCTGTGAAATCAGCAAATTGTTGAAACCCGCATCAATACTGGTGTTGCGGCTTGTCAAGAGGGGCTTATCAACAACTTTATCCACAGTTGCTGTGGATATCTAAAAAAGCCGTGCAAAAACCGGGGCTTAGCGCCCGTTCGCGCGGCAGGAGAAGAGGCTTTCACGCCGCAAGCTCAAGTCCGCCCAGCTGGGTGAAGGCATGCAGGAAGCGCTGCTTGGCTTCGGCCGGACCCATGGCCTCGATTATACCGGGCAAGGGGGCGATGCCGTCAAGGTAAGCCCAGCGCTCGGCCGAGTGGGGCATCAGATCGCGCTTTTCCGTGGCCAGTGCGATCAGGTCGGCCCGCTTGATGGGCGCGTAATCGGAATAATCCAGGCCATAGGTGGCGGCGATGATGACGCTGACCTTGTCTTCCAGCACGGCAAATTCCGGCAACAGCACTTTCAGGGGTTTCACCATATCGCCCAGGTAGGCTTCTGCCGCGTCGTGCAGCAGGGCGGCCAGGCGCAAATGGGGCGGCACCAGTTCGGCGACGATCAGGCTGTGCTGGGCGACCGAGTAAAACACTTGCGTCTGACCATTGAAACGGCACTGGTAAGCCAGGCCGTGGGCAATGTCTTCGATGGCGACCTTGTCGATATGCGGGCGCAAGGGATAAAAACGGTTGCCTGAATAGGTGGATACGTAGTCGGTGGTAATCATTGCCATGGCAGGGTGCTCGGAACGGTCAGGATGTTTCATCGTACACCCGATGGCGTGGGCTTGCCCCCGCCGCCGTGCGCAAGCAGCTTCCTGCCGGGATGGAACCTAAGCTATGCATATTGGCAAATCCTTTAATTTATTTCATATCATTCATTGATCTTTCTCATACACTGTAGCAATCTTGTTTGAATGAAACTTAAAGGGGACAGGGCAATGACGGCGCAACCTTCGGCAAGACCTTCGTATATCTATCAGGGCGGTTCGGTGATGATGCACTCGCCGCTGCAATTGAAACAGTCGGAAATGTACGGCTATTTCGTCAGGGGCGACCTGGCGAAATTGCAAGCGACCGTGAATACCACTTTGAACCAGGTGGCGGGCCGCAAGCTGACCCTGAAAGCCCTGTCGCCGTACGTGATGCTGACGTTTACGCGCGTCAACCATGCGGATTCGGCGAACCCTGTCGACCAGGCCAAGGGCTGGATCACGGAAGTGGACATCGTCACCTGGATCATGGTCGGCGAGATGGATGCGCAGGGCAAGCTCGCGCATATCTATTGGTATCCGTGCCATATTTTTGTTGATGACGCCATGGCCCTGATCAACGGGCGTGAACTGTTCGGCTATCCGAAATACCTGTGCGACTACGAGATTCCCGCTGCCGGCAGCGAGCCGCTGCGCTGTTCCGTGGCCGCCAAGGGTTTCCAGCATTTTTCGCCGGAAACCAAACTGGCGCTGCACCCGCTGCTGGAAGTCAATGCCACTGTGCAGACGGGGCAGCATAAGCCCGTCAACAGCTTCCTCGAACTGATCGAGCAAGCGTTCAAGATTTTCCTCTCCATCCCGGATTTCTTCGACATGGACCAGGCCGGCTGGGCCGATATTCTGTCCTTGCTGCGCAAGCCCCGCATCGACCAGATCTTCCTCAAGCAGTTCCCCGACAGCGCGGGCGTGAAAGCCGTGTACCAGGCCCTGGTGGCCGCGCCGGCCGAGATCAACCACCTGCACAGCGCGCGCCTGCTGGGTTACGAGTATGAATGCACCTTGCACGCCTTCGACAGCTTTCCGCTGGACCAGACCCTGGGCTTGCAGCTGGGACCGCAGGCGGCGATCTTGCCGTTCAACGTGAACTTCGACTTCACGGCCATGCCGGGCGAGGAATTGGTCGACAACTCGCAGATTGCGCCGGAAAAGATCGCCATCCTGGGCGGCGGCGTGGCGGCCATGACGGCCGCGTATTATCTGACGAACCAGCCGGGCTGGCAAAACCAGCATGCCATCACCGTCTACCAGCTGGGCTGGCGCCTGGGTGGCAAGGGCGCCAGCGGGCGCAATGCGCAAGTGGGCCAGCGTATCGAGGAACACGGTCTGCACATCTGGTTCGGTTTTTATGCGAACGCCTTCAAGATGATCAAGGAAGCGTACGCCAGCCTGGAGCGTCCGCCCGGCGCCCCGCTGGCCACCTGGCGCGACGCCTTCAAGCAGCACGATTACGTGGCCCTGTCGGAAGACGTCAAGGGCCAGTGGCGCAACTGGTCCATCGTCTTTCCCACCTTGCCGGGCGAACCGGGCGAGGGCGGCGAAGACATCACCCTGTGGCAGATGGCCATCGCCATGGTGGGCTGGATCGAGCAGTGGATACGCCAGATACGCGAGGTGGCGGACGCCGACGCGCGCATAGAGCGTGCCAGTGCCAGCGCCAGCGCGTCGCAAGGCGAGGGCGTGTGGCCGGGCTGGCTGCGCCGCCTGGCCGACGAAGTGGTGGGGCAGGCCGATGAGCTGGGCCTCGACGTGGGCCTGTCCGTGGGCGCGCTGGCAGCGCTGGTGGCCGACCTGGCGCCGGACTCCACGCGCCACGACCAGGCGCGCCATCAGCTGCTGGCCAGCACCCTGAACGGCATCCGCGCGTGGCTGCGCCTGCGCTACCGCGCGCTGATCGATGGCGACGATGAATTGCGCCGCCTGTTCACCTGTCTGGACCTGGGCATCACGGTGATGAAGGGCATGTTCGAGGATGGCGTATTCAAGAATGGCTTTGACGTCATCAACGACATCGATTTCCGCGCCTGGCTGAAAAAACATGGCGGCGACGAGCAGTTCAGCGTCAATTCGGCGCCCGTGCGGGGTTTTTACGACCTGGTGTTTGCCTACGAGGGCGGCGATTTTGGGAAACCTAATATCGAGGCGGGAACGCTCTTGCGGGCGATGGCGCGCATCGGCCTGGCCTACAAGGGCGGCATCATGTTCAAGATGCAGGCCGGCATGGGCGACACGATTTTTACGCCGATGTACGAAGTGCTGAAAAAAAGGGGCGTGGAATTCAAATTCTTCCAGCGCGTGGAAGAACTGGTGCCGGGCGCGGGCGACATCGGCAGCATCCGCATCACGCAGCAGGTGCAATTGAAGGACCCTGCCGCCGGCTACGCGCCGCTGGTGGATGTCAAAGGCCTCGCTTGCTGGCCCAGCGCGCCCGATTACGCGCAGATCGAACCGGCCCAGGCGGCGCTGCTGCAAGAGCAGGAAGTCAACCTGGAATCGTACTGGAGCGACTGGCCGCAGCAGTATCGGCAGGCGTTCGGCCGGCAGCTGCCCGCCACGGTATTGAAGAAGGGCGTGGATTTCGACAAGGTGGTGTTCGGCATTTCCATCGGCTCGCTGCAGGCTTTATGCCCGCAACTGCTGGCGCAAAGCCCGGCCCTGCAACTGGCGGCCGAGAAGGTGAAAACCGTGGCCACGCAGGCTTACCAGGTGTGGTTGAACAAAAGCCTGGCGCAGATCGGCTGGACCACGCAGCCGAAGGGCCAGCAACCGGTGCTGTCGGCCTTCACGGAGCCGTACGATACGTGGGCGCCGATGGACCAGTTGCTGGCGCACGAGGACTGGCCGGCGGGGCTGGCGCCAAAGAATGTATCCTACTTTTGCAGCGCTTTCCCCGTCGATAGTTACCCGCCCGTCACGGACACGGGCTTTCCCGCCCGCTGTGCGGCCAAGGCGAAGCAGGGCGCGCTGCACCAACTGGAGCAGGAAATCGGCGCGCTGTGGTCCGAGGCGGGCGCGCCGGGCGCGTTCCCGTGGCAATGGCTGGTCGATGCGAAGGCTGGCACGGGGCCGGCGCGCTTCGACAGCCAGTACTGGCGCGCCAACGTCGACCCGTCCGAGCGCTACGTGATGTCGGTGGTGGGCAGCACGCAGTACCGGCTGGCCACCGACCAGTCGGGCTTCAGTAACCTGTTCCTCACGGGCGACTGGATCAAGACGGGCCTGAATGCGGGCTGCGTGGAGGCGGCCGTGATGGCGGGCATGCAGACTTCGCGTGCCATGACGGGTTATCCGGCCGTGATCCAGGGCGAGACGGATTTCTAGCGATTTGCTTATCATGGCGTGTCATTGTTCCCTGCGCGAGCTTGCCCATGCAACGCTTGATGCTGCTGTGTCTTGTCCTTGTCCACCTGCACGCGGGTGCCGCACCGGCCGGGCCGCAGCGCGACAGCGCCAAAGGCTCCATCACGCAGGTCGATCAGCCTTACCTGTTCGTGCACCGCCCGGCGCGTCCGAACGGCACGGCCATCCTGCTGATTTGCGGCGGCGGCTATGCGCATATCGAGGCGGGCAAGGAAGGCGGCGGGGTGGCCGCGCCCTTCCAGACCGCGCGGGCGTGCCCGTCGAGCTGCACCAGTTCCAGAGCGGCGGCCATGGCCAGATACCTCAGCCAGCGGGCTGATCTTCCAGATCCCTGCGCGCCACATCGAGTGCCGCCTGCAACTGCGGCAGGAATGGCTCCACATTATCGAGCTGGCCATTCGAGGCCAGGGCCTCCATCTGGTGGCACAGGCTGTGCAGGGTGGGGCGGCTCAGGTAGCCGGCGCTGCCTTTCAAGGCGTGGAAGGCGGCCGCGGCCGCGCTGGCGTTACCATCGCGCACGGCGTGGCATGCCAGGTCCAGGCGCCGCGGCGCTTCCATCAAAAACGCTTGCGCGATGCGCTGCAAGTGCTGCGGCGACAGGCCTGCCAGCGGCAGGATGTGCACGGGCGCCGTCATGGGATCGGCCGGCGTCGGTGTTTCCGCCTGCGCCGGGGTGCTGGCGTCGTCCAGGCCGAACTGGCGCGCCAGCGTGTCGTCCGCGGTGGGCATGGCTGGCGGCAGTGCGTGGCCGCGTGCCAGCAGCAGATCGATGATGGCGTCGATTTTCCTGAACAACAGCGCTTCGTCGACGGGCTTGCTGAGGAAGTCGTCCATGCCGGCCGCCAAGTAGCGTTGCCGGTCATGTTCGCTGGCGTTGGCCGTCAGCGCGAGGATGGGGATGTGCGCGTCGGGAATGGGGAATCGGCCATTGCCGCCGTCGCGGATCAGGCGCGTGGCCTGTTCGCCATCCATCAGCGGCATGCGGCCATCCATCAGCACGCAGTCGTAGGAACCCGTGCCCAGCGCGTGCAGCGCCTGCTCGCCGTTTTCCACGATGGTCACGTCATGTCCCATGCCTTCGAGCAGGGTGCCGATGATGATCTGGTTGGTGCGCACGTCTTCGGCGCACAGAATGCGCAGGCGGCAGGCGTGGCGCGCGTGGCGCGTTGGCCGGAGCGCGTCGGCCGCCGGCGCGCTGCCGTCCTGCAGCGGCAAGGTGAAATGGAAGCGCGAACCGATGCCGACCCGGCTTTCCACGCCGATCGTGCCTTGCATCAGTTCGACCAGTTCCTTGCAGATGGCCAGGCCCAGGCCCGTGCCGCCGTAGCGGCGCGTGGTGGAATGGTCGGCCTGCTCGAATTTCTGGAACAGGCGTGGCAAGGTGTCCGCGTCGATGCCGGGGCCCGTATCGCTGATGATGAATTCGATGTCGCTGCGGTCATCGCGGCGCGGCGGCGTGCGGGCGCGCCGCACTTCCAGCAGCACTTCGCCATTCGCCGTGAATTTCAGTGCGTTCCCCAGCAGGTTGATGAGGATTTGCCGCAGGCGCGTGGGATCGGCGCGCACGTAGCGCGGCAGGTCCAGCGCCAGTTCGCGGCGCAGCAGCAGGCTCTTCGCGTCGGCCTGGCCCTGCACGATGCCGGCCGCGTCGCCGATCAGCGCCAGCAAGTCGAAGTCCACGGTTTCCAGGGTCAGCTTGCCCGCGTCGATCTTCGAGAAATCGAGGATGTCATTGAGAATGGTCAAGAGCGAGACGCCATTATGCAGGCCAATGCGCAGGTATTCCTGCGTGCGGCCTTTGACGGACTGGTCGCGCAGGGCGAATTTCAGCATGCCGATCACGCCGGCCAGCGGGGTGCGGATGTCGTGGCTCATGGCGGACAGAAAATCGATGCGGTGGCGGCTGACCACTTCCGCGTGCTCCTTGGCCTTCAGCAGGGCGTCGTTGCTGAGGGTCAGCGCCAGGGTCCGTTCCTGCACGCGCTGTTCCAGATTGTTGCGCAGCAGGCGGATCTGGTCGGCCAGGGCAAAGGCCAGCAGCAAGCCGTCGAGCGTGCCGCCGAGCAAGGTTACCAGCTGGGCGTTGGCCACCATGGCCGGCATCAGGCCCAGGTTGGCCGGCAGGATCAGAAAGCCGGGCAGCATCAGGGCGACGAAGGCCAGCACGAAGAAGCGCGCCGGCTGGTAGCCGCGGCACCAGACGACGATGCCGCAGATGAGCGCCAGCAGCATCCAGATGCTGATGGCGATGGTGGCCAGGGTGTGCGCATACGACAGGGCGAAGAAGCAGCTGGGCAAGAGCAGCAGGGGCAGCACCAGGTTGACCTTGCTGATGCGGTACAGCAGGGGCGAGTAGTCGCGCAGGCGCAGGAAATGCGTGTAGAACAGGGTGCTGAAGACGGGCAGCAGGAAAAACGGCACGTAATGCAGCTGCAGCAGGTGCCAGTCAAACAGGTCGGCAAAGACGTGGAAGGTCATGGCCCAGGCCAGGCCATACGTCAGCACGTACAGCGCGTAATAGGCCGAGGCTTTTTCCAGGGTGATGGAAAAGATGAAGAAATTGAACAGGCCCAGCGCCAGCAGGGCGCCGATGGAAGCGACCATCAGGAAATTTTCCTTTGCCACCAGCTTGCGGTAGTCCTGCTGCGTCGTCACGCCGAACAGGGGCGCGCGCGCGTAGTAGGGGCTGGAAAAGCGGATCAGGATGTCATACGTGGCGCCCGGCGCCAGCTGCACGTTCCTGCCGTAGTGCAGTAAATATTCGTGCGGGCGCTGGTAGCCCGTCAGCAAGGTGTGTGGCGCCGCGTGTGGCCCGGGGCCATACACGTAGAGGTCGACCAGGTCGATCAGGGTGTCGTTCGGGTCGAGGACCCAGGCCGCCACGTTGCTGTCGTTGCGCACCTGCGCATGCAGCCAGTAGGCGCCGCCGAACAGGTCGACCTGGTCGGCCGGGCGCTGGCGCGCCAGCCAGGCGGGCAGGGCGGCGCCATCGGCAGGCGCGGCTTCATTTCCGGCGAAAAACAGTTGCCCGCCGCTGCCCAGGTGCTGGATGCCTTGCTTGCTCAGGGCCAATGTGGCTGCCTGCGCCGCGCCCGCCAAGCCCAGCAAGCCGAACAGCAGGCCGAACACAAGCGGCCAGCCGCATAGCCAGGCGCTGACGCGGGAGCAGGAAGCGCTGTGGCGGGATGGGGGCGGGTGAACTGGCATCGATGAGTGTGGTGATGGTCGCGCGGGAATTGGCGGCAACGCCGTTTGCTTTGGAGTACTCATTTTAATCGACTCTCGGTGGCACACGGGTATTCATGTCCTGCCGGCATGGCCCCGCTCCGGTATCATGGCGCCTTTGCCTGCGAGTCCTCCATGCTCAGTCCCGACCAGCTCTTGGCCTTCCTGGCCGCCGCCGTCCTCATTACCGCCAGTCCCGGCCCCGACAACCTGATGGTGCTGGGCGTGGGCATGTCGCGCGGGCGCCGCCAGGGCATGGCGTTCGGCCTGGGCTGCGCCCTTGGCTGCCTCACGCACACGGTGCTGGCGACCATCGGCGTGTCGGCCTTGCTGGCCGCCTCGCCCACCGCATTTACCGCGCTGAAAGTGGCCGGCGGCCTGTACCTGGTGTGGCTGGGCATCGGCGCCTTGCGCAGCCGTGGCGGCGCCAGAGTCGATGGCGCGGCGGCCTTGCCGGACGAAACGCTGCTGCACCTGTTCGGCAAGGGTTTGCTTGCCAACAGTATCAATCCGAAAGTCGTGCTGTTTTTTCTCTCGTTCCTGCCGCAGTTCATCGTCGCGGGCCAGGGCAACGCCAGCTGGCAGACGGCGCAGCTGGGTCTGGTGTTTACGGCGCAGGCTTGCGTGCTGTTCGGCTTGCTCGGCTATTTTTCTGGCGCCGTCGGCCTGTGGCTCAACCGCCGCCCGCGCGCCGGCCTGTGGCTGGACCGGGTGGCCGGCACCATCTTCATCGGCCTGGGCTTGCGCCTGATCCTGGCGCGCTGATGTCTTGCCGGGCGGTAATGCGAAACGCCAGTTCCATCTGATCCTGTACTGCCATGGCGCCGCCCAGGACGGCGAAGGGCACGATGCCGAAGTCGCTCTGTTTTAACAGCAGGCTGCCGCTGGCCTGCAGGACGCGCCCATCGGCCGCTAGCGCTATCTGCACCGGCAGCTGCAGCGTGCGCGTCACGCCATGCACGGTGATATTGGCGTTGAGCACCTCGCCATTGCCGGCGCGCAAGGCCTCGATACGCACCCACGGATAACGCTCGGCCTCGAGCACGCGCAGCAGCATGTTGTGGCGCGTGCCGGCAATGGCGTCCGCCGACGGCGTCGTCGTCAGTCCGGCCGCCTGGCGCAAGCTTTCCTCATCCACACTCATCTCATCCAGCCGGAACTGGAATTGCGCGCGCCCCAGTGCGGGCGCCACTACGCCCTGCAAGGTGCGGCTGGCGATCACGTGGTCATGCCCCAACCGCGCCAGCGCGCCGCCGCGCCGCACGGTGATGGTCAGCAGGGATTCCTGCGGGGCGATGTGCAAGACATGCACGCCCGGCTGCTGCCACAGCGGCGCCTGCATGGCTGGCGCCGCCACTGGCGCGGCTGGCAGCGAGGCGGCGGGCGGCGGGGCGAACGGGGTGCAGGCCGCGAACAAGGTGCAGGCGCAGGCCAGCAGCGCGCGGCGGTGGACATGTGGCATCAATGAGGACTCCTGGCAAAGGGATGGCAACGGTGGTGGCGCAGGGCGCGATGGGGCGATAGTAAGCGATCCGGGCACCGGCGCGATAGGCGGATCGCGTGTGCGCCTTTTTGCAAGACCAATTCGTCTTGCCACATGCCCTGTCTTGCAGGGCAGCAGACGTGAATGCAGTGAGTTGGTATTAAAGCAGGCGCTGGAAAATGACTATGCTGCAACGCAAGATCGAATTATGGAATGCTGGTTATGGAAGGGAAGTGTGTATTGAAATAAATAGTGACAATCAGAATTAATAATTTCTTTTAGAAAACAAACTATGCGTTTGATAGTCTTTCATCATTATGTAAATGATAATTTAAAGATAATGTCGAGCTAGTCAGTATGCGGCAGAAAATAGAATATCAGCGTGACTGCACGATTAATTTGATCAATGTGTTGCGAAATATCAACGAGATAATTTAATTTCTTTGTTGGGAATAAAAAAACCACTGTTGTCGTACGCTTGAACTGTTACTTGTCCATATAATCATGACAAATAAATGTCATTCTCATATTAGTCTGCACCTTGCAGCAGTACATTTCTTAGCGAACAACATGATCAAAACACTACAGGAAACGGCAGGCCGCTCCGGCCGCCATGCAGCTTTTTCGTCCGCCGGGCGCTACATGGGGATGCTGGCCGCGGTTGTCGGCCGCGTCCGCCTACCCCATCTTTCCAAGTGTCATGTTGTGCCGCTGGCGCTCGCTTCCCTGCTGCTGGGTGCCGCCGCGCCTGCCACTGCACAGGTGCTGTGGGAGGATTACCGGGGCATCTCGCGGGTGCCGGCCAATCCGCCCGCGCCCAATTACAACAATGGCTTCAACGCGGGCAGCACTGGCCGGCTCGCCAGTCTGGCGGCGCTGGCCGCCAATCCCGCCGCCAACGCGGCGCGCACGGGCACCTCGGCGCAGCTGGACTGGGCCAATGGCACGGCCGCCAATCCCGCGCAGTTATGCAACCTCGACACGCAGCAAACGTCGGCTGCCTGCCGGGCCTGGATCATGGGTCGCGTGATGTACACGCTGGTGGTGTTTCCGCAGGCGGGAAACTACAAATTCAGCGTCTCGCACGACGACGACGTGAAGGTCGATTTCTCGACCCAGTATTCGACCAATTACCGCAATTCCGTGTACAACGTGGCTGTGGGCAGCGTGGCCGAATATTCGAATAATGAAACGGATTTCCAGAATTTGGCCGGCAATTTCAATAGCGCCACGCCCGGTGGCTGTTATCTGGCCCGCGTCCTGTGGAATAACGTGGGCGGCATCAACTATTTGCACCTGCGCTGGACGCGTCCAGACAATGTGACGGAAATTATTCCTGCGGCGCAATTGCGCGACCCCAGCCTGGCCAGTTCCTATGCCAGTTGCACCAATAGCAAGACCGACCTGGCCGTCGGCAAGGTGGGGCCGGCGCAGTTTTCCGTCGGCAAGCCAATGAGCTATACCATGAAAGTGTGGAACCGCGGCCCGGCCCTCAGCACGGGTGCCACCTTCAACGATGTGTTGCCAGCCAGCTTGAGTAACGTCAGCTGGACTTGTGCCGCCAGCGGCAGCGCTTCCTGCGGCACGAAAACCTCGGGTTCGGGCAGCAACAGCGTCGGTATTACCATGGGCAACCTGCCCGTGAATGCAGCCGTCAGCGACCCCACCACGGGTTCTTACCTGACGGTGACGATCACGGCCACGCCGGGCGACGCCGCCAGCATCGTAAATACGGCGAATGTGACCGTCTCGCCCAATGAAACGGATAGCGATCTCAGCAACAACAGCAGCAGCACCACGGCCACGGTCAGGACGAATACCTTGACGGTGCTCAAGGTACTGGCGCCCGCCAGCGACAGCGGCCTGTTCATCATGAATGCCAATGGCACGGCCGGCGCGCAGGGCGGCAACGGCGCCACTGCCAGCGCCGTGGTGCGCGTGGGCAACCTCGCAACGTTTGCGGAAAGCGCGGGCACGGCCACCATCCTGGCGCAGTACCAGAGCAGCTACAGTTGCGCGCGCACGGATACGGCCGCCGTCATCGGATCGGGCGCGGCCAACGCGGGCAACTTCAGCATGCCCGAGGCGCCCGTCACGTGTACCATCAGCAACCGCCGCCTGCAGGCGGACATGCAAGCCGTCACCACGGTGCCAGCCGGTCCCTACGATGCCGGTGCCCCCGTGACGGTGACGGGCGTGTGCACGAATAACGGTCCCGACAACGCGGCCGCGCCCACCTGCGTGATGAGCGGCTTGCCAGCCGGCGCCACGGCCAGCTGCAGCGCACCCGTGTCGCCCTTCATTCCCGGCTCGCGCATCAATTGCAGTTCCACCTTCAACCTGCCCGCCAGCGGCAGCTTGACGATCACTACCACGGCCGGCGCCACCACGCTGGACCCCATCCCCGCGAATAACGTGGACAGCGACACGCTGGGCATTGTCAGCCCGCTCGTGCGCGTGCAAAAAAGCGTCGACAAGAGCAGCGCCTTCATCGGCGACAGCGTGCAGTGGACCTTGACGGCGAACAATGCCGGCACGGGCGCCACCACGGCGGCCCTGACCCTCACCGATACCCTGCCGGCCAACCTGGCCAGCATCGTCGTCACGCCCACGGCGCCCGCCACTTGCGGGCCAGTGGCCGGCACTACCTTCACGTGCACCGTGCCGGCCGGCCTGGCGCCGGGCGCCAGCGCCCAGGTCAGCATCACTGGCGTGCCGACGGCGGCCGGCAATTTCGTCAACAGCGTGGCGCCGTCCGGCGGCAATGGCGCCAGCTGCGCCACGCTGGCCGCTTGCCAGACCAGCACTGTCGTCAGCAAGGCGCTGGTGGACGTGACCACCACCCTGAACGGCTTTCCCGGTTCGACGAACGCGGGCGATGCCATCAGCGGCAACGTCACCTACCGCAACATGGGACCGGGCACGGCCGAGAACCTGACGTACACGCTGCAGTTGCCGCCAGGCTTGACGGGCGTGTCCGTCACCGGCGTGACGGGCGTGTACAACGCGGGCACGGGCTTCATCGTCCTGTCGGGCTTGCCACCGAATCTGGCGGCCGGGCAGGGCGTCACCTTTAATCTCAGCTATACGCAGCCCGCCTCGAACAGCTCGTTCGTCAC
This sequence comes from Janthinobacterium lyxosi, assembly GCF_051380665.1. Classification (NCBI taxonomy): domain Bacteria; kingdom Pseudomonadati; phylum Pseudomonadota; class Betaproteobacteria; order Burkholderiales; family Oxalobacteraceae; genus Janthinobacterium; species Janthinobacterium lyxosi. Next base: position 97,938 of record NZ_JBNYXM010000011.1, read on the forward strand.
CAGCGTGATCGCCACCACCTCGGTCGAAGTGGCCAATGACTTGCCGAATACGGCCACCGTGATGGTGCCGGGGCCGAACGTGCGTGTCACCAAGGTGGCCGACAAGCTGACGGCCAACGTGGGCGAGAACATCACGTGGACGATCACGGCCAGCAATACGGGCAATATCGCCAACCAAGGCCTGGTTTCTCTGGCCGATTTGTTGCCGCCCAAGCTGGTGGTGACGAGCGTGACGGCGGCGCCGGGCGTGACGTGCCCGCCGCTGGCCAGCTGGGTGGCGTCGAGCACCCAGACCTGCACCATCGCCGCCGGCCAGCTGGCGGCCCTCAACGGCAGCCGCAGCGTCACGATCACCGCGCACGCCACGGCGGGCGGCAGCCTGGCGAACCGCATCATGCCGAACGGACCAGACAATCCTGCCTGCGCCACGGCGGAAAACTGCCGCACGGTCACCTCGATCACCAGCCCCAAGGTGACGCTGAAGAAAACTGTCGACCATGCCAGCATCAATATCGGCGCCAGCCTGACCTGGAGCGTCACGGCGACGAATAGCGGCGATGGCGTGAGCACCGCGCCCATCACCCTGACCGATACCTTGCCGGCCAACCTGACCGGCCTGGTGATCACGCCGATCTTGCCGACCACGTGCGCCATACCAGTGGGTAATATCCTCACCTGCACGGTGCCGGCCGGCCTGGCAGCGAATGGCGGCGTCGGCGGCTTCAGCGTCACGGCCCAGCCTGCGGCGGCGGGTACCTACAACAACAGCATCGTGCCGACTGGCGCCGACAACCCTGCCTGCGCCACGCCCGCCGACTGCGCCACCACCAGCACGGTGACCAGCCCCAGCGTGGCCGTGACGAAAGGCGTCGACAAGACCACCGTCAACTTCGGCGACACCATCACCTGGACCCTGAAAGCCGTCAACAGCGGCAGCGGCCCCACGAATGGCCCGATTACCCTGACGGACAGCTTGCCCGCCAACGTGGGCGCGCTGCAGATATTGCCCGTGGCGCCGGCCAGTTGCGGCGTGCCTGTGGGCACCACGCTGACGTGTACCGTGCCGCCAGGGCTGGGCAGTGGCATGCAGGCAACAGTGCTCATCAAGGCCGTGGCGAATGCGCCCGGCAGCGTCGCCAACAGCCTCGTGCCGAGCGGCATCGACAATCCCGCGTGCGCCACGCCGGCCCAGTGCCTGGCCACCACCACCGTTACCAGCCCGAACGTGGCGGTGAAGAAGAGCGTCGACAAGGTCAGCGTCAACGTGGGCGACACGCTCACATGGACCTTGACGGTGAGCAATAGCGGTACGGGCGCCAGCACGGGCGCCGTCACCCTGGCCGACACCTTGCCGGCCGGCCTGGCGAACATCGTCGTCAGCCCGCAGGCGCCCGCCACCTGCGCGCCCGTGGCGGGCCAGAACCTGACGTGCAGCGTGCCGTCTGGCCTGGCCCCCGGCGCCTCGGCGAAGGTCATCGTCAGCGCCACGGCCACCCTGGCTGGCGCCGCCGTCAACAGCGTGCTGCCATCGGGGCCGGACAACCCTGCCTGCGTGCTGCCCGGCGATTGCGGCACCACCACCACGGTGGTCAAGCTGCTGGTCGACGTCACCACCACCCTGAACAATTTCCCGCCGAATACCCTGGCGGGCGACACGATTTCCGGCACCGTCACCTACGCCAATGTGGGACCGGGCCCGGCCGAAGGCGTGACGTACACCCTGCAGCTGACGCCGGGCTTGAGCAACGTCACCTTGACGGGCGCCGTGGGCAGCTACAATCCCGCCACGGGCGTCGTGACCCTCAGCGGCTTGCCCGTGGGCCTGGTGTATGGCCAGAGCACCAGTTTCAACGTCAGTTACACGCAGCCGGCCGACAACCTGTCGATGGTGACGTCGAGCATCGCCACCACCTCGGTGGAGGTGGCAAACCACTTGCCGAATACGGCCATGGCCACCGTGCCCGGTCCCATCATCCGCGTGACGAAACTGGCCGACAAGACGACGGCCAACGTGGGCGAGACGATTACCTGGAGCATCAACGCCACGAATACGGGCAGCCTGGCCAACCTGGGCCTGGTCACCCTGACGGATATCCTGCCCGCCAACGTGGTCGTGCTGTCCGTCACGCCAGGCGCCGGCGTGAGCTGTCCGCCACTGGCCAGCTGGCTGGCCAACAGCGCGCAAGCGTGTACCGTCGCGGCAGGCCAGCTGGCTGCCGTGAATGGCAGCCGCAGCATCGTCATTACAGCCAGGGGCACGGCCGGCGGCAGCCTGGGCAACAAAGTCTTGCCGAGCGGCCCCGATAATCCCGCCTGCGCGCAGGCAGCTTCCTGCCAGACCACCACCACCATCCTCAGCCCGCAAGTGGCCGTGCATAAAAGCGTCGACAAGAGCAATATCAATGTCGGCGATGCGCTGACGTGGACGCTTGCCGTGGCCAATACGGGCACGGGCGCGACCACGGGTGTGGTCACCCTGACCGACACCTTGCCGGCCAACCTGACCCTGTGGCAAGTGCTGCCCGCGTCGCCCGCCACGTGTGCGGTGCCGAGCGGCAACCAACTGGTATGTTCCATTCCAGCCGGCATGGCCGCAGCTTCCACGCTGAATATCGTCGTCAAGGGCGTGGCCAATGCGGCCGGCGCCTATGTCAATACCGTCGTGCCAAGCGGCCCGGACAATCCTGTCTGCCCGCAGCCCGGCGATTGCAGCACCACCAGCACGGCCGTGAAATTGCTGGTCGACGTGACCACCACCCTGAACGGCTTCCCCGGCAGCACGCAAGCGGGCGACACGATCGCCGGCACGGTCAATTTCAGCAATATCGGTCCCGGGCCGGCCGAAGGCGTGACGTACAGCCTGCAGCTGGCGCCCGGACTGGCCGGCGTGAGCATCAACGGCGTGACCGGCAGCTACAACGCAGGCTCCGGCCTGGTGACGTTCAGCGGCGTGCCGGCCACCCTGGCGCAGGGGCAGGGTTTCAGCTTCCAGCTCAGCTACATCCAGCCGGCCAGCAACTTGTCAACCGTGGTCAGCCGCATTGCCACGACGTCGACGGAAGTACCGAACGACCAGCCCAATGTGGCGACCGTCACCATGCCCGGCTCCATCATCCGCGTCAGCAAGACGGCCAACAAGGCCGTGGCGAATGTCGGCGAGGAAATTATCTGGACGATTACGGCCAGCAACACGGGCAGTTTGGCCAACCAGGGCGCCGTGATCCTGACAGATTTGTTGCCGGCCAATATCATCGTCACCAATGTGGCGCCCGACAGTGGCGTGACGTGTCCGCCGCTGGCCAGCTGGGTGGCCAACAGTAGCCAGAGTTGCAGCGTGGCCATCGGCCAGTTGGCAGCCGGCAATGGCCAACGCCAGATCGTGCTGACCGGCAAGGCCAGCGCGGGCGGCACCCTGGCCAACCAGGTCATGCCAAGCGGCCCCGATAATCCAGCCTGCTTCCAGGCCAGCAGCTGCAAGACGCAGACCACCATTACCAGCCCCAGTCTGGCGCTGAGCAAGAGTGTCGACAAGCTGGCGCTGAATATCGGCGACAGCCTGACGTGGACGGTCACCCTGGCCAATAGCGGCACGGGGGCCAGCACGGCCGTCGCCACCATCACCGATACCTTGCCGGCCGGCCTGGCGAATATCGTCGTCACGCCCGCCGCGCCCGTCACTTGCGCGCCGCTGGCCGGCAATGTCCTCACGTGCAGCGTGCCGGCCGGCCTGGCCGCCGGCGCCAATGCCACGCTGCAAGTGACGGCGCGCGCTGCCGTGGCCGGCAGTCTCGTCAATGGCGTCAGCGCCAGCGGCACGGACAATCCTTCCTGCCTGCAGGCGGGCGACTGCCGCACTACCAGCACCGTCAGCGCGCCCTTGCTGAACGCCAGCAAGAGCGTCGACAAGACGGCGGCCAACGTGGGCGACACCCTGACGTGGAGCTTGACCTTGCGCAATACGGGCAGCGGCCCCAGCACGGCCATTGCCACTCTGAGCGATACCTTGCCGGCAGGCCTGGCGAATGTGCAGGTGACGCCGACGGCGCCCGTCACCTGCGCCGCGCCGGCAGGCAATGTCGTGACTTGCAGCGTGCCGGCCGGCCTGGCCGCCGGCGCCAGCGCCAGCGTAAAACTGAGCGCCACGGCCACCCTGTCGGGCAGCCTCGTCAATGCGCTGCTGCCGGGCGGAGGGGATAACCCCGTCTGCGCCGTCCCCGGCGATTGCCAGACCACCACGGTGGTGTCGAAACTGCTGGTCGACGTGACGACCACCCTGAACGGTTTTCCCGCCAGCAGCAACGCGGGCGACGCCATCCGTGGCGTGGTGACGTTTGCCAACGTGGGCCCGGGCGTGGCGGAAACGATGAGCTACAGCCTGCAGCTGGAAGCGGGCCTGAGCGGCGTTTCCCTCAGTCCCGTCAGTGGCGCGCCCGGCATCAGCGGCGTCTACAACAGCGGCACGGGCATGTATGTGCTGAGCGGCTTGCCAGCCACCTTGATCGCCGGCCAGAGCGCGAGCTTCAACCTGTTTTACACGCAGCCGGCCAGCAACAGTTCGCGCATCAGCAGCGTGGTGGGCACCAGTTCCACGGAAATCGTCAACGACTTGCCGAATACGGCGACGACGAACTTGCCGGGTCCCGTAATCCGCGCCAGCAAGACGGTCGACAAGGTGAACGCGGCCGTGGGCGACATCCTGACCTGGACCGTCACGGCGACGAACACGGGCAACTTGCCGAATCAAAACCCGGTCGTCGTCAGCGATGTGCTGCCGGCCAACATCGTCGTGCTTAGCGTGACGCCCGACGCGGGCATGAGCTGCCCGCCGGTCGCCAGCTGGACGGCTGGCAGCGTGCAGGCGTGCACGGTTGCGGCCGGTCAATTGACGGCCGCCAATGGCAGCCGCAAGGTCGTCATCACGGGCCGCGGCGCCGCGGGCGGCAGCTTGTCGAACCGCGTCGTGCCCAGCGGTGGCGACAACCCCGCCTGCGAACAGGCCAGCGCCTGCCAGGCCACGACGACCCTCGTCGCGCCGCAAGTGACGGTGCGCAAGAGCGTCGACAAGAACAATGTCAGCGTGGGCGAGGTGCTGACCTGGACCATTACCGCCAGCAATGGCGGCACGGGCGCGACCAAATCCGCTATCGTGCTGACCGACAACCTGCCAGCCGGCGTCAGCGGCGTGCAAGTGCTGTCCACGCAGTTGGCCACTTGTGCGCCCGTGGCGGGCAATATCGTCACGTGCAGCGTGACGGCCGGCCTGGCGCCGGGCGGACAGGCGCAAGTGGTGCTGCGCGCCACGGCCAGCGCGGCCGGCGTGCTGCAGAACACGGTGTTGCCAAGCGGTCCGGACAATCCTGTCTGCGCGCAGGCGGCGGATTGCAGCACCAGCACCACGGCCATCAAGCTGCTGGTCGACGTGACCACCACACTGAACGGTTTCCCCGGCACTACCAGTGCCGGCGACCAGATCAACGGCATCGTCAGCTTCAGCAATGCCGGTCCCGGCACGGCCGAGAACGTGACGTACAGCCTGAAACTGGCGCAGGGCCTGATGGGCGTGACCCTGAGCGGCGCGGCCGGCAGCTATGACGCCCTCAGCGGCATGCTGACGGTGACGGGCTTGCCCGCCAGCCTGGCGCCCAACGAGCTGCACAGCTTCGGTCTGTCGTATATCCAGCCGGCCAACAACGTCTCGACCATCGTCAGCCTCATCGCCACCAGCTCGACGGAAGTGCAGTACGACTTGCCGAACACGGCCACGGTAACCATGCCGGGCCCCGTGATCCGCGTCAGCAAGACGGCCAACCGCGGCAATGCCAACGTGGGCGACAGCATCATCTGGACCATTACCGCCGTCAACAGCGGCGGCGTGGCCAACCTGGGCGTGGTGACCCTGGCAGACATCCTGCCGCCGAACCTGACGGTGCTGGCGGTCAACGCCGATGCTGGCGTGACCTGCCCGCCGCTGGCGAACTGGGTGGCGAACAGCGTGCAAAGCTGCAGCATTGCTGCCGGTCAATTGGCTGTCGGTAATGGCACGCGCAGCGTGCGCGTGACGGCCACGGGCACGCTGGAAGGCACGCTATCGAACCGCGTGATGCCGAGCGGGCCAGACAATCCAGCCTGCGCGCAGGCAAACAGTTGCGAGTCCGGCATCGTGCTGACGGGACCTAAAGTGGCAGTGCGGAAAAGCGTCAACCGCGCCAGCGCCAATGTGGGCGACACCGTCGTGTGGACCATCACGGCCAGCAATACGGGCAGCGGTCCCACGCGCGCCGACATGACCCTGGTCGATACCTTGCCGGCCGGCCTGACGAATGTGCTGGTCACGCCTGTGCGCGCCACTTGCGCACCCGTGGCCGGCAATGTGCTGAGCTGCAGCGTGCCTGCCGGACTGATCGGCAATGGCGGCGAAGCCAGCGTGGAAGTGTCGGCTACCGTCACCCAGGCGGGCGCGGCGCTCAACCGCGTCGTGCCTTCCGGGCCCGATGCGCCGTTGTGCCTGGCCCCAAGCGATTGCCAGACGACGACCAACGTCACCAGCCCCAGCGTGATGGTGAAGAAAGTGGCGGACAAGGCCAACGCCAGCATCGGCGACACCGTCAGCTGGACCATCACGGCCACCAACAGCGGCAGCGGTGCCACTACGGCAGCCATCACGCTGACGGACGACCTGGCCGCCAGCCTGACGGACATTGTCGTCACGCCCGCCGCGCCCACCACCTGCGCGCCGCTGGCCGCAAATAAACTGGTGTGTACGGTGCCGGCCGGCCTGGCGCCCAATGCCGTGGCCGCCGTCACGCTGAGCGCGAAAGTGGCCGCCAGCGGCACCTTGAGCAACACCATCGTGCCCGCCGGTCCCGACCTGCCACGTTGTGCGCAGGCATCTGACTGCACGGCCGTCACGGAAGTGGCCAACCCGGCCATCGGCGTGGCGTTGGGCGTGGGCAAGGTGGCCCAGCTGTCGGCCAAGGTCTTCAATGTGCCGTACACGGTGGTGATCAGGAATGTGGGCAAGGGCACGGCATCGAACGTGCAGGCGCTCGACAGCCTGCGCGCCGCCTTCCCCGAGCCGGTCACGTGCCGCATCGTTGCGCCACCCGCCGCGCCCGCCATCGGCGGCAGCAGGCAGCTTGCCGTCAACCCTGGCTTCGGCGGTGGCTGCGGCAGCAGCGACCTGCGCTTGCTCAGCGGTGATGCAGCCCTGGGCGAGGGCGAGTTGAGCGTCATCACTTTCACCGTGGAAATCACGGTGCAGGAGACGACTTTGCCGCAGTACAACAACAGCGTGTTTGCCAGCGCCCTGGGCGGCAATGTCGCCAACGCTGGCGGCGCCATCAGCGTTCCGCCGGCCCCGGCTGCGGGCGTCATTGCCGCCAATCCGGCTTATACGCCACCCGTGGGAAGCCTGGTGTTTGACGCTTCCAACAATGGCGGCAGCCATGCAGGCGTCGTGGCCACGGCAGCCGACGTGGCCGCGCTGGCGGAAAAAGTCGATCCCAACCGCAATGGCAATGCCTCCGATACCGTGGGCGGCGTCGCCTTCACGGGCGAAGACACGCCCACGCCCGTGGTGTTGCTGCGGCAAGTGGTCGATGTCATCAAGGCAGTGTCGGCACAGCAGCAAGTCGACGCCAGCAAGTTCGAGATCAGCTACACGGTGCAGGCGGCCAACCGCTATCCTGCCGGCTACCCGACCTCGACCATGGTGCAAGTGGCGGAAAACCTGAAGGCCGTTTTCCCCACGGCGACCAGCGTCACCCTCAAACCGGGCAGCCTGGCCGTCACGGCGCTGCCCGCCAGCGCCACGGCCTGCGCTGCGAACGCCGACTTCAATGGCATCACCGTGTTTGGCTTGCTGAGCGGCAAGGGCGACTTGCAACCGCAGGAAAGCTGTAACATCGTTTTCACCATGCTGGTCGACTTTGGCAGCGTGGTAGCGATTCCCACCGTGCCGCAATTGAACCAGGTGTATGCGAGCACCATGCTGGGCACGGAAACAGGCGGCCGGAACATCGGCCACAGCTACAGCGGCACGGGTACGTCGATGACGCCGGTGGCGCCTGCCGGTGGGCTGGCTCTGGCCAGCTCGGCCGATACCTTGTTGCTGCCGGCCACGCCAGGCGCCACGCCACCGAGCTTTACGCCCGTGGTGTTCAATACGACGGACAAGCCGATGTTGTTGATCAGCAAGAGCGTCAACAAGACCCAGGCCGAGATCGGCGACAGCCTGCAGTACACGATCGAGGTGAAGAACACGGGCGTGGCGACGGCGTTTGGCGTCAGCGTGCTCGATAAACTGCCGGCCGGCTTCCGCTACATCGACGGCACCACCACGCGCAACAACGTGGTGCAGCCTGACCCGGGCGGCAAGCCGGGGCCGCAGCTGAGCTTCAAGCTGGAATCGCTGGCACCGAACGCCAGCGCCAGCTTCCGCTACCGCCTGCGCGTGGGCGTCGGTTCGCTGCAGGGCGATGGCATCAACCGCGCCCAGGCATCGACCACCAACGGCCCGCCCTCGAACGAGGCGCGCGCGAAAGTGAAAGTGACGGGCGGCGTGTTCACCACGGATGCCTGCATCGCCGGCAAGGTGTTTGTCGATTGCAACAACAACCACGTGCAGGATGGCGAGGAACTGGGCATCCCGGGCGTGCGCCTGTACATGGAAGATGGCACGAACTTCACCACGGACGTGGAAGGCAAGTACAGCTATTGCGGCATCACGCCAAACAGCCACGTCATCAAGGTCGATGGCGCTACGTTGCCACGGGCCAGCCGCATGATGGAAGCGTCGAACCGCAACCTGGGCGACCCGCACAGCCTGTTCCTCGATACCAAGAACGGCGAACTGCTGCGCGCCGACTTTATCGAAGGCTCGTGCTCGAATCCCGTGCTGGAGCAAGTCAAGGCGCGCCGCGCGCAGGGCGAGGTGCGCAGCGTGGAAAGGGAGGGCAGGGCGGGGCCGGGACTGAGTTTCAGCAGCCAGCCCGCTAGCGCGCCCGCGCAAGCGACGGACAGCGCCAACCAGCCTGTCGTCGCTCCGCGCGCACCCGCCGCCGCGCCAGCAGCAGGAGGCAGCCATGTGCAATAAGCCTCTTTCACCTCACTTGCCGCTTGCCAATGCTGCTAAAGAGAAACAAGCCATGAAGAGAACTTTCCCCGCGCCCCGGCGCATGGCCGCCGCGCTGGCCCTGCTGGTATTTCCGGCGCTCGGTCACGCGCAGCTTCCCCTGCCCGACAGCGTGGCAGCGCCATCCTTGTTTGCAGGCACGGTGGGCCTTGCCGACTATGCGATCAACCGGGGCGTGGCGCGCATCGCCGTCGAGACGGATGGGAACGGCGTGCCGGCCGATGGCCAGAGCCCCGTCACGGTGACGGTCAGGCTGTATGACGCGCAGGGCAAGCCCTTGACGGGCACGGCGCTGTTGACCATCGAGGCCAGCGGCGGGCGTATCCTGCTGCCCGGCGCCCGCACGGATGAGCTGGGCCCCGAGCGGCGCGACGTGGACAAGGTCACGCCTGGCACGCAGCTGACGGTGGAGAATGGTGTAGCGAGCTTCAGCCTGCTGGCCCCGTCCACGCCACAGGACGTGCTGCTGCGCGTGTCGGCCGGCAGCGTGGCGGCGCAGGGTACGATCAGTTTCCTGCCGGAACTGCGCGACATGCTGGCCGTGGGCTTGATCGACGGCATCATCAGCAAGCGCAGCCTGTCGAGCAGTTCCATTTCGCCATCGCGCTTCAACGATGGTTTCGAGCGCGACATTCAGCGCTGGAGCAGGGCGTTCAACAATGGCAAGGCCAACGTGGCGGGCCGCGCGGCCATGTTCCTGAAAGGGACGATTCTTGGCGACGCCTTGCTGACGGCCGCCTACGACACGGACAAGGATACGCGCGCGCGCCTCTTGCGCGATGTCAATCCGGAAGAGTTTTATCCCGTCTACGGCGACAGTTCCGTGCGCAACTTCGACGCCCGTTCCAGCGACCGCCTGTACGTGCGCATCGACCAGCAGAAAAGCTATGTGCTGTATGGCGATTTTGCCACCGGCGACGGCTTCAGCCAGATGACGGGCGGCGGCGCCGTGGCCAACTTGCAGCAGAGAAAATTGGGCCAGTACAACCGCACGGCCACGGGTGGGCGCGGCCATTACGAACAGGATGGTATCGTCGCCAATGCCTTCGCCATCAACGATAGCCTGAAGCAAGTGGTCGAGGAGTACCGCGCCAATGGCACCTCGGGGCCATTCGCCGTGCGCAACAATAACGCCATCGACAACTCGGAAAAGATCGAGATCGTCGTGCGCGACAAGAACCAGAATGGCAATATCGTGCAGGTGACGCAGCTGCGCCGTTTCGAAGATTACAGCTTCGAGCCGTTCAGCGGGCGCATCCTGTTCAAGCAGGCGATCCCCGCGCTGACGCCGAATGGCGATCCGCAATCGATACGCATCAGCTATGAGGTGGATCAAGGCGGCGAGAAATTCTGGACCCTGGGCGTGGATGGGCAGGTGCAGCTGGGCAAAATGGTGTCCTTGGGCGGCTCGGCCGTGGAAGATAGAAACCCCTTGTCACCGTACAAATTGCACAGCGTCAACGCGGGCTTGCGCTTTGGCGAGCACAGCCTGCTGGTGGTGGAAGTGGCGCGCACCACGTCCACTAGCTACAGCGCGGGCGGCAGCATCTACACGACGCCGTCCGGCCAGGCGGGCGAGTTGCGCGATGAAGTCAGCGGCAATGCGGCCCGGGTCGAGCTGCAGCACAAGGATGAGAAGCTGGAAGCGAAAGCCTTCTGGAGCCGCTCCGACAAGGATTTCAATAACACGGCGGCCGGCATCACTGGCGGACGGGGCGAGGCGGGCGTGAAGGCGGGCTACAAACTCAGTCCCGCAGTCACCGTGTATGGCGAGGCCATCCGCAGCGACGAGCGCAGCACGGACGCGCGCCGCGATGCGCAGCGCCTGGGCGTGGCCTGGAATGCCAGCGAACGGTGGCTGCTCGACGTTTCCGTCCAGCACATGAAGGAGAGCGGCGGCATGCCGTCGACGGCCGGCATTGCGCCCAATACCTCGCCGCTGGGCACGGGTCTCAATCCCACGGGCGGCTTCTTTGGCAACGGCACGGCGAACACGGCCATCGACCCCGTCACGGGCGGCAGCATCACCACGTTTGCGCCCATCAATCCCGGCGCGGGTGCGGGCGCGACGGTGCCGCTGGACGCCACTACCGTGCGCCTGGGGGCGCAATACAAGGCCACGGAGCGCTGGACCCTGAATGGCGACGTGGAAAAGAGCATTTCCGACGCGGACCAGCACCGCTACGGCCTGGGTGCGCAATACCAGCTGGCCGAACGCAGCCGGCTGTACGCGCGCTATGAAAACCAGACGGGGCTGGCGTCCGCGTATTCGCTCAATCCGGCTGACCGCAGCACCAGTTTCGTGGCCGGCGCGGACACGGGTTACATGCCGGGCGGCACTGTATTTGGCGAGTACCGCATGCGCGACGCCATGGATTACAGCCTCAGCAACCAGCGCGACCTGCAACTGGCGTCCGGCTTGCGCAACACGTGGAACCTGGGCGAAGGGCTGGCGGCGAACACGAATGTGGAATATCTGAAAGTCATGAACGGCCAGCAACAACAGGCCGTGGCCGTGGCTGCAGGCTTCGACTATTCGGTCAATCCGCTGTGGCGCGGCTCCGTCAAGCTCGAGTACCGGCGCTTGTTCGACAGCGAAATCGCGCCGGGCGACCAGCGCCAGGATCAATGGCTCAATACCATCGCCTGGGCGCGCAAGCTGAGCCGTGACTGGACTTTGCTTGCACGCAACTACCTGCTGTACACGCGCAACAACGACGATGCCAGTGGCGCGCCCGTGGGCAACGTGCTGCAGGACCGGGCACAGCTGGGCTTTGCCTGGCGCCCCGTGGACGACAACCGTTTCAACGGCCTGGCCCGCTACGAGTACAAGACCGTGCGCGACCAGTCGCAGATCGATGGCGACAATTACCGCGCGCACATCGTTTCCACGCACCTCGATTACCACCCCAGCCGTCCGTGGTGGTTTACGGGCAGGGTCGCCGCCAAGCACAACAACGACAAGAACTTGCCGGTGGGCCAGGAAAAGTACACGGCGTGGCTGTTTTCCGGGCGCACCGTGTACGACATCAGCAAGCACTGGGACATCGGCGTGCTGGCGGCCGTGATGGGCAGCCCGCAAGGAGGTAGCCGCCAGTGGGCCAACGGCGTCGAAGTGGGCTATCTGCTGGCGCAAAACCTGTGGCTGTCGGCCGGCCACAACTGGTCGGGCTTTTCCGACCGCGACCTGACGGGCGCCGACTACACGGCGCGCGGCCCCTACCTGCGCCTGCGCTTCAAGTTCGATGAAAATCTGTTCAAAGGCAAAGACGCCACCATCAACCGTACCCTGGCCCGGCCATGAAAACTACCATGACTCCCTCACTGATACCGACGATGACCCCGATGATGACCCCGATGATGAAACTGATACCGCTCGTCAGCCTGCTGTCCATGGGCCTGGCCCAGGCGGCCACGCCGACCCTGCCAACGGCGCCGCTGGCCATGCCCCAGCTGCGCATCAGCGACCAGGCCGTCTCTGCCGACCAACAGGCTTACCGCCTGCTGCAGGAACGCATCAAGAAGCTCAACGACGGCGGCGTGCGCGTGGGCGACTACTACCTGTCCAAGGCGCAATGCTGGCTCGACGTGTCTTTCCACGAATACACGCGCAACGACCGCTCGGCCTTTCCCCTGCAGGCGCTGCAGGAATCGGCCAAGATCGTTGCCGCGCTGGAAGACGGCAGCACGCCCAATCCCGGCGACGCCACGCCGCTGCTGAACGACGCCACGCGCCTGCGTGACGATCTGTGGGCCAGCTTCGGCAAGCTGCGCGAGTCGCCGGGCTTCGCCTGTGCGGCGCAAAAGGTGGCGTGCGGCGAAGTGGAACTGGTGCATGCTGGCAACGAATACAAGCAGCAGGGATGGCGCCACGCGAACCCGTATGTGCAGCTGGCCGAGGATGCGCAGACGGCAGCCCAGTCCGCCGCAGCCGCGTGCCCGGCCGACAAGCCGAAGCGGGATCCGCAGCCGGAAATCTTGCCGCCACGCATAAAGCATGAACGCATCACGCTCGATATGGATGCCTTGTTCCGCTTCGACAAGGCGGGCGCGGCCGACATGCTGCCGCAGGGCGTCGAGAAAATCCGCGCACTGGCGGCGCGCCTGAAGCATGGCTACGTGCAGATCGATACGCTTTCCGTGACGGGCCACACGGACCGCCTGGGCACGGACAGCTACAACCAGGCCCTGTCCGAACGGCGCGCCTTGACGGTGAAACAGTTGCTGCGCGAGCAAGGCATCGCGAATGTCATCAGCGCGTACGGCAAGGGCAAGGCGGAACCCGTCGCCGCCTGCGAAAAGGTGGTGCCGCGCGGCGCGCTGATCGCCTGTTTGCAGCCGAACCGCCGCGTGGAAATTGAATTGACGGGTATCAAAAGTTCCGCGAAGGAGGGCGGCGCACCTTAGCGTTACGTCATAAGCCGGTCATATGGCGCTGCTATGATGCTCTTGTTGGCACACAGCATGCGGTGCGCAGGTCACTACGCTCCGGGAGCGATAGGATGCAGGCATGACTCAACAGCTTAGCCGGTGAGCTCAACCATCGGCACCAGACAGGCTGGCGCAGCGTGAAATTGCTGCGATGGCAAGGCATGCAGGGTAAAAGCGGGAAAATGAAGGGACTTTAATGAAGTCCTAAGCCTGTGTCAACGAAGGGCTGGCATAGTGGATACATGGCGCACGGAAACCCCGGGCGCAGGGTTGCCGGACACCTCAATGACCGGCACGATTTCCACTTTTTTCATGTGTTTCCCGTTTTATCCCTGCGCTCTGAAACAGCGTTTCAACCGGCTACCGCAATCTGCGAAGCCGGTTTTTTTTTGCCTGTATTTGTTCCTCCAGGCGCCGCGGCACCGGGAGGTCTTCTTACCCCGCCTGTTGCGCCAACCACGCATCGACCGCCGGCAGGCGCTCGGCGCGTACCTTGATGCGGTACTTGATGCCGGCCACTGAACTGTCGGCGTCGCCGCGCGCGCTGGCCGGCAGGTGCGCTTGCGCGTACGCTTCCAGCTTGGCGATCATGTCCGACTGTGCCGAACCGGCCGCCAGGCGCGGGAAGTAGCGGCTGCGCGAGCTGGCGTCGATGCGCGCATTGACTTGCTCCAGGTGCGCCAGCGCGAAGTCGAAGGCCAGCTCGGGATGCCTGCGCGAAACGCGCGAGATCATGGCCGGGCTGTTGGTCACGCCCGGTTCATCCGTCAGCGCCAGCGCCAGCGCGCGTTGCGCCAGGGCCGCATCGTCGCTCGAGGCCAGCAGGTCGTACAGCTGGTTCTTGACCAGCGGCGTCTTTTCCTGCTGCGCCTTGGCGTGCAGCTGTTCCCAGGTGGCGGCGTCCGCATGCTGCGCCACCACGCCCAGGATGGTGCGGCGCAGCGGCGCGGGCATGGCGGTGGGGTCCTGTTCGCTGGCCGCGTAGCGGCGGCGCGCCTCTAGCAGCACGCCCGGCTCGCCCATGTCGCCGAGGATGGAAATCAGGCGTCCGCGCAGGGTCGCCACGCTCGATGCTTCGCCCGCGCGCGCTTCCCAGCCCGTCTGCGCCATCATCGGCGCCAGGCGTGCCATGGCAAAGCGGCCGAAAGCCTGCTGGCGCGCGGCATCGCCGGCGTATTGTTCATACAGGCCGTTCAGCGAGCCGGCCACCCGTCCCAGCACTTGCGGATCGGCCGACAGGGGCGTGGCCTTCACCAGTTCCAGGAAGCCGGCCGGGTCTTGCAAGCCCGCCATGCCCAGCGACTGGCTGTCTGCCAGCAAGCCCAGTTGGTCGATCGGCGCCAGCCGCGCGAAGCTGCCTGCCAGCGCGCGCGTGCCGGCCGGCGCGTACAGCGTGCGGTAGTAGCCGCTCTGGCCCGCATTCACCAGCAGGGCGCCGCAACCGGGCACGTTCAGGGTGGCCTTGCCATCCTTGAGCACCACCTTGGCCAGTTTACCGTTGCCGACCGTCGAAGCGATCACCGGCACTTTCCACGACAGCGGTTTCTTGTCCGGCTGGTCCTTGGAAAATTCCGTCTGCGTCAGGGTCACGCGCGTGCTGCCCTTCCTGCACACGGCCTGGCCCACCGTGATCATCGGCACGCCTGGCTGCAGGGTGAAATCATGGGCGATAGCGCTGACAGGCTTGCCAGCGGCGGCATCGACTTCGCGCCACAGGTCGTCGGACACCGTATTGCCATACGCATGCTTGCGCATGTAGCTGCGCACGGCCGTGCGCCAGGTGTCGGCGCCCACGTATGCTTCGAGCATGCGGATCACCGCTTCGCCTTTTTGATAGGTGATGCCGTCGAAGGCCTGGCTGGCTTGCTCGACGGTGGCGATGCGCTGCACCACCGGATGCGTGGTGCGCAGCGCATCCTGGCTCATCGCCGACTCGCGCCCGCCCACGTTGGACAGGGCCGTGTTCCACTCCGGGTGCAGACGCTCCGTGGTGCGGCTTTCCATCCACGACGCAAAACCTTCGTTGAGCCACAGGTCGTCCCACCAGCGCATGGTGACCAGGTCGCCGAACCACTGGTGCGCCATTTCATGCGACAGCGTGGTGTAGATGTTTTCCTTGTCGGTCTGCGTCGAGATGGTCGGGTCGAGCAGCAAGCCGTATTCGAAGGTGAAGACGGCGCCCCAGTTTTCCATCGCGCCGAAGAACTGGCTGCGGCCCGGCGCGGCGATGTTGTCGAGCTTGGGCAGCGGGTAGCGCACGCCGAAATAATCGTTGTATTCGCGCAGCAAGGCGGCCGATTCATCGAGTGCGAAGCGGCTTTGCGCCAGCGCGCCTTTCTTCGTGATGACGCCCACTTCCGTGCCGTCGGCCATCGCCGTGGCGCGCTCGAAGTCGCCCAGGCCGAAGAACAGCAGATACGTCGACATGCGCGGCGTGGTGGCGAAATACACGTGCTTCTTGCCATTGCCCAGCTCTTCGCTGCTGGCGATCGGCATGTTGCCGACGGCCATCTGCTTGCTCGGTACGATCACGTCCAGCGCGAAGGTGGCCTTGTAGTCCGGTTCATCCCAGGATGGCAGCATGCTGCGCGCATCCGAATTTTCGAACTGCGTGTACAGCGCGCGCTGGCGGCCCTGCGGCGTGTCGTAGTCGAGCGAGAACAGGCCCGTCGCCTGCGTGCCGATCTTGCCGCTGTAGTCGATGCGCAACAGGTACTCGCCCTTGGCCAGCGGCTCGGCAAAATGCACGGTGGCCGTCTGCTTGTCCGCATCGAACTCGATCTTGCGCGTCACCTGTTTGCTGCCGCCTGCGCCTTCGATGGCGGCGGCGGTAAACGCCAGGTTCAAGGCATTGAAGGTGATGCTGGCCGTTGGCGTGTCGACAGCCACCTTGATGGCGGCTTCGCCCTTGAAGGTGGAGGCGGCGGCGTCCGGCGTGATCGACAGGATGTAGTGCAAAGGCGTGACGCCGCGCGGCAGCTGCGTGGTGGTGCTGGTGGCATGGCTGGCCGAGGCATATTTGACGGCCGGTGCGGCGTGGCCCGTGTTGAAAGCGGTGACGGCGGTCAGCGCCAGGACGGCGGCGGCCAGTTGGCTGCGGCGGAAACGCGGAGTCGGTGTGCGATGCATGGTATGCCCTTCGTTCATGGGTAAAACGCCCGCCGGCCGGGTAGGCTGCGAGCGTTGATGGCGGTTGGGGACATCGCTGGAACTGAAAGCCAGCGTTCCCGTATAGCAATCTAAGGTGAAACAGGGGCAAAGTCAACGCGCCAGGGCCGTTGCGTGGCTGCCATGCGCTGGTATGATGGGCGCTTGACTGTACTGCCACAGGCTGGTGCCGCACCTGATTTTCCACCACCATAACAAGACGAGACCTGCACATGAAACTGACTATCAGCCCCCGCACGCCCAATCCGCGCCGCGTCACCATGTTCATCGCCGAGAAGGGCATCACCGGCATCGAGGAAGTGGCGCTCGACCTGATGGCGGGTCAGCACCGCGATCCCGCCTTCCTGGCGAAAAACCCGCTGGGCCGCGTGCCCGTGCTGGAGCTGGCGGACGGGCGCGTGCTGACCGAGACGCGCGCCATCTGCACCTACCTGGAAGGCTTGCAGCCGGAGCCTAACCTGATGGGCGAAGGTTTTGAGGAGCGCGCCTTCATTGAAATGGCCGACCGCCGCGTGGAACTGCACCTGTTCAGTGCCGCCGCCAACTGGGTGCGCCATGGCCATCCGGCCCTGGTGGCGCTGGAAAACCCGCAGTTTCCCGATTTCGCCACGGCGCAGGCGGGCAAGCTGCGCGAGACGGCGCAATGGCTCGACCAGGTGCTGGCGCAGCAGCCGTATATCGCCGGCGAACGGTTTACGATTGCCGACATCACGGCCTTCTGCGCGCTGGAATTTGCGCGCGGCCTGATGAAGTACCGTCCCGGCGCGGAAGGCTTGTCGAACCTGCAGGCCTACCGCGACCGCATCGCCGAGCGTCCCAGCGCGCAGGCGAAGTAAGCTCCCCAAAAAAGAACGCCTGCGCCGGAATCCGGTGCAGGCGTTCTTTTTTCTAGGTGTCGTCAGGCCGGGTTTACGTCAACTGCCTTACTTCAGCAGCCTTACTTCAGCTGCTCCAGCAGGAAGGTGTAGGTCAGCGCCCACATCAGCGCCTGCTGGTCGTTATTGGCGGCGCCCGCATGGCCGCCTTCCGTGTTTTCCCAGTACAGCACGTCGTGGCCTTGCTCTTCCATCTTCGCCACCATCTTGCGCGCATGGCCAGGGTGGACGCGGTCGTCGCGCGTCGAGGTGGTAAACAGCACGCGCGGATATTTCTTGTCCTTGAAGACGTTCTGGTACGGCGAGTACTTGCTGATGTAGGCCCATTGTTCCGGCACGTCCGGGTCGCCGTACTCTCCCATCCACGAGGCGCCCGCCAGCATCTTGTTATAGCGGCGCATGTCGAGCAGCGGCACCTGGCTGACGACGGCGTTGAACAGATCGGGACGCTGCACCAGCACGGCGCCCGTCAGCAGGCCGCCATTGCTGCCGCCCATGATGCCCAGGTGGCGCGGGCTGGTAACCTTGCGCTTGATCAGGTCCTGCGCCACGGAGATGAAGTCGTCATACGCGCGCTGGCGGTTTTCCTTCAATGCCGCCTGGTGCCAGCGTGGGCCGAATTCGCCGCCGCCGCGGATATTCGCCAGCACATACACGCCGCCCTTTTCCAGCCACGCCACGCCGGTGGTGCCGCTGTAGCTGGGTTTCAGCGACACTTCGAAGCCGCCGTAGCCATACAGCACGGTGGGGTTGCTGCCGTCGAACTTCGTCTTCTTGCCCATGATGGCGAAATACGGCACCCTGGTGCCATCCTTCGACGTCGATTCGAACTGCTCCACCTTGTACGGCGCCGCGTCGTAGTAGGCGGGCAGCGACTTGATTTTTGTCCGTTTGTCGCTTTGCGCCGTGGCCAGGTACAAGGTGGTCGGGTTGAGGAAGTCCGTCACCGTCAGGAAGTACTGATCCGTGTCGACCGGATCGAGCGCGCTGACGGCCAGGGTGCCCAGTGCCGGCGCATCGACGGCGCGGCGCTGCCACTTGCCGTTCACGTGGCGCAGTTCCGTCAGGCGGTTCTTGACCTTGTCCAGGGTCGTCACGAGGATGGCTGACTTGGTCGGCGTGGCATTGTCCAGCGAGGACGTGGCCGTGGGTGCATACAGCACTTCCAGCTCTTGCTTGCCCTGCATGAAGGCCTTGAAATCCGTGGCCAGCAACGAGCCTTGCAGGTAGGTCTTGCCGTTCACTTTCCAGTCCGAGCGCAAGGTGATGATCAATTGATCGCGCACGGTAAATACGGTGGCGTCGTCCGGTTTCGGCACTTTCTTCAGGCTTGCGCCGTCGCGCAAAAAGGTTTCGCCGCTATAGAAATCGATTTGCCGCTCGATGAACTGGTGTTCGTGGCCGGGCGTGAAGTCCTTGTAAGCGCCGGCGCTCAGGTCGTCGGCCTTGGCTTGGTACAGCGTGTGCGCCTGCGCCAGCGGCGTGCCGCGCTGCCATTCCTTGATGATGCGCGGGTAGCCTGAGCTGGTCATGGTGCCGGGGCCGAAATCGGTGGAGACGAACAGGGTGTCCTGGTCGATCCAGCTGGCGCTGCCCTTCGCTTCCGGCAGGCTGAAGCCGCCGTCGACAAAGGCGCGTTTCGCCACGTCGTATTCGCGCACCACCTTGGCATCGCCGCCGCCGCGCGACAGGGAAATGAGGCAGCGTTCGCCTTTCGGATACAGGCAGGAGGCGCCGCCCCAGACCCAGTTTTCATTTTCGCTGGCGGCCAGCTGGTCGAGGTCGATCACGGTTTCCCAGGTCGGTTCGGCCAGCTGGTACTGCGCCAGAGTGGTGCGGCGCCAGATGCCGCGCACATGCTGGGCGTCGCGCCAGAAATTGTAGTAAAACTCGCCTTCCTTGCTGACGTAAGGAATGCGTTCCTTCGAATTGAGGATGGTTTTCAGGCGCGCCTGCAGGGCCGGGAAACCTGGCCGGGCTTCCAATTCTTTGGTGGTGACGGCATTGTGCTGCTTGACCCAGGCCAGCGGCTTGTCGCCGAGTACTTCTTCCAGCCACAAATGGGGATCGGCCGGCGCAGTGGACGCGGCGGGCGCGGGTGCCTGTGCATGGGCGATGCCCGCTGCGGCCAGGCCGAGCAGCATGCTGCCGGTGAAGGTGCGATAAGACGACATATGAGGTTCCTTGATGGGACGAATGGGGCCGTGTTGCACTCAAAACGGCGCACTCATGGTGCCATGGATTGCTGCGGGGAACCAGTATCTCGTGGATATCAGTAGAGGGATAGCATGTTTTTCCTACATTATTTGCTCTTGGCCCGGCAGGCCGTATATTCTGCGGCACGGGATGCGTCCTACGGTAATTGATTGACCCACACGGGCGCCGACCAGACGATATTGCCGTCATCCTGCGTCAGCCGCGCGTAATAGAAATGGGAGCCGGGCGGGGGCGTGACGATGATGCTGGCCTGGTCCGATACTAGTGTGACGGACCCGTTGTCGCCCGGCACGCCGTGGAAAATGGCGATGGCCGCCGCTTGCCTCCCGTCGCTGTTGCTGAAATGGGTGGCCAGCTGCAAAGGGCCGTGGTTATCGAAACGCTCGCCCATCAACTTGCCATTGGCCGTAAACAGCAGCTGCGCGTGCTTGTCCATGGTGGCAAACACGCGGCGCGCGCGCAGCGCTTCGAGGAAGCTGTCGCGTGTCACGGGCATGCCGGCGGCCGGGCTGGCCACCAGCACGGCCGTGCGGTTGCCGTAGGCCGCGCCCCAGTTGGCGCAATGATTGTCCTGGTTGCTGCTGAAGGCCACATGGTAGCCGGCCGCCAGGGCCCGGTTGCAGGCCGCTTCATAGTTGCTGCGCCGCGTCTCCGTTTCCTGGTCGTTGGTGGAAAAGGCGGACGTATTCATCACTTCGCACAGCACCATGGCCGCGTCGCCGTCCGGCGTGTAGCCCAGCGGCTGGCCGTTGACGAGAAACTGGCCCGTTTGCGCAGGATGGTTGAACTGGCCGATCCAGCCCCGTTCGCGCATCAGCGCGTACAGGCCCGCGTAATCACCCTTCGGCGTCTCCACCTCGGCCAGCAGCTGGCCCTGGGCATTTCTTTCCCAACCCAGCAACTGCTCGCTATTGATGATATTCAAATGGCCGCCCTTGTTGATGACGCCCCATTCCATGCCGTACAAGGCCAGGAATCCCGGGTGGGCGCTTGTATAGGCGGCCGCTTCGGCCAGGCCCGTCTGGTACAGGGCTATCGCTTTGGCAGGGGTGGCAGCGCCATTCGTGCCGTCGGAACCGTCATACATGTGGTTGTGCTCGGATGTCAGCAGGGCGTCGAGGCCATGTTGTTGCGCATATTGATAGGCATCGATGGGGCCGAAGGGCGCCGTTTGTGGTTCCTGCGCGCCACGGCAAGCGTCCAGTGCCGCACCACCGTCGCTGTGGCGCGTTTGGCTGTGCAGATTCGCATAGACGATGCGGTAGCCGGGCTGGCCTTCCAGACTGAGCAGTTGCTGCAGGCCGGCCTGGAAGGTCGGCACCCTGGGCGCCGTGCTGGCGCCCCGCTGCACCTGGATGTGCCATTGCTGTTCCACCAGAGATTCCTGCGGCGTGCCGGCGTCCGCCACGGCCAGCAGGCGCAACTGATACAAACCGTCCGGCGCCAGCATGCGCCGTTCGCGCGCATCGGCGTCGACGCGGCCATCCCAGGGCAAGTTCACGTTCTGGCCGCCAGCACCCACCTGTTCCGTGCCCGACCAGTGCCGCAGCACGGCGCCTTGCGGCCCAGGGCCGGACAAGCTCAAGGTCCAGCGCACCGCATGGGTGCGGCCTTCGTCGGGATAGGCGAGCCGCAGGACAAATGCGCGCGCCTGCGTTGTCCGTGTACCGGCCGCGGCGCGAAAGGGCGCGACGACGGTGGCATCGAGCTCGCTGTGTTCCTTCGGCTCTTGCGCGGCGGCAGTGTTGCTCCACGTAATGAGCAACACGCCGGCACACATGCAAGCGAGCCATGGCGGCCAGGGTAGCCAAAATCGGCGGCGCACTGTCTTGACCATCGTGGCCTCCCACTACTGCTTCAGATAGTAGTTAGACAAGAGTTGCCATTGCGGGTTCCCGCATGCACCAGCAAGTGGCGCTCTTGCACCGTGAGGTGCCACGATCTGGCGCAAAGCAGGTGTAAATGGTGCTGTTTGCCCGTCAATGAAGCTGGCACGGCGCTTGCTAAACAGAAGGTACGGATCAACGGCGATCCCCTGAATAAACGCACAACGGTCCAACGACGGACCACATGGACAACGGCGTCCGCTCTGGCTGATTTTTTTCATCGGCGGGGGCGGGCGCCGTTTTTGTTTGCATTTTTGTTATTTTCGGGATACTTCGGGAACCTATCATGGCCAGCCAAAAAGCAACGCGCATCGCGCTCTTCTCCCTCGCCACGCCGCCCATGCGCGCATTCCACCTGACGTGGATGGCATTTTTCGTGTGTTTCTTCGCCTGGTTCGCCTGTGCGCCCCTGATGCCTGTCATCAAGGGCGAGTTCGGCCTTTCCCTGGCGCAAGTGGCGAATATCAATATTGCGGCTGTCGCCATCACCATCCTCGTGCGCCTGATCGTCGGGCCATTGTGCGACCGCTACGGCCCGCGCAAGACGTATACGGGTTTGCTGCTGCTGGGCGCCATTCCCGTGCTGGGCGTGGCCGCCTCGCAAAGCTATGAAAGCTTTTTGTTTTTCCGCCTGGGCATCGGCGCCGTGGGCGCCAGCTTTGTCATTACGCAATATCACACCTCCGTGATGTTCGCGCCCCGCGTGGTGGGGACGGCGAATGCGGCCGCCGCCGGCTGGGGCAATGCGGGCGGCGGCGCAGCGCAGGCGCTGATGCCGCTGCTGCTCGGTGCCGTGCTGATGCTGGGCGTGTCCGAATCGCTGGGCTGGCGCATCGCCCTGCTGGTGCCGGGCGTGCTGATGCTGGTCATGGCCGTGCTGTACTGGCGTTATACGCAGGATTGCCCTGAAGGAAATTATTCGGACTTGCGCGCTGCCGGCACGGCCATCGAAGGTGGTAAAGGTGGTGGCAAAAGCGGCGGCTGGGACAGCTTCAAGGCGGCCAGCTCCAACTATCGCGTCTGGCTGCTGTTCGTCACCTACGGCGCCTGTTTCGGTATCGAGATTTTCATTCACAACATCGCCGCAGTGTACTACGTCGACCATTTCGGCCTGTCTTTGAAATCCGCTGGCCTGGCCGCCGGCAGCTTCGGCTTGCTGGCCCTGTTTGCCCGCGCCCTCGGTGGCTGGATGTCCGACAAACTGGCCCTGCGCGGCAACTTGAACAGCCGCGTGACCCTGCTGTTCATGCTGATGATAGGCGAAGGCGTGGGCTTGCTGTGGTTTGCGAAAGTCGACAGCGTCACCTGGGCCGTCATAGCCATGCTGGTCTTCGGCCTGTTCACCCACATGGCTTGCGGCGCCACGTATGCGCTGGTGCCCTTCATCGACAGCCGTGCCCTGGGCGGCGTGGCTGGCATCATCGGCGCGGGCGGCAACGTGGGCGCCGTGGCGGCCGGTTTCCTGATGAAGGGTACGGGCGACATCCGCCAGACCCTGATCATCTTGAGCGCGCTGGTGGTGATCTCGGCCCTGTGCGCCATCGCCGCCCGTTTCACGGGTCTGGCGGCCGAATCAAACATGGCCGCGGCCTGAGGAGAGCAGAATGAACCACCCCTTGAACATCGTCGTCCTTGGCCATGGCATGGTCGGGCATAAATTCCTCGAGCGCCTGGCCTTGGAAAACGCGCCGCACCTGTCCGTCACGGTCTTGTGCGAAGAGCCGCGTCCCGCCTACGACAGGGTGCACCTGTCGGAATTTTTCAGCGGCAAGTCGGCGGAAGACCTGTCCTTGGTGGCGCCCGGCTTTTTCGACAAGGGCAACGTCGTCTTGAAACTCAATGCACGGGCCATCGGCATCGACCGGGTGGCGAAAACCGTCACTGCCAGCACGGGCGAAGTGCTGGCCTACGACAAACTCGTGTTCGCCACCGGCTCCACGCCGTTCGTGCCGCCGCTGCCGGGCAAGGAGCGCGATGGCTGCTTCGTCTACCGCACCATCGAAGACCTGGAAGCCATGCTGGCCTGGGGCAGTAAATCCAGGACGGGCGTGGTGATCGGCGGGGGCTTGCTGGGCCTCGAATGCGCGAAGGCCTTGCGCGACCTCAAGCTCGACACCCACGTGGTGGAATTCGCCCCGCGCCTGATGGCCGTGCAAGTCGATGAAGGTGGCGCGCGCGTCTTGCGCCGCAAGATCGAGGAGCTGGGCGTGACCGTGCACACGCAAAAAAATACGCTGGCCATCGTCGACGGCGAAGCGGCCACGCACCGCATGCAGTTTGCCGACGGCAGCCACCTGGAAGCGGACATGATCGTCTTCTCGGCCGGCATCCGCCCGCGTGACGAGCTGGCGCGCGCCTGCGGCCTGGACGTGGGGCCGCGCGGCGGCATCGCCATCGACGACAGCTGCGTCACCTCCGACCCCGACATCTATGCCATCGGCGAATGCGCGTTGTGGGGCGGCCTGGTCTTCGGCCTGGTGGCGCCCGGCTATGAAATGGCGCGCATCGCTGCGCGCCACCTGCTGCAGGAAGAGGGCGAAGCATCCTTCAAGGGCGCCGACATGAGCACCAAGCTCAAGTTGATGGGCGTGGACGTGGCCAGCCTGGGCGACCCGCACGGCAATGCGCCCGGTAGCCGTTCCTACCAGTTCATGGACGAACGCAAGCAGATCTACAAGAAGATCGTCGTCTCCGATTGCGGCAAATACCTGCTGGGCGGCGTGATGGTGGGCGACGCCAGCGAATACGGCACCTTGTTGCAGATGATGCTGAATAAAATCGAGCTGCCGGAATTTCCCGAGTTCCTGATCCTGCCGCAGGCCGACGGCCAGCAAAAGGCCGGCCTGGGCGTGGACGCCTTGCCCGAGTCGGCGCAAATCTGCTCGTGCAACGACGTCTCGAAAGGCGCCCTGTGCGCGGCCGTCGCCGAGGGCGCCACCACCATCGGCGCCCTTAAAAGCTGCACAAAGGCGGGCACGGCCTGCGGCGGCTGCGTGCCACTGGTGACGCAGATCATGAAGGCGGAAATGCAGAAGCAGGGCCTGGCCGTCAACAACCACGTGTGCGAACACTTTGCGTACTCGCGCCAGGAATTGCATCATCTGGTGCGCGTGGGCAAAATCCGCAGCTTCGGCGCGCTGCTGTCCGCGCATGGCCAAGGTTTGGGTTGCGACGTGTGCAAGCCCGTGGCGGCGAATATCCTGGCTTCGTGCTGGAACGATTTCGTGCTGTCGCCCGTGCATGCGAGCCTGCAGGACAGTAACGATTACTTCCTGGGCAATATCCAGAAGGATGGCACGTATTCCGTCGTGCCGCGCATGCCTGGCGGCGAAGTGACGGCCGATGGCTTGATCGCCGTGGGCATGGTGGCGAAAAAATACGGTTTATATACCAAGATCACGGGCGGCCAGCGGGTCGACCTGTTCGGCGCGCGCGTCGATCAATTGCCGGCCATATGGGAAGAACTGATCGCGTCCGGCTTCGAATCGGGGCACGCCTACGGCAAATCCTTGCGCACGGTCAAATCGTGCGTCGGCTCCACCTGGTGCCGCTATGGCGTGGCTGACAGCGTGGGCTTTGCCATTCAGCTGGAAAACCGCTACAAAGGCTTGCGCACGCCGCACAAGATCAAGTTTGGCGTGTCCGGCTGCACGCGCGAATGCGCCGAGGCGCAGGGCAAGGATATCGGCCTGATCGCCACGGAAAAAGGCTGGAACCTGTACGTGTGCGGCAATGGCGGCATGAAGCCGCGCCATGCGGAACTGCTGGCGTCCGACCTCGATGAAGCCACCCTGGTGCGCTATGTCGACCGCTTCCTGATGTTTTACGTGCGCACGGCCGACCGCCTGCAGCGCACCAGCGTGTGGCGCGACAACCTGGAAGGGGGCCTCGATTATCTGAAGGCCGTCGTCGTGGCCGACCGCCTGGGCATCGCCCACGAGCTGGAAGCGGACATGCAGCACGTGGTCGATACCTATGCCTGCGAGTGGAAGGAAGCCGTCTCCAACCCCGCCGTGCGCCAGCGCTTCCGCCATTTCGTCAACAGCGAGAAGAACGATGAAAACGTGGTGTTCGTGGAAGAGCGGGGCCAGATCCGGCCAGCTACCGAGATTGAACGCCGCAGCACCGTGATCCCCATCCTTGCCGTGGAGGCGTGAGCCATGAATGCCATGAATGAACTTTCCGGCGCCACCGCTGACAACTGGGTGGCCATCTGCCCCTTGCTTGACATCGTGCCCGACACGGGCGTGTGCGCGCTGCTGAATGGACGCCACGTGGCCGTCTTCCGCGTCGGCGATGCCGCGCCGCGCGTGTACGCCATCGACAATGTCGACCCGAACGCTGGCGCTTCCGTGCTGTCGCGGGGCCTCGTGGGCAGCATCGGCGAGCGCGTTGTCGTCGCCTCGCCCATCTACAAGCAGCACTTCGACCTGGCCAGCGGCGAGTGCATCGAAGCACCTGAACACTCGGTGGCTACCTGGCCGGCGCGCGTGTTTGCGGACATGGTGTGGGTGGCCCTGTGAACCCGCCAGCCAAGGCAACTGCGCGCCCCTCGCTCGTGGTGGTCGGCAACGGCATGGCCGGCATGCGCACGGTAGAGGAACTATTGAAACTCGCGCCGGACCTGTATGACATCACCGTGTTCGGCGCCGAGCCGCATGGCAATTACAACCGCATCCTGCTTTCCCCGGTGCTGGCCGGCGAAAAAAGCGTGGACGACATCATGCTGCACACGCGCGACTGGTATGCGCACAACGGCATCACCCTGCACGCGGGCGACCCCGTGGTGCGCATCGACCGCAAGGCGCGAACGGTAGAGGCGCTGTCCGGCATCGAGGTGCGCTACGACCGGCTGCTGCTGGCCACCGGTTCCACGCCCTTTATCGTGCCCGTGCCGGGCCACGCGCTGCCCGGCGTGATCGGTTTTCGCGATATCGCCGACGTCGACACCATGCTGCAGGCGGCGCGCACGCACCGCCACGCGGTGGTCATCGGCGGCGGCTTGCTGGGATTGGAAGCGGCCAACGGCTTGCAGCGCCAGGGCATGGACGTCACCGTGGTGCACATGAGCGGCGCCCTGATGAACCAGCAGCTTGACGCACCCGCATCGATGCTGCTGAAAACGGCGCTGGAGGCGCGCGGCCTGCGTTTCCTGATGCAGGCGCAAACGTCCGCCATCATGGGCAGCGCCCGCGTGGAAGGCGTGCAGTTTGCGGACGGCAGCAGCATCCCGGCCGACCTGGTGGTGATGACGGCCGGCGTGCGGCCCAACATCTCCCTGGCGCAGGCGGCCGGCCTGCACTGCGAACGGGCCATCGTCGTCGATGATTGCCTGCAAAGCTATGACCCGCGCGTGTATGCGGTGGGTGAATGCGTGCAGCACCGGCGCGCCACTTTCGGCCTGGTGGCGCCCATATGGGAACAGGCGCGCGTGTGCGGCGCGCACCTGGCAGGCGCCGGGCACCGGCGCTACGTGCAGCAGGCCAGCGCCACCAAATTGAAAGTGACGGGCATCGACCTGTATTCGGCCGGCGACATCATCGGCGGCGAAGGCAGCGAAGACCTGGTGCTGCGCGATCCGCGCCGCGGCGTCTACAAGCGCCTGGTGGTGCAGGGTAAGCACCTCGCCGGCGCCGTGCTGTATGGCGACGTGCAGGACGGTCCCTGGTATTTCGACCTGATACAGCAGCGCCGCGACATCAGCAAACTGCGCGCCCATTTATTGTTTGGCCAGGCGCTGTGCGCCCAGGCCGCCTGACAGGAAACCCCATGACAAGCTGCACGCCCGTAAAAACCACTTGCCCGTATTGCGGCGTCGGCTGCGGCGTGGAAGCGACACGCCTGCCCGACGGCGCCATCCGCATTGCCGGCGATAGCAGCCACCCGGCCAACCTGGGACGCCTGTGCGTGAAAGGCTCGGCGCTGGGCGATACCCTGGACCTCGACAAGCGACTGCTGCAGCCGCAGGTGCGCGTCGACGGCGTCCTGCAGCCGGCTTCATGGGACGTGGCGCTGGACCAGGTGGCCAGCGGCTTGCGCGCCATCATCGCTGAACACGGCCCCGACGCGGTGGCCCTGTATGTCTCGGGTCAGCTGCTGACGGAAGATTATTATGTGGCCAACAAATTCATGAAGGGCTATGTGGGCAGCGCGAATATCGACACCAATTCGCGCCTGTGCATGTCGTCGGCCGTGGCGGGCCACAAGCGCGCGTTTGGCGAAGATATCGTGCCGGGCTGCTATGAAGACCTGGAACTGGCCGACATGATCGTATTGGTCGGTTCGAACACGGCCTGGTGTCATCCGATCCTGTTCCAGCGCATCGCGCGCCTCAAGGAAAGCCGGCCCGAAGTCAAACTGGTGGTGATCGACCCGCGCCGCACGGCCACCTGCGAGCTGGCCGACCTGCACCTGCCGGTGAAGCCCGGCACGGACGTGTGGCTGTTCAACGGCTTGCTGTGCCATCTGGCGCGTGTAGGCGTGATCGCCGACGATTTTGTCACGCGCCACAGTTCGGGGTTGGACGAGGCGCTGGCGGCCGCTCATGTGGACTGCGGCGATCCGCTGCAGGTGGCGAAAATCTGCAAGGTCGATCCGCACGCCTTGCTGGCGTTTTACCAGGCCTTTGCCGCCACGCGCAAGGTCGTCACGGCCTTTTCACAGGGCGTAAACCAGTCGTCCTCCGGCACGGACAAGGTCAACAGCATCATCAACTGCCACCTTGCCACGGGCCGCATCGGCCAGCCCGGCATGGGGCCGTTTTCGCTGACGGGCCAGCCGAACGCCATGGGCGGACGTGAAGTGGGCGGCCTGGCCAACATGCTGGCGGCACACCTGGAACTGGACAAGCCGCTGCACCGCGATACCGTGCAGACGTTCTGGGACTCGCCGCGCATCGCGCACCAACCGGGCTTGAAAGCCGTGGAACTGTTCCACGCGATCGAATCGGGCAAGGTCAAGGCCGTGTGGATCATCGCCACCAATCCGCTGGTGAGCATGCCGGACGCCGAGCAGGTACGCCGCGCGCTCGCTCAATGCGAACTGGTGGTGGTGTCGGACATCAGCGCCGCATCGGACACGAATGACCATGCCGACGTGCTGCTGCCTGCGCTGGGCTGGGGCGAAAAAGATGGCACGGTGACCAATTCCGAGCGCCGCATCTCGCGCCAGCGCGCCTTCTTGCCGGCGCCCGGCGCGGCGCGCGCCGACTGGGACGTGCTGTGCGACGTGGCGCGGCGCATGGGCTATGCAGGCTTCGATTTCAGCGGGCCGCAGGCCATCTTCGACGAGCACGCGCGCCTGTCCGCCTTCCGTAACGAAGGGACCACAAAGCGCCTGTTCAAGCTGTCGAACCTGCTGGCGCTGAGTGCCGCGCAATACGACGCCCTGGCGCCGCAGCAGTGGCCGCAGGGCCGGGCGCGCCTGTTCGGCGACGGCCGCTTCGCGCATGCGGACGGGCGCGCGCGTTTCGTGCCCACGGCGCCGCGCGCGCCGCGCAACGCGCCCGACGAAGATTATCCGCTCATCTTGAACACGGGCAGGGTGCGCGACCAGTGGCATACGATGACGCGCACGGGCAAGGCAGCCAAACTGTCGGGCCATGTCGCCGAAGCGTTCATCGACATCCACCCGCAGGATGCGCTGCTGTACAGCGTGCGCGAAGGCGAGCTGGCGCGCGTTTCCAGCGCCTGGGGCGCCATGGTGGCGCGGGTCGTGCATGGCGGCGGCATTGCGCGTGGCCAGGTCTTCGTGCCGATACACTGGAGCGGCGCGAATGCGTCCGACGCGCGCGTGGGCGCCGTCGTCAATCCCGTCGTCGACCCCGTTTCGGGCGAGCCCGAATTCAAGCACACGCCCGTGCGCATCGAGCAGTTCCGCGTGCACTGGCATGCGTTTGTCCTGAGCCGCACGCCGCTGGAGCTTGACGGCGTGGCGCACTGGACGCGCATCCAGGGCGAGCAGTTCCTGCGCTATGAACTGGCGGGCCGCCAGCGCATCGGGGACCTGGGCGCCTGGGCGCGCGCGCTGCTCGGCGTCACGGACGACAATGCCGACTGGCTCGATTACGCGGACGCCAGCGCCGGCGTGTACCGCGCCGTGCATCTGGACGAGGGGCGCATCGCGCAATGCGTGTATGTTTCGCCCCGTCCCGACCTGCCGTCGCGCAGCTGGCTGGCTGGCCTGTTTGCGCATGCGCAAATGGACGCGGCGGACCGCGCCGGTGTGCTGCTGGGCCAGCCAATCGGCAAGGGCGTCGACGCCGGTCCCACCGTGTGCTCGTGCTTTGGCGTGGGACGCAACACCATCTGTGCCGCCATCGTGGAACAGAAGCTGACGACGACGGCGCAGGTGACGGCCTGCGTCAAGGCAGGCGGCAATTGCGGCTCCTGCGTGCCGGAGATACGACAACTGCTGGCCGCAGCGCGCAGCGCAGCCTGATAATCTGTCCTTTCCGGCACGGCTTTGTTATATTGCCAGCTCTATAATAGAGAGGCAGTGTGATGACAGCAGTACAACACCCCACGGTCTGGCTGACGGGCTTGAGCGGCGCCGGCAAGACCAGTATCGCGCTGGCGCTGGCGCAGGCGCTCAAGGCGCAGGGCTGCGCCGTGGCGGTGCTCGACGGCGACCAGCTGCGCCATGGCTTGAACCGCGACCTGGGTTTTACGCCGGAAGACCGGCATGAAAACATCCGTCGCACGGCCGAAGTGGCGTGCCTGATGAACGCGGCGGGCCTGATCGTCATCGCCGCCTTCATTTCGCCGTACCGCGCCGACAGGGCCATGGCCGCCGCCATCATCGGCGCGGATCATTTCATCGAGGTCCATGTCAGCACGCCGCTGGCCGAATGCGAGGTGCGCGATCCCAAGGGTCTGTATGCGAAGGCGCGCGCGGGGCAGCTGGCGCATTTCACAGGCATTTCCGCGCCGTATGAAGCGCCGCTGGCGGCCGCGCTGACCCTGGACACGCGCACGCTGGCGCTGGAAGAATCGGCCGAGCGCCTGTGCCGGCATTTGCAGCAGCGGCTGTGACGGCGTGGTAGCGATGCGTATGACATTACGCAAATTGCTGCGCTGGCGCCTGCCCGCCAGCCTGAAGGCGCGCATGAGCGTGGTCGTCTTCCTGCTCGTGCTGGGCGCGGTCGCCTCGCTGGCGCTGGCCACCCTGGCCGTGGCCGAGCGCGGCATGCGCGACGTGACGGGGCGCCAGCAGTACGTATCGCTGGCCAGTGCCGCCGTCTTCATCGATGAAGAACTCGATGCCAGGCGCAATGTGCTGCGCGCAATGGCAGACAGCCTGGCGGCCGGCGGCGCGCACGACGGCGCCAGCCTGCAGCGCTTCCTGGCCGCGCAGACGGTGCTGGGCGCGGAGTTTTATTCGGCCGGCGTGGTTGGTGTCGACGGGGCCGTGCTGGCCAGCCTGAGTCCGTTCAAGCCGCAGGCGGGGCTGAACCTGAAGGGTCGCCCCTATTTCGAACAGACGCTGGCGACCCGGCGTTCGGTGATTTCCACGCCGCTCAACGGCAGCATTTCGGGCATGCCCATCGTGGTGGTGACGCAGCCCGTGTTCGACGCGCAGGGTGGCGTGCGCTATGTGCTGGCGGCCAGCGTCAACCTGCGCCAGCCCGATTTCCTCGGCCGTCTCGGCTCCCTCAAGCCGGGGCCGGGCGGCTACTTGTACATCATGACATGTACCCGTGGTGATCGTCTACATCGACCGCGGGCACCGCTACCAGTTCATCAACGCCACGTTTGAAAAATGGTTTGGCCGGTCGCGCGAGGAAAGCATGATGCAGTCGATACGCGACGTGCTGGGCGAAGAAGCGTATCAATTGCGCGAAGCCTACCTGCAGCGCGCCTTCGCGGGCGAGGAGGTCGAATATGAATTCACCGTCGACGCCGAGGGGGCGGCGGGCCGGCGCGCCTTCCAGACCAGTTACGTGCCCGATGTGGGCGAGAGCGGCACGGTGGAAGGCGTGTATGGCCTGATCCACGAAATCACCAAGACCAAGGCGGAGCATACGGCGCTGCAGTTTGCCGCCGCCACCGACACGCTGACGGGCATCGCCAACCGCCGCCGCTTCGACGAACAAATGGCGCAAAGCATGCAGCGCACGCGCGCCGCGCGCGCGCCGATGGCGCTGGCCTATCTCGATATCGACCGCTTCAAGGCCATCAACGACAGCCTGGGCCACCATGCCGGTGACGAAGTGCTGAAGGAATTCGCCGCGCGCCTGGCGCGCAGCGTGCGCGCCAGCGACCTGGTGGCGCGCCTGGCCGGCGATGAATTCGTGATCATTCTCGAAGGCGTGAACAGTGCGGCCGAAGTGCGCCAGATCGGCGCGAAGATCATCGACGCCGTCCGCCAGCCCTTCGAGCTGGCCAGCGGCCCGCTGCCGGTGACGACCAGCATCGGCATCGCCATCTTCCGCGAAGGCGCGCTGACGCCGGCACAGTTGCTGGACTTGGCCGACCAGGCCCTGTATGCCGCCAAGGGGCAGGGCCGCGATGGCGTGGCCCTGCTCGAGGCGGCGTAGCGGAGTTACAGGGTGGCGCTCCAGTGGTCGAGCTGCTGTGTGGTGGCCGTGACGCCGCCGCAGACGATGACCAGCACATTGCGGTAGGGCGCCAGTTGCGGCACCTTGCCGTAGACGGCCGCCAGCGCCGCGCCGCAGGCCGGTTCCACCACCAGGCGCTGGTCGATAATGAAACGCTGGCAGGCATCGACGGCGGCCCGGTCCGAGACCACCACGCTGTGCAGCAGGCGCGTCTGGCTGATGGCAAACGCTTGCGCACATACCTGGCGCGCGGCCAGCGAGGTGGCGATGCTGCTCACGGCGGGCAGGGCCACGTGTTCGCGCGCGGCCACGGCGGCTGCCAGCGAGGCCGCGCCTTGCGTCTCCACGGCCACCAGGGCCACGTCGTCCCAGCCGTTGCGCTGCAAGCCTTCGGCCACGCCGGCCAGCAGGCCGCCGCCGCCCACCGACAGCACCACCGCGTCCGGTTTCAGGCCAGCGCGGGCCACTTCGTCGATCATGCCGGCATGGCCCTGCCACAGCAGCGGGTCGTCGAAGGGATGCAGGAAAGCGTCTTGCGGCGTGAGCATGGCTTGCGCCAGCGCGTTGGCTTCTTGCCAGGCGGCGCCGTGCACGATGACTTCGGCGCCTTCCTGCGCGATCAGGGCCCTGGCCCGCGCGCTGGTCGTTTCCGGCACCACGACGATGACGGGAATGCCCAGCTGGCGTCCCGCGTAGGCCACGGCGATGCCGGCATTGCCGCCGGAAGAAGAGATGAAACGGCTGGCGCCGCGCCGCGCGTATTCTTCGCAGGCGAGACCGATGCCGCGGATCTTGAAGGAGCCGGGCGGCTGCAAGGCTTCGAGCTTGAGCCAGATGGCGCGGTCGCTGTGCAAGCTCAGGGCGCGCGAGTTGAGCAAGGGGGTTTCGATGTGCAGGGCCATGCGTGTTCCTGGTAGACAGTCAGGCCAGCATCATAGCCGAAGCGCCCGTGCCACCGTGTCACCCTTGCGGGGAGTATGACTGCCGTTAGTTCAGCGGGGCGCTCTTGAACTGATGCGTGCGCGCCACTTCCTTCATCGCCTCGAGCAAGTCGTCGCGCAGCTGGCGCGGCAGTTTGCCGAAGAATTCCTCGTCGTTCTGGTCGGCCATCTCGGCCAGCACAGGCACCAGCGCTTCGCCTTCCGTGGTCAATTCGATCGAGTGCTGGCGGCGGTCGGCCAGCAGGATCGATTTGCTGACCATGCCCTTGCTTTCCAGGCGGTCGATCAGCTTCGACACGGCGCCCTTGCTCATGCCGGACACTTGCGCCAGCATCGTGGGCGAGGTGCAGCCCAGGCGGAACATTTCGCGCAGCACCACCCATTCGGACACCGTCACACCGTTGGCCTCGGCTTTTTTCTGGAAGCTGTGGGAAACGTGGTTGGACACGAAACGCAGCCAGTAGCCGAGATGGGCTTCCAGCTCGCTGACGGGAACGTTATTGGGATGGGCGGCTTGCGGCGTGGCGGCCGTTTCAAAATTATGGTTCATTTTTCTTCCTTCACTGGGCGGCGTTGCCGGCATGGTTATGGCCTTCACGCTTGCTGTCGAGTGGTTTGTTTGGGAACAATCATCGTGCTTGAGGTGGTTCTAACACTGTTTTCACAGGAAATCACTGACCGGAAAAGAGTTTTTCCTTTTTTTCTTGCTCTGGATAGATAAAAATCAATATCAAGCAAATAATCGTATTGCCGGAGAGGAAGATTAAAAAAATAACTCATGTTGCATCAATGGTAACATGATTTTTGCCGAATTGATAAATATTTCAACTGCGATTGATGTCGAATGGCACATGCCTGTTGCGGCGCCCATCAACTGAACCGTTCCACCAGAAAATCGACAAAGCTGCGCAACTTGGGCGAGCGGTAGCGGTCCGGCAGGTAGACCACGCTCAAGGGGCGGCTGGGCAGTGCATGCGTGGGAAACAGCTGGACCAGGCGGCCCGCCCGCACGTCCGTTTCCAGCAGGAAGGTCGGTTGCAGCACGATGCCCATGCCATGCAATGCGGCAACGCGCAGCGCCTGGCCGTGGTTGACTTGCAGGCGGCCCGAGACGGGCACGCTGCATACGTCGTCCTGGTGGCCTGTCAGGCGCCAGTGCGCCAGGGCGGCGGGCGAAAAGGACAGGCATTCGTGCTGGCTCAGGTCGGCCGGCTGGCGCGGCGTTCCCTTGCGCGCCAGGTAGTCGGGAGAGGCGCAGATCATCAGCCGGTAGGGCGCCAGCGGCCTGGCGATCAGCGATGAATCGGGCAGCTGGCCGATACGGATGGCGGCTTCGAAACCTTCCTCCACCAGGTCGACCACGCGGTCGCTCAGGACCACATCGATGCTCACCTCGGGATAGCGCTCCAGGTATGCGGCCATGGCGGGCATCAGCGCTTCCGCGCCGAAGGTGAGGGGCGCCGTGACGCGCAGCTTGCCGGCGGGCGCCAGTTGCAGGTTTTGCGCCTGGACGTCGGTTTCGGCCACCAGCCTGAGGATTTCCTTGCAGCGCGCATAGTAATCCTCGCCGAAGGCGGTCAGGTGCTGGCGCCGGGTGGTGCGCTGGAGCAGTTGCATGCCCAAGCGTTTTTCCAGCGTCCGCAGGTGGTTGCCGGCCATCGTCGCGGAGATCCCGCAGGCGGCCGCGGCAGCGCTCAGACTGCCTTTCTCAACGGCCTGTACGTACACCTTCATGCTGTCGAGCAAATCCATTGGCAATCCTCAGTGTCAAATCATTGAATCAAACCATAGTTTATCGATTAATGATTTTAAATGACACTGATGTTTTACCCGCCAGCCTGCGGCCATCCTGACACACATCGCCCGAGAACAGACCATGAAAGCCATACAACTGACCGCTCCTTCCCTTACCGCGTTTCGCCCGACCGAGCTGCCCGAGCCGCAGGCCGGCCGGGGCGAGGTGCTGCTGCGCCTGCGCGCCGCCACGCTGAACTTCCTGGATGTGGCCATTGCGACGGGCAACTTTGCCGGCGCGGCCTTTCCGCTGATTCCCGTCGCCGACGGTGCGGGTGAAGTGGCGGCGCTGGGCGAGGGCGTCAGCGGCCTGGCCGTCGGCGACCGCGTCATTCCGCACTTCATGCCGCACTGGCAGGGCGGCGCCATCACGCCGCACAACGTCGGCGCAATGCGCGGCGTCACCTTGCCGGGCTCGCTGGCCGAGTACGTGGCCGTCCCCGCTGCCAGCCTGGTCGCCTTGCCGGCCCACCTTGATTTTGTCCAGGGCGCGGCGCTGCCCATCGCGGCGACGACGGCCTGGAACGCCGTGCGTTCGGCGCAAGTGCGCCCCGGATCGGTAGTGTTGTTGTTGGGAACGGGCGGCGTCAGCCTCTTTGCCTTGCAGTTCGCCAAGGCCTCGGGCGCCACGGTGATTCTGGCGTCGTCCAGCGATGAAAAGCTGGAACGTGCGCGCCAGTTGGGTGCTGATCACCTGATCAACTACCGGGCCACGCCCGCCTGGGACGCCGACGTGCTGAAACTGACCGGTGGGCGTGGCGCGGACCTGGTGGTCGAGACGGTGGGTGGCGCCACCATCGTGCGCTCGCTCAACGCGGCGGCGGTGGGCGGCACGGTCTTCACCGTGGGCTTTGTCGGCGGCACGGCCGCCAGCATCGACTTGCTGCCCGTCATCGTCAAGGCCTTGCGCATCATCGGCAACAACACCGGTTCCGTGGCCGACCTGGCGCAGGCGGCCCAGGCCATCGCCGCGCATGGCATCGTGCCCGTCATCGACCGTGTGTTCAGCATCGACGACACGGCCGAAGCGTATGCGGAGCTGGCTGCCGGCGGACGCCACTTCGGCAAGCTTGCCATCGCGCACTGAGCCGGGGACGCCCTGTCTTGCCCGGTGATGGCGCCCGCCACCAGCCGTGGGACGCTCGTCGTCAGGCGGCCACCACCACCTTCACGCCCGCTTCGCGCAATACTTCGGCAAAGCGGGCCGGCGGCGGCGCATCCGTAAACAGGATGTCGACTTGCGCCAGGTCCGCAAGGCGCACCAGCGCCTTGCGGCCGAATTTATGCTGGTCGGCCACCAGCCACACTTCGCGCGACTGCTCGATGATGGCTTGCGCCACTTTCACTTCGCGCGCATCGAAGTCGCGCAAGCTGCCGTCTTCGTCGATGCTGGAAATGCCGATGATGCCGATATCGACCTTGAACTGGCGGATGAAGTCGATGGTCGCTTCGCCCACGATGCCGCGGTCGCGCCCGCGCACCACGCCGCCGGCCACGATGACTTCGCAGGCGGCGTTGTCGGCCAGGATGGCGGCCACGTTCAGGTTGTTTGTCACCACGTGCAAGCCCGTGTGCTGTCCCAGCGCGCGCGCCACTTCCTCGGTGGTAGTGCCGATATTGATCAGGAGCGAACAGCCATGCGGCACTTGCGCCGCCACGGCGGTGGCGATGCGCCGCTTGGCTTCGCTGTTGAATACCTGGCGCTGGTTGTAATCGATGTTTTCCACGGACGAGGGCAAGCCCACACCACCGTGATAGCGGGCCAGCAGGCGTGCCTCTTCCATCTGCTTGACGTCGCGCCGCACGGTTTGCGGCGTGACGTCGAGTTGCTGGGCCAACTCCTCGACCGATATGGTGACTTTATGGCGCACCACTTCAAGCAAGCGGCGCTGGCGGGGATTCAAATTCATGGGCGTGTCTCTTTAAAATTCCACAAACGAACAAAATCGAACAAATGTGGGTGAAAACATGTTGCTATGAGTTCGATTTATGGCGTAGTCTTATCCATATTGCATTCGTATGACATCCGTATTGA
This sequence comes from Janthinobacterium lyxosi, assembly GCF_051380665.1. Taxonomy (NCBI): domain Bacteria; kingdom Pseudomonadati; phylum Pseudomonadota; class Betaproteobacteria; order Burkholderiales; family Oxalobacteraceae; genus Janthinobacterium; species Janthinobacterium lyxosi. The sequence goes on from NZ_JBNYXM010000011.1 coordinate 134,976, forward strand.
TCTTAACCACAGTCGCCGGGTGTGCCTAGTCTTTCTTGACCGCCTGTCCTTGATAACGATGGAGTCCCGATGGCATCAATACAGCAGGGAATCGACGCAGTGCTGGAGTCTGCGATGGCATGCGACCTGCTGGTGGTGGGCGGCGGCATCAATGGCGCAGGCATCGCGCGCGACGCGGCAGGGCGGGGCTTGTCCGTGGTGCTGTGCGAAAAGGACGACCTGGCTGCCCACACCTCGTCGGCGTCCACCAAGCTGATACACGGCGGCCTGCGCTACCTCGAATACTATGAATTCGGCCTCGTGCGCAAGGCGCTGATCGAGCGCGAAGTGCTGCTGCGCTCGGCGCCCCACATCATGTGGCCGCTGCGCTTCGTCATGCCGCACGCGCAGGGCCAGCGCCCGGCCTGGCTGATACGCGCCGGCCTGTTCCTCTACGATATGCTGGCGAAGCGGGAAATCCTGCCTGCCTCGCACGGCATCGACCTTGAGCGCCACGCGGCGGGAAAACCGTTAAAACCCCAGTTTAAGCGGGGCTTCGTATATTCCGACGGCTGGGTCGACGATGCGCGCCTGGTAGTGCTCAATGCCATCGATGCGGCGGACAAGGGCGCGCACGTGCTGACGCAGACGCGCTGCACGGCGCTTGTGCGCGAAGGCGAGGGTAAGGACGCTTTCTGGCTGGCCACCCTGCAGCACGTCGACGGCAGGCAGACGCTGGTGCGGGCGCGCAGCGTCGTCAATGCGGCCGGGCCGTGGACGGCCGAATTCCTGCAACAGGCGGCGCCCGGCGGACAGGGCCGCCATTTGCGCCTGATCAAGGGTAGCCATATCGTCGTCAAGCGCCTGTTCGCGCATGATCATGCGTATATCTTCCAGCATCCGGACGGACGCATCGTGTTTGCCATCCCGTATGAGCACGATTTCACGCTGATCGGCACCACCGATCTCGACTACCACGGCGACCGCGGCAAGGTGGAAATCGATGACGAGGAAATTCGTTACTTGTGCGAGCTTTCCAGTTACTATTTCAGCAAGCCCGTCAATCCAGCCGACGTGGTGTGCACGTATGCGGGCGTGCGCCCGCTGGTGGAAGACGCGTCCGCCGACGCCAAGGCCGTCACGCGCGATTACCGCTTCGAGCTGGACCAGGAAGGGGCGCCGCTGCTGAGTATTTTCGGCGGCAAGATCACCACCTTCCGCAAGCTGGCCGAGGAAGCGCTGGATTTGCTCGCGCCGATTCTTGGCAATACGCGGCCGGCCTGGACGGCCAACGCCTGCCTGCCCGGCGGCGACGTGTTCGGCAGCGCGCCGCAGAACCGGTCCGTGCGCGAATTCGGCCAGTTCGTGCAAGGCTTGCAGCGCGAATATGCGTGGCTGCCGGCGGCGCTGGTGGCGCGCTATGCGCGCGCTTACGGTACGCGCATCCATGTGCTGCTCGACGGGCGGACGGACGTGGCGGCCATGGGCGAGGAAATCGCCGCCGGCCTGTACGCGGCGGAAGTCGCATATGTGCGGCGCCATGAATGGGCCGTCAGCGCAGCCGACATTCTGTGGCGGCGCTCCAAGCTGGGCCTGCACCTGCCGCGCGAGACGGCGGGCAGGCTCGACGCCTGGCTGTTGCAGCACCCGCTGGTGCCGTAAGAAGAACACAGAACACGTTGGCGACCGCGCCCCGCAGAGGGTGCGGCGAAGAATAAGAAACCATCACTGGAGGAGAAGCGCGTGCAACTGGTACTGGACAAGATCAGCAGGAAGCAGGGTGCTGACGACTTTTTATATCCGATGTCGCTGGCGCTGGTGCCGGGTGCCATCAACGTCTTGCTGGGCACCACGCGTGCCGGCAAGACGACCCTGATGCGCGTGATGGCGGGCTTGGACAAGCCCAGCGGGGGCACCGTCATGGCCGATGGCGTGGACGTGACGGGCGTGCCCGTCAGCCGCCGCAACCTGGCCATGGTGTACCAGCAATTCATCAACTATCCGGCCTTCACCGTGTACGACAATATCGCCTCGCCCTTGCGCTTGCGCTTGCGCAAGGTGCCCGAGGAGCAGATCCGCGCGAAAGTGCTGGCGCTGGCCGAGCGCCTGCATATCACGCCGTATCTGCAGCGCACGCCCGGCGAGCTGTCGGGCGGCCAGCAGCAGCGCACGGCGCTGGGACGCGCGCTGATCAAGGATGCGTCCCTGCTGCTGCTCGACGAACCGCTCGTCAATCTCGACTACAAACTGCGCGAGGAATTGCGCCGCGAATTGACGGAACTGTTTTCCAGCGGCAGCACGACGGTCGTGTATGCGACCACGGAACCGCTGGAAGCGCTGCAGCTGGGTGGCCACGTGGCCGTGCTGCACGAGGGACGCTTGCTGCAGCAGGGGCCGACCCTGGACGTCTTCAACGCCCCCAATTCCATCGCCGTGGCGCGCACCTTCAGCGACCCGCCCATCAACCTGATTCCCGCACGCGTGGATGCGCAGGGCGTGGCGCAGGCGGCCGATGGCCTGTCGATACACTTGAGCGGCGAGCAGCGTGCCCGCCTGGGCGACAGCACGGAGGTGATTCTCGGCGTGCGCGCGCACAGCCTGCATCTGTCTCCCCAGTCCGATGGCGACGTGGCCATCGCGGCGCAGGTGGACCTGGCGGAAATCAGCGGCTCGGAAACCTATGTGCATGCGCGCCGCGGCGAGCTGGCCCTGGTGGCGCAGCTCGGCGGCGTGCACAAGCTGGACATCGGCAGCGCCTGCACCGTGTATTGCCAGCCGCATGCCTTGCTGATCTTCGCGGAAGATGGCGGCTTGTTGTTCGCCCCGCAGACAGGGAGCATCTGACATGGCGCGCATCGAACTGGTCGATCTGGCCCACGCCTACAAACTGAACCCGACGGCACCCGCCGACTATGCGCTGCGGCCCATGAGCATGGAATGGCATGATGGCGGCGCGTACGCCTTGCTGGGGCCGTCCGGCTGCGGCAAGACGACCTTGCTCAATATCATCTCCGGCCTGGTGAAACCGTCGCATGGCAAGGTGCTGTTCGACGGCAAGGATGTGACGCAGCTGCCGACTGAGGCGAGGAATATCGCGCAAGTGTTTCAGTTTCCCGTCATCTACGACACCATGACCGTGCACGACAACCTGGCGTTTCCGCTGCGCAATCGCGGCTGGAAAGAGAGCGAGGTGAAAAAGCGCGTGCAGCAGGTGGCGCAGATGCTGGAATTGACGGGCGATTTGAAGCTGCGCGCCAGCGGCTTGTCCGTGGACGCCAAGCAAAAGATTTCGCTGGGCCGCGGCCTCGTGCGTCCCGACGTGGCGGCCGTGCTGTTCGACGAACCGCTGACGGTGATCGACCCGCATTTGAAATGGCTGCTGCGCAGAAAGTTGAAGGAAATCCACCACGAACTCAAATTGTCCCTGATCTACGTCACGCACGACCAGGTGGAAGCGCTGACCTTTGCCGACCAGGTGGTAGTCATGACGCAGGGCGAAGTGGTGCAGACGGGCAGCGCGCAAGCGCTGTTCGAGGAACCCGAGCACACGTTTGTCGGCTATTTCATCGGCAATCCGGGCATGAACTTGCTCGATTGCACCTTGGACGATGGCGGCTTGCGCGTGGCGGGACAGGCGCTGGCCGTGTCCGCCGCCGCCCGCGCGGCGCTTTCCGGCGCGCAAGGGAAAATCACGCTCGGTGTGCGGCCGGAATTCGTCGAATGCCGCAAGGCTGGCAAGGGCGGCGAGGGTAGCGACCACTGTCTGGATGCCACTGTCACGGCCGTGCGCAACATGGGCACGCATTACCTGGCGGAATTCCAGCTGGGCGGCGCCACGGTGGCGGCCAAGCTGCGCGCCATCGATGCGGTGGCGGGGGATGCTATGCGGCTGCGCTTTCCGCCGCAACGTACCTTGTTCTATGTCAACGATAAGCGGGTGGCCTGATGATACATAACGGTAAAACCGATAACAACCGCCGCGCCTGGCTTTTGATCTTGCCCGTGCTGCTGTGCGTGGCCTTTTCCGCCATCCTGCCCCTGATGACAGTGGTGAACTATTCCGTGCAGGATATCTTGAGCCCCACGCAAAAGGTGTTTGTGGGCACGGAGTGGTTCCGCATGGTCATGCTCGACGGCGACTTGCACAGCGCCTTGCTGCGCCAGCTGCTGTTTTCCGGCTCCGTGCTGGCGATCCAGATTCCGCTGGGCATCCTTATCGCCCTGTGCATGCCGGCCGATGGCTGGAAGGCGTCGCTGGCGCTGGTGCTGATCGCGCTGCCCTTGCTGATACCCTGGAACGTGGTGGGCACCATCTGGCAAATCTTTGGCCGCGGCGACATCGGCCTGATGGGCTATACCCTGAATCAATTGGGTTTTGATTACAACTACAACGGCAATTCGCTCGACGCCTGGCTGATGGTGATGGTGATGGATATCTGGCACTGGACGCCGCTGGTGGTGCTGCTGTGCTATGCGGGCTTGCGCGCCATTCCCGACGCGTATTACCAGGCGGCGCGCATCGACGGCGCTTCGCGCCTGGCCGTGTTCCGCTACATCCAGCTGCCAAAACTGCGCAATGTGCTGATGATCGCCGTGCTGCTGCGCTTCATGGATAGTTTCATGATCTACACGGAACCGTTCGTGCTGACGGGCGGCGGTCCCGGCAATGCCACCACATTCCTGTCGCAATACCTGACGCAAAAGGCCGTGGGCCAGTTCGACCTGGGACCGGCTTCCGCGTTTTCCCTGATTTACTTCCTCATCATCCTGCTGTTCTGCTTTGTGCTGTACACGTGGATGCAGCGCGTCGGCACGGGAGACCAGAAATGATGCACAAGAAAATGAGCAGTGCCATCCTCGTCGTCTTTTTGCTGGCGTCCCTGTTACCCATTTACTGGATGCTCAACATGTCGCTCAAGACCAACGAGGAAATCGTCGGCGTGCTGAGCCTGTGGCCCGAGCACCTGACGTTCGCCAACTACCACACGATCTTTACGGACCCATCGTGGTACAGCGGCTACATCAATTCCATGATTTACGTGGCCTTGAACATGGTGATGTCGGTCACGGTGGCGTTGCCGGCCGCGTATGCCTTTTCGCGCTACAACTTCGTGGGCGACAAGCATCTGTTCTTCTGGCTGCTGACCAACCGCATGACGCCGCCCGCCGTGTTCCTCGTGCCCTTCTTCCAGCTGTATTCGACGGTGGGCCTGATGGATACGCACCTGGCCGTGGCGTTGGCGCACATGGTCTTCAACGTGCCGCTGGCCGTGTGGATACTGGAAGGCTTCATGTCCGGCGTGCCCAAGGAAATCGACGAGACGGCGTATATCGACGGCTACAGCTTCCCGCGCTTCTTCATCCGCATTTTCTTGCCAATGATCAAGTCAGGCGTGGGCGTGACGGCCTTCTTCTGTTTCATGTTCAGCTGGGTGGAGCTGCTGCTGGCGCGCACCTTGACGTCCGTCAATGCCAAGCCGATTGCCGCCACCATGACGCGCACCGTGTCGGCGGCGGGCATGGACTGGGGCGTACTGGCGGCCGCAGGCGTGCTGACCATCGTGCCCGGCGCGCTGGTGATCTGGTTCGTGCGGCATTACATTGCCAAGGGTTTCGCGATGGGGAGGGTGTGACATGGAAAATACAAGCGATAGCACTGCCAGCCTGTTCGGCTGGATGGCCTGGACGCCGGAAGTGGCCATCTTCTTCATTTGCATCGGCTTGATGCTGGCTGGCATGACGGTGTGGCAAATCCGTTCGCCCAGCATCGAGCGCAAGGGTTTTTTGCCCATGCCGACCACGCGCGGCGACCGTCTGTTCATCGGCTTGCTTACGGCGGCCTATGTGAATCTGGCGTGGGCGGGGTTCACGGAAATGCAGCAGGCCATCGGGGCCGGCATCAGTTTTGTAGTGTTGTTGGTGGTAATGCGTTGGGGATAAGTCGTAGATGAAAACACTGGCCCGTTACCGCAGGCCAGATGACAACTAAAAAGGAGATTCACGATGAAATTGAAGTTCACGGTCTTCGCGGCTGCGGCCATGCTCGTGTCGAATGCGGCCCTGGCGGACGCCAGGCAGGCGCAAACCTGGATCGACAAGGAATTCCAGCCATCCAGCCTGAGCAAGCAGCAACAGCTTGCTGAAATGAAATGGTTCATCGATGCGGCGGCCAAGTTGAAAGCCAAGGGCATCAAGGAAATTTCCGTGGTCTCGGAAACCATCGACACCCACGTCTACGAATCGAAGACCCTGGCCAAGGCCTTCGAGGAAATCACGGGCATCAAGGTGCGCCACGACATCATCCAGGAAGGCGACGTGGTGGAAAAGCTGCAAACGTCGATGCAGTCCGGCAAGAGCATCTATGACGGCTGGATTTCCGATTCCGACCTGATCGGCACGCACTACCGCTATGGCGCCGTCGAGCCGCTGTCCGACTACATGGCCGCCAAGGGCAAGGAATTCACGAATCCAGGCCTGGACCTGAAAGATTTCATCGGCATCAGTTTTACGACGGCGCCCGATGGCAAGGTCTACCAATTGCCCGACCAGCAATTCGCCAACCTGTACTGGTTCCGCGCCGACTGGTTCGCGCGCAAGGATTTGCAAGCCAAGTTCAAGGCCAAGTATGGTTACGAGCTGGGCGTGCCGCAAAACTGGTCCGCGTATGAAGACATCGCCGATTTCTTTACGAATGACGTGAAGGAGCTGGACGGCAAGAAAGTCTATGGCCACATGGATTACGGCAAGAAAGATCCGTCGCTGGGCTGGCGCTTCACCGATGCCTGGCTGTCGATGGCTGGCGCGGCCGACAAGGGCATTCCGAACGGCATGCCCGTCGACGAGTGGGGCATCAAGGTAGCGGCCGACAAGTGCACGCCCGTGGGCGCCTCGATGTCGCGCGGCGGCGCCACCAATTCGCCGGCGGCCGTGTTTGCACTGACGAAATACATCGACTGGATGAAGAAATACGCGCCGCCGCAGGCGAACGGCATGAATTTCTCGGAATCGGGGCCCGTGCCGGCGCAGGGCGAAATCGCCCAGCAAATCTTTTGGTACACGGCATTTACGGCCGGCATGACAAAACCGGGTTTGCCGGTGGTCAACAAGGACGGCACGCCGAAATGGCGCATGGCGCCGTCGCCGCACGGCCCGTACTGGAAAGAGGGCATGCAGAATGGCTACCAGGACGTGGGCTCGTGGTTCCTGTTCAAGTCCACGCCGGATGACCGCAAGGCTGCCGCCTGGCTGTACGCGCAATTCGTCACCTCGAAAACCGTGTCGCTGAAGAAATCCATCGTCGGCCTGACCTTCATCCGCGATTCCGATATCCGCCACGATTACTTCACCAAACACGCGAACGAATACGGCGGCTTGATCGAGTTCTACCGCAGCCCCGCTCGCGTGGCGTGGACGCCAACGGGCAACAATGTGCCCGACTATCCGAAGCTGGCGCAACTGTGGTGGAAAAACGTGGCCACGGCCATTACGGCGGAAAAAACGCCGCAAGCCGCCATGGATAACCTGGCCGAGGAAATGGACCAGGTCATGGCGCGCCTGCAGCGGGCCGGCATGAAGGCGTGCGCGCCCAAGCTCAATGCCAAGGGCGACCCGAACCAGTATCTGTCGGACCAGCACGCTCCCTGGAAAAAGCTGGCGAATGAAAAGCCGAAGGGTGAAACGATTGCCTACGATAAATTATTGCAGGCTTGGAAAGAAGGCAAGGTAAGGTAAACTGCCGCCGCTGTCCTGAGGGCACGGAGCTGTACGGCTCCGTGCCTGTTTTTACCCGATTTCCGCACCACCAGACCATGACCAAATACATACTTGCTTTAGACCAGGGCACCACCAGTTCGCGCGCCATCCTGTTCGATCATGCGGGCCGGCCGCACGCCAGCGCGCAGCGCGAATTTCGCCAGATTTTTCCCCAGCCGGGCTGGGTCGAGCATGACGCGGGCGAAATCTGGGCTTCGCAAGAGGGCGTGCTGCAGCAGGTGCTGCGCGATAGCGGTGTTTCGGCTTCGGACGTGGCCGCCATCGGCGTGACCAACCAGCGCGAAACGACGGTGCTGTGGGACCGCGCCACGGGCGAGCCTGTCGCCAACGCCATCGTCTGGCAAGACCGGCGCAACGCAGCTTACTGCGAGCAACTGGTCGAGCAGGGCAAGGCGGACCTCATCCAGCAAAAGACGGGTCTCGTGCTGGACGCCTATTTTTCCGCCACCAAATTGAAATGGCTGCTCGACAACGTTCCTGGCGCCCGCGTGCGCGCCGAGCGGGGCGAGCTGGCCTTCGGCACCATCGACAGCTGGCTGATCTACAAGATGAGCGGCGCCCACTTGACGGACACGAGCAACGCGGCGCGCACCATGCTGTTCAATATCCACACCCTGCAGTGGGACACGGACCTGCTGGCGCTGCTCGACATTCCCGCCTCCCTGCTGCCCGACGTCGTGCCATCGAGCGGCGTGGCCGCCCACACGCATGCGGCACTGCTGGGTGTCTCCGTGCCGATCGCCGGCATCGCGGGCGACCAGCAGGCCGCCACCTTTGGCCAGGCCTGTTTGAAACCGGGCATGGCGAAGAATACCTACGGCACGGGCTGCTTCATGCTGATGAACGTGGGCAAGCGCCCCCTGCCGTCGAAAAACCGGCTCTTGACGACGGTGGGCTGGAGCCTGGGACCGGGTACAGATAAAACTGATTATTTGCTCGAAGGCAGCGCCTTTATCGCGGGCGCGGCCGTGCAATGGATGCGCGACGGCATCGGCATCATCCGCGACGCGTCCGAAGTGGAAGCGCTGGCCACCAGCGTGCCCGATTCGGGCGGCCTGGTCTTCGTGCCCGCGTTCGCGGGCCTCGGCGCGCCATACTGGGATCCGTACGCGCGCGGCACCCTGATCGGCATCACGCGCGGCACGGGCAAGGCGCACATCGCGCGCGCGGCGTTGGAGGGCGTGGCCTACCAGAACGTGGACGTCTTGTCCGCCATGCAGGATGACGCGGGCATTGCGCTATCCGAATTGCGCGTGGACGGCGGCGCGGCGCGCAACGACATGCTGATGCAGTTCCAGGCCGACATTCTGAACGTGCCCGTGGTGCGCCCCGTGGTGACGGAAACGACCGCCCTGGGCGCCGCCTACCTGGCGGGCCTGGCCGTGGGTTTCTGGGAATCGCAGGAAGAAATCGCCGCCCAATGGCAGGTGGGGCGGCGTTTCGAGCCGGCCATGGCGGCCGACGAGCGGCTGGCGCGCCTGCACAAATGGCAGCGGGCAGTGGAGCGCTCGCGCGACTGGAGCGAGTGAGTCGGGCAATAAGCCGCGATCAGGGCCGCGCGAAGTATACGGCGTAGCCCACGGTTTCGCGCGGCACCGAATACAGGTCGCGCAGTTCAAAATACGGCGCATGCACCTGGCCGCTGACTTCGATGCCGGCCCGCGCCAAAGCCAGCCGGAAGCGGGGTACGTGAAAATATTGCGTGGCGACCATGGCTGTCTTCCAGCCGTGCGCGCGCATGAGAAACGCCGCGTTGCGGGCCGTGGCATCCGTGGTCCAGCCTTGATTATCCTCAATGATGGCGCTGGCCGGCACGCCGCGCGACTGCAGATAGCGGGCCATCGATGCGGCCTCGTCAAAACCTTCCTTGCCCGTCGCCCCGCTGACGAGGATGCGCGGCGCGCGGTGCGCCTGGAACTGCTTGAGCGCCACGTCGAGCCGCGCCTGTAAGCGGGGGCTGGGCGTGCCGTCGGGTAGGATCGTGTTGCCGGGCACGACGATCACATCGGCGGGGGCTTCCTTGTCGTTGAGTCCTGCCAGCACCAGCGCTGTCGTGGCCAGCAGGAACATACCAACGGCGCTTGAACCCAGCACAGTTATTTTTCGCATCGTTCATCATCGAGTAGGGAATGGACGCATGATACCCGTCCATTCCTGCTCGCGTCAGTTCGCCTGCGCTTGTCGCGCACGCTGGTTCGACAGATAAATATTGTCCTTTTCCAGCGGCTTGCCTTCGCGCACGGCATCGAGCCACGCCTGCGTGCTGGCGACGGCGGCGAAATTCGAGTGAAACACGGCGCTGAAGACGCGGTGTATTTCCTCGGCGCTGGCCGTGCCGCCCGCATTGGCGTAGGGCAGGGTGCCGGTAGCATCTTGCAGGAATTCGACTTGCAAGCCGTCGTGCGCGGCGTGGTAGATGGTGGCGGCGTCGCAGTTGTGCGTCATGTAACCAATCACCGTCAGGGTATCGATGCCGTGGCTGTCCAGCCAGGCGCGCAAATCCGTGCCTGCAAACGCGCTGCCCATGCTCTTGTTGATGCGGTGGTCGGCGGCGAAAGCGGCCACTTGCGGATGCAGTTGCCAGCCGTCGCTGCCCTTGGCAAAGATGGGCGAGGCTTCCGGCGCATCGTGCTGGACGACAATGACGGGCACGCCGGCAGCGCGGGCGGCAGCCATGGCGGTGACGATATTCGGCAGCGAGATGTCGACGGATGGATATTCGATGGGCATGTCGCCCGTAAAGTATTCATTTTGTACATCGATGACGAGCAGGGCGCGGCGCGGGGTGGTGGATATTTCGGTGGACATGGGTTCTCCTGAACGGTTGAAAGAGGAAGGAATTCCTCGATGCAGTCATTCTCGGCCCGTGCGGCGCAAACAAAAAGTGGCCCGAAGGCCTATCTGCGATAAAATCGGGCCATGCCTACTATTCCTGCATCTACCTCCCCCTTGAGCGTGGCCGTGATCGCCTTCGACGGCATGACGCCTTTCCACTTGTCCGTGCCTTGCCTCGTGTTTGGCGCCCAGACGGACGAGGCCGATCTACCGCCTTTTCACGTGCGCGTGTGCGCGGCCGATCCCGTGCCCCTGCGCACGGCGGCCGGCTTTTGCATCACGCCCGAGTTCGGACTGGAAGGGCTGGAGGGGGCCGATATCGTCATCATGCCGGCCTGGCACGACGATTGCCGCGACGCAGCGCAGCCACTGATCGAGGCGCTGCAGGTTGCCAGCCGGCGCGGTGCGCGCATGGTGGGCCTGTGCCTGGGCGCGTTTCCCCTGGCGCAGGCGGGCTTGCTGGATGGCAAGCGCGCGGCCACGCACTGGGGCATGGCGGACCGGCTGGCGGCCCGCTATCCCAAGGTCAAGGTGGACCGGGAAGTGCTGTACGTGGACGATGGCGCCGTGCTGACGTCGGCCGGCGTGGCGGCCGGCCTCGATTGCTGTTTGTATCTGCTGCGCCAGCTGGCCGGCGCCGAGGTGGCCAACCGGGTGGCGCGCCGCCTGCTGGTGGCGCCGCACCGCCAGGGCGGACAGGCGCAGTTCATCGAGCGCCCGCTGCCCGTGTCCGGCAGCGAAGGGCGCTTTGCCGACGTGCTGGCTGGCGTGACGGCCAACCTTGGCCTAGCGCACAGCATCGATGCGCTGGCCGAACAGGCCGCCATGAGCCGGCGCAATTTTACGCGCCACTTCCGCCAAGCCACGGGCACGTCGTTTAAACAATGGCTGCTGAACCAGCGCCTGGCGCATGCGCAAGGTTTGCTGGAGAAGAGCGCGGCCTCGATCGACGTCGTGGCGCAAGAGGCGGGCTTCGGCACGGCGCTGTCGCTGCGCCAGCATTTCCGGGCGAACTTGCAGACGTCGCCCTCGGCGTACCGCAAGTTGTTCCGCCAGCAGCTAGGCCAGGTCGCTTGACCATAGCCTTGCTGGATCGCGGCTGCCCTGGGCTAGCCTGGCGCTGACGGCGATTTGCCGCGCAATGAAGGCGGCCGGTTCGAAGGCGTAGCGTTCCTGGAACGAGACGGTTTCCGCGCTCATCAGTTCGGCATACGTCTGCATCAGGTTCGAGGCGGAAACATGGTTGCCTTGCTCCAGATAGGTGGCTATGGCGGCCAGCAGCACGGGGTAGTCGGCATTTTCCTTGCTGCCGCCAAAGTTGAACGACAACTGCTTGCAGGCGCGCCAGATGGGGTCAAGTTCCCCCTCCGGCACCGCCTGCGTGCGCAGCCATTGCAATGCCTTGCATGGCGGGCCGCCAAAGGACGGTGGCGATATGATTGCCTGGATGGCCACCTTGACGGCTGCATCGATTCTTCCTGCGCGCACATACTGGCCATGCAGCAGCACCAGGGCGTCCGTATATTCGGGAACGATGGCCAGTGCCGCTTCCAGCAGGGCGATGGCCGCCGCCGGGTTTTGCTGCGCAATGAATTCCTTGGCCGCCAGGCAGGCGGCGCGCGGCGAAGCGGGATCGTCGGCCAGCGATGGCGTGCCGACATACTCGTCCTCCGCGGCTGCGTAGGCTTGCAGGAACGCCGCCAGGCTGGAGAAGTGTGGCTGGATGCGCCATTCGTCGTGCCAGGTTTCGACGACGATCGGTTCGAACGCTTCGCGGCCGATGGGCCAGTACAGGCCGAAGGTGTCGCCATTACCCAGCGCGCCCTCGAAGAAGGGGCTGAAGCCGAGCGGTGGGTAGGGCGTGTCGTGCCGCCAGTCCTGGTCTGTCGAGATGTGTGCGAGGCTTGCGGGTAATTGCATGGGGCACCGGAAGAGAAAACGCCAGTGTAGAACAAGAGGACGCGGCTGGTGCGTCCGCATGGCTTGCTTGCGTGGCTTACTTGTGCGAACTACTTGCGCGGCTCGTGTATCCTGAATTTCCTGACGATGCCCGCCTGGTCGAACATGACGGCTACTTCGCGCGTGCCTTTTTCGCCCAGCAGGGGGATCAAACGCGTCACGCTGGGCGTTTGCAGCTGGTTCTTGTAGACCCAGACTTCATAGCCTGGGTCAAAGCTGACCACGGTGGCGTTGCCGAGGGCCGCGTCGAGGTCGAGGCGGGTGGTCTTGCCCACCGTGATGTTCTGATAGATGGCGCCGTTGGCCGGCGCGCGGTTGACCTTGTATTCACTGGCGGTGCACATGGCCACGGCCAGGCCCGCGAGGCAGGAAAATGCCAGTTTTATCAATGTGTTCATACGGACTCCCAGTGTGCATCACTGCTTCCAATCTCAGAGGGGACGGGCGTGATGTCAGGATGGGAGTGTGCTTGTGTCGCCACGAATGTGCTACAAGATTATACAAAGGCGCACGATTCGATGCTGCCGGTACTGGCCGGCGGTACTTTTACCGGCTCTGCAATACGTCGGTCGAGAGCGCCAGGGTTTCCTTGATTTCTTCCATCACCACATAGCTTTTCGATTGCGCGGCGCCCGGCAGCTGCAGCAGCATGTCGCCCAGCAGCTTGCGGTACTCGGCCATTTCATGGATGCGCGCCTTGATCAGGTAATCGAAGTCGCCCGACACCAGGTGGCATTCCTGCACTTCGGGAATTTGCAACACTTCGCGGCGGAATTGCTCGAAGGCGGACGCCGATTTTTGATTGAGCGTAATCTCTACAAAGACGAGCAGCTTGGCGCCCAGCGCGGCCGGGTTCACCTTGGCATGGTAGCCCGTGATGACGCCGTCGCGCTCCATGCGCTTGACCCGCTCGATGCAGGGCGTGATGGACAGGCCCACTTGTTCGCCCAGGTCTTTCATCGAGATGCGGCCATCCTGTTGCAGGATGCGCAGGATGTGGCGATCCAGCTTGTCGAGGCCACGTGCCGATTCTTTAAGGATTCTCATGATTTATTGCTGAATATCTCAATTTATACGTGAACAAATACTGGCTCTTTCCCAATATGATAGCGGTTAATCTGGCACTAGCCATAAATATAATTGAGGAAACTATGCGTATTGTGATTCTGGGTAGCGGCGTCATCGGCGTCACCAGTGCTTACTATCTGGCCAAGGCAGGACATGAGGTGACCGTCATCGACCGCCAGCCGGGCCCTGCACTGGAAACCAGCTTCGCGAATGCAGGGCAAATCTCGCCCGGCTACGCCTCGCCATGGGCCGCGCCCGGCATTCCCTTGAAAGCCGTGAAGTGGATGATGCAGCGCCACGCGCCCCTGGCCATCTCGCTCGACGGCAGCGCCGCCCAGCTCAAATGGATGTGGCAGATGTTGCGTAACTGTACACCGGAAGCGTATGCCGTGAACAAGGAACGCATGGTGCGCCTGGCCGAATACAGCCGCGACTGCTTCAAGGTGCTGCGCGCCGAGGCGGGCATCACCTATGAAGGCCGCCAGCAAGGCACGATGCAATTGTTCCGCACTGAAAAGCAATACAACGACGCCGCGAAAGATATCGAAGTGTTGAAAGATGCAGGCGTGCCCTACGAAGTGCTGCAGCGCAACGAGCTGTCGCGCGCCGAGCCGGCCCTCGAAGCGGTGAAAGACAAGCTGTTCGGCGGCTTGCGCCTGCCCAACGATGAAACGGGCGATTGCCAGCTGTTTACCACGCGCCTGTCGGAAATGGCCGTGGCGCTGGGCGTGAAGTTCCGTTATGGCGTGGCTATCGACGCCTTGCTGATGCAGGGCGACGAAATTGCTGGCGTGCAATGTGGCGCGGAAATCGTCAAGGCCGATTCCTATGTGGTGGCGCTGGGTTCCTACTCGACGGGCTTCATGAAGCCGCTGCTGGACATTCCCGTGTATCCGCTGAAGGGCTATTCGATCACCGTGCCTATCGTCAACGCGGCCAAGGCGCCCGTGTCGACCATCCTCGATGAAACGTACAAGATTGCCGTGACGCGTTTCGACGACCGCATCCGCGTGGGCGGCATGGCGGAAATCGCCGGCTACAACCTGGACCTGAACCCGCGCCGCCGCGAAACCCTGGAAATGGTCGTCAACGACCTGTTCCCCGGCGGCGGCAACACGGCCGACGCTACATTCTGGACGGGCTTGCGTCCGATGACGCCGGACGGCACGCCGATTGTCGGCCGCACGCCGCTGCGCAACCTGTTCCTGAACACGGGTCACGGCACCCTGGGCTGGACCATGTCCTGCGGTTCGGCGCAATTGCTGGCCGACCTGATGTCCTCCAAAAAGCCGGCCATCCTGGCAGACGACCTGTCCGTCAGCCGCTACAGCGGCGCGCAGGGCAATGGCAAACTACAACACGCGGTGGCCTGAGATGGCGGCAAGCATGCCTCCAAAGGAACGTAGCGGCGCCATCCTGACGGTGGACCTGGACGCCGTGCGTGCCAACTACCGCTTGCTGCGCGACAAGGCGCACCCGGCCGCCTGCTCGGCCGTCGTAAAGTCCGACGCGTATGGCCTGGGTGCCGCGCAAGTGGGCGCGGCCCTGTATGAAGAGGGTTGCCGCCATTTCTTCGTGGCGCACCTGGAAGAGGGCATCAGCCTGCGCCCGCACGTGGCGCCGGATGCAGAGATCTTCGTGCTGCACGGCCCGCCCGTCGATACGGAAGGCGAATTCACGGCCCACGGCTTGACGCCCGTGCTCAACAGCGAGCCGCAAGTGGCGGGCTGGCGTGCGCATGCCAAGGCATTGGGGAAAACCCTGGACGCCATCATGCAGGTCGACAGCGGCATGTCGCGCATGGGCTTGTCGCCGCGCGAAATCGACGGCTGGCTGCTTGACGCGCACTTTCTTGATGGCATCAAAGTACGCTACATCATGAGCCACCTGGCTTGCGCCGACGAGCGGAGCAACCCCATGAATGGCGAGCAGCTGGCCCGTTTTATCGCCATCCGCGCCCGTTTGCCGCAGTACCGCGCCAGCCTGGCCAATTCCTCGGGCATCTTTTTGTCGCCCGACTATCACTTTGACCTGGTGCGTCCCGGTGCAGCCCTGTACGGCATCGGGCCGCAGGGCGGCGAACCCAATCCCCTGCAATCGGTAGTGCGCCTGCAGGGCAAAGTGCTGCAAACGCGCACGATTGCCGCCGGCGACCACGTGGGCTACAGTCGCCGCTACACGGCCAGCGAGCCGCGCCAGGTGGCAACTGTTTCAGTCGGCTATGCCGATGGCTGGCTGCGCAGCATGAGCAACCAGGGCCTGGCCGTCATCGACGGCGTGAAAGTGCCGCAGATCGGCGCCATCTCGATGGATTCCATCACGCTCGATGTGAGCGCTATCGCCCAGGAACGCGTGGTGCCGGGCAGCCTGGTCGACCTGATCTGCGCCGAACACCCGGTCGACGCCGTGGCGGCCATGGCCAATACCATCGGCTATGAGGTATTGACCAACCTGGGCGGGCGTTATTACCGCGAGTACAGAGGTCTGGCGCAGCCTGCACGCTAAGCAGCGCGAAACCGATGATTGTGTGGCAAGATAGCCTTGGTGTGAGCTTCACTCCAGGGCTTTTTTTCAACCATCATCGGGAATTTCTATGAGTCAATATAACGTTGCTATCATCGTCGGCAGCCTGCGCAAGGATTCCTTCAACCGCAAGCTGGCCGACGCCATCATCAAGCTGGCGCCGCCCGAGTTTTCGTTTAAACATATCGACATCGGTGACTTGCCGCTGTACAACCAGGACGACGATGGCGCGCAGGCCGAGCAGGTGCTGCGCCTGAAAACGGAGATTTCCGACGCGCAAGCCTTGCTGTTCCTCACGCCCGAATACAACCGCTCCATCCCCGGCGTGCTGAAAAACGCCCTCGACCACGGTTCGCGCCCGTACGGCCAGAGCGTGTGGGGCGGCAAGCCGGGCGCCGTGCTCGGTGTTTCCGTGGGTGCCACGGGCACGGCCCTGGCGCAGCAGCATTTGCGCAATGTGCTGGCCTACCTGGACGTACCCCTGCTGGGCCAGCCCGAGATGTTTATCCAGGCCAAGGACGGCCTGTTCGACGAGCATGGCGGCATCGGCCCGGCCAGCCTGGGCTTCTTCCAGGGCTGGATGCAGCGCTATGTGGACTGGGTACGCAAGCACGCCATCCACGCTTGATGCATCAAGGTGGCAGCGTCCTGCGTTGCCGCTTGTACACATTCTTTGATCATTGATGCCAATATTTCAATATTGGCACGGGTGTCTCGGTATAATGCGCCCTTTCTTTAGCGCAATACTTTTCCTATTTCTGCCGACGCCATGTGGACTAAACCTGTTCCGCGCATGAATTTGCGCCGTTTGATCGTGCTCGTAGCCTTTGCCAGCGCCCTGGTGTCCCTGGTCAATACGTTTTACGCCAGCTACAGCGTGCAGCGCCAGTTGCTGATCGATACCACCCTGGAAGCGAACCACGCGTATGCGAGCAAGCTGGCCAGCACTGCCGAGGATTTCCTGCAGTCGGCGCGCCAGCAGCTCGCTTACAGCGCCGGCAGCCTGCCGGCGCGCATGGGCGACGACGCCTGGCTGACGGACGAGGCGCAGCGGCTGCGCCTGCAAACCAACAGCTTCAATTCCGTGCTCATCGTCGATGCCCAGGGCAAGGTGCTGGGCGTGTCGCCGGAAACGCTGACCCTCAAGCACCGCACGCTCGATTCGGCCGGCGCCGTGCAGGCGCTGCGCGAGCGGCGCCCGCTGGTGACGCAGCCGTACATGTCCTCGGCCGGCAACCTGGTAGTCTTCATCTCGCATCCCATCGTCGGCAAGGATGGCCGCTACCTCGGCTATGTGGGTGGCAGCATCTACCTGAAACAGAAAAACATTCTGCACACCATGCTGGGCCAGCATTACTACCGCGACGGTTCCTACCTGTACGTGGTGGACCAGAAGCGGCGCCTGCTATACCACCCGGACCCTACGCGCCTGGGCGACCTGGCCGGCCGTAATGAAGTGATTGATGCCATCATCGCGCAGCAGGGCGGCGGCAACCGGCGCATGCACAACAGCCTGGGCGTGGACATGCTGGCCGGCTACGCCGTCATGCCGTCGACGGGCTGGGGCATCGTGGCGCAGCGTCCGACGGCCATGACGCTGGCCCCGCTGAACCAGCTGATGGTCAATACGGTATGGTATTCGCTGCCGATCGCCTTGCTGAGCCTGCCATTCATCTGGTGGCTGGCCAGCCTGATTTCACGGCCCCTGGTGCAGCTGGCCGAGGGCGCGCGGCGCATGGATGCGCCCGGCACGGCAGAACACATCGCCGCCATCCGCTCGTGGTATGTGGAAGCGGCGCAGATCAAGAAAGCCCTGTTGAAGGGCCTGGCGCTGCTGCAGAACAAGATCGGCAAGCTGAAGACCGACGTGCAGACGGACCCGCTGACGGGCTTGTCGAACCGGCGCGGCATGGCGGCGGCGCTGGACGATTGGCAGGCGCAGGCGCGGCCCTTTTCCGTCATCGCCATCGATATCGACCATTTCAAGCAAGTCAACGACCGCTGGGGCCATGCCGTGGGCGACGACGTCATCCGGTGCCTGGCGCAGCTGATGCGCGCCTGTTCGCGCGATGCCGACGTGCTGTGCCGCAATGGCGGCGATGAATTCATCATGCTGCTGCCCGACGCCGACCTCGACGTGGCCATGCAGGTAGCCGAACGCTTGCGCGCCAAGGTGGCCGCCGCCGTGATTCCCGGCGCGGGCACCATCACGGTCTCGCTGGGCGTGGTCTCGTCGTCGCACGGTAAGCGCAGCACGGACGCCGTGCTGCTGGCCGCCGATGCGGCCCTGTACGTGGCCAAGGAAAATGGACGCAATCGCGTGGGCCTGGCCGAGCCCGCCTGAGACGTTTTTCCGCCGGACCGGTTTGACCTTGTCATTCGGCAAACGTCAAACTGATCCTAGGTTTTCTCCCGATTCTGAGTCTGTTATGTTGGATCACCCTGACGCTGTTCATCGTCATTTATTTTGCCGTCTTCGGCAAGGGCATCGGCAGCCTGCATCCGTTTTTTCAGGAGAAGAGCGAGTGCGACGTGATGATGAATACGGCCGCGCCCGTCTGGGATGGGAATGGAACCTGGCTGCTGCCGGGCGTGATTGCCTCATCAGCCTGTGGACGCCGCTGATCGATCCAGCCATCGCCGCGCGCTGGTTTGCGCTACCACAACCTGTGTGCTTCCTGCCCGTGCCGCTGCTGGTACTGAGCGCGGGCTGGTTGCTGCTGCGGTCCCTGCGGCAGGGGCGGCAGGGGCGCCGTTCCTGTGCGCCTTGGTGCTCTTCCTCCTCGGCTATACCGGCCTGGGCATCAGCGTGTGGCCGTATATCATCCCGCCATCGGTCTCGATATGGGAGGCGTCGTCGCCGCTGCAAAGCCAGGGCTTTACCCTGGTGGGGGCGCTGTTCATCATTCCCGTGATCCTGATGTATACAGTGTGGTCATATTATGTGTTTCGTGGCAAAGTCCGGCCGGAAGATGGATATCACTGATGAAACAATTTGAACAGGGACAACAATCATGGTGGAAACGACTGGTCTGGATGGCAGCTGATGCCGGACGCACTATTGCCTGGCGTGCGCGCCGTGCAGTGCCAGGTCGATGGCCAGCTGCACCCGCTGGCCTTCCTCGGCTGCCGCGAACTCAACTATGGCCAGCGTTGCGCGCTGCCGCTGCACCCGTTCCGCCTGAGCGTGCCGGAAACGGCGCTGGCGGGCCTGCTCGACGCACCCTTCAACAGTTTCCTGCTGACTTGCCGCGAAGACGACCTGCAGTACGAGGAAAGCGACTTGCCCGAACTCAAGGACGCGGGCTACCCGGACATCACGGCCATGCTGGCGGGCCACCGGCCGCTGTTGGCCGGGATGCTGCTGGACTTCATGATCGGCGACTTGCTGGCCGCCATCGGGCGCGCCAGCGGCTACCGGCCACCGCGTGCGCGCCACTGGGGCGATGTTGAGGCGGCCGATGGCCGCGCCTATTTCACCATCAATGGCGTGCAGCAAGTGTCGTTTGCCGATGGCCAGGTCCTGTTCGAAGGGCAGGGCTACTACGGCGTGTACGTCATCTGGCTGACGCATGGCAACGAAGGCAAATAGGGACTTGACCTTCCTCGTGTGGGAAGGTTTATAGTCCATGCCATGAACCGTGCCTTTTTCCGCTTTCTTGCCCGCTCGCTGCTCTGGCTGCTGGCCGTCACGCTGCCCTTGCAGGGCTTTGCGTCGGCCATGCGCAGCTGCTGCGTGGACGAGCTTGCGGTTGCTGTCACGGTCGCCGTCGAGGCAATGCAGGCGCCCCAGTGCCATGACATGGCCGACATGCAGATGGCGGACCAGCCGATGAAAATGGCCATGGACGATGGTGGCGCCACGCACCATGGCCACGATTGCAGCAACCATGGCGCGTGTACCGTGGGCGCCACGGCGCCGCCCGGCATGCCCGCCTTGCAAGCCTTGACCCTGCGCGCGCCGCCACCGGCGCTGGCGCCCGATTCCCTGTTTGCCGGGCATATCCCGCTTGGTCCCGAACGTCCCCCGAGAAGCACGCGCTCCGCCTGACCGCCCGTTGAACCTGGCGGTGCGGCTACTGCACGTCCGTCGCGGCCGTGCTTGCCGCACTCCGACGTTCCACCTGCGCGCCCGCCGCGCCCTACCCTGTCAATCAAGGAATACCATGAAATACCTGTTCAGCCTCGCGCTGGCGGCGCTGCCGCTGGCCGCCAGTGCCGCCAGCCCGGCCGCATCGACGCCTGCCCCATCCGCCCCGCAAGAGGCGCAAGCTCCCGTGCCGGCCACCACCTACCGCTCCGCCTTCGCCGGCTACCGTCCCGCCGCCGAAGACGACGCCACGCCCGACCAGGCCTGGCGCCCCCTCAACGAGAAAGTCGGCAAGGCCGGCGGCCACATGGGCATGATGAAGATGGATGGCCACAAGATGGAAGGCCATCAGATGAAGGGCCACGCCATGCCGATGCAGCATGCCACGCCCATGCCCACTGCCAAACCGCCCGCCCAGCCCACCCCGCAACATCAGCATGAAGGACACTGACATGGCCAGTTTCACAAAATCAACTTGCCTGACGCCGCTGGCGCTGGCGGCCGTCTTGCTGCTGGGCGGCTGCGCCAGCTTCAGCCCGGATGGCGGCATGCAGACGGTGTCCACGCTGGCCGACGTCCGCACGGGCGCCCCCGCAGCGCTGGCGGACAAGGGCGGCGAGGAAAAATTGGCTACCCTGCTGGCCCAGCCCCTGGACGCCGACAGCGCCGTGCGCATCGCCCTGATGAACAACCACGGCTTGAAAGTGGCGCTGGCCGAACTGGGCGCGTCCGAGGCGGACCTGGTGCAGGCGGGACGCTTGCGCAATCCGGGCCTGTCGTTCGGCCGCTCGCATGGCAGCCACGGCAATGAAATCGACCGCGGCGTCAGTTTCGACCTGGCCGGCCTGCTGACCATGCCTCTGCGCGTCAACATCGAGAAGGGCCGTTTCGAGCAGGCCAAGCTGCAGGCCGCCATCAGTGCAGTGCAGCTGGCGTCCGATACGCGCCGTGCCTACTTCAACGCCGTGGCCGCCGTGCAGACGGAAGCTTTCATGCAGCGGGCGCTGCTGTCGGCCGAGGCGGGCGCCGAACTGGCCACGCGCTTGCAGCAGGTGGGCAACTGGAGCCGCCTCGACCAGGCGCGCCAGCAAGTGTTTTATGCGGACGCCGTCGGCGACCTGGCGCGCGCACGCCACCAGGCCACCGCCACGCGCGAGCACCTGACGCGCTTGCTGGGCCTGTGGGGCAAGCAGACGGCTTTCACTTTACCGTCGCGCCTGCCCGACTTGCCGGCCCAGGCGGTGGACGCCGACAATATCGAGGCGCAGGCGATGGAGCAGCGCCTCGACGTGCAGATGAGCAAACTCGACGCGCATGCCACGGCCGACGCGCTGGGCCTGTCTAAGGTGACGGGCTTCATCAATGTGCTCGACGTGGGCTATACCAACAAGAGCAGCAGCGAGGCGCCGCGCGAGAACGGCTATGAGGTGTCCCTGGAGTTGCCCCTGTTCGACTGGGGCTCGGCGCGCAATGCCAAGGCGCAAGCCTTGTACGAGCAGTCGCTGCAGCGCACGGCGGGCACGGCGGTGCGGGCCCGCTCCGAAGTGCGCGAGGCGTATTCCAGCTACCGCACGGCGTATGACCTGGCGCGCCACTATCGCGATGAAGTCGTGCCGTTGCGCAAGACCATCTCGCATGAAGTTTTACTGCGCTACAACGGCATGCTGGCCAGCGTATTCGAACTGCTGGCTGATGCGCGCGAGCAGGTCGCCAGCGTCAACAGCGCCATCGACACCCAGCGCGATTTCTGGATCGCCCAAACGGCATTGCAATCGGCCATCAATGGCAGCGGCCCTGCCGACAAGGAATAATGATGATTACACGTAGAAACTTTTTCATGAATGCGGGCGCTGTCGCCTTGAGCGCCGCGGCCGTCAGCCGCGTGGGTGCGGCATCGTTGCCGGAAGCCGTCAGCATGGCCGGCGCGGAAACAAAAGCGCCGCCACCGCCGCCGAACGGGCGGCCATTCAACCCCGTCGTCACCCTGAATGGCTGGTCCTTGCCTTGGCGCATGAACAACAACGTCAAGGAATTCCACCTGGTGGCCGAACCCGTCGTGCGCGAACTGGCGCCCGGCATGCAAGCCAACCTGTGGGGCTACAACGGCCAGTCGCCCGGTCCCACCATCGAAGTGGTGGAAGGCGACCGTGTGCGCATTTTCGTCACCAACAAATTGCCGGAACACACCAGCGTGCACTGGCATGGACAGCGCTTGCCCAATGGCATGGATGGCGTCACGGGCCTGACCCAGCCGGGTATTCCTCCCGGCAAGACCTTCGTGTATGAATTCGTTGCCAAGCGCCCCGGCACCTTCATGTATCACCCGCATGCCGATGAAATGACGCAGATGGCCATGGGCATGATGGGTTTCTGGGTGACGCATCCGAAAGACCCGAATTTCATGAAGGTGGACCGCGATTTCGTCTTTTTGCTGAGCAACTACGACATTGATCCCGGCAGCTACACGCCGAAGATCATGACCATGACGGATTTCAATCTGTTCACCTTCAACAGCCGCGTCTTCCCCGGCATCGACCCCATGGTGGTGCGCCAGGGCGACAAGGTGCGCGTGCGCGTGGGCAATCTGACCATGACCAACCACCCGATCCACATGCATGGCCATGAATTCGAGGTGACGGGCACGGATGGCGGCTGGACCCGGCCCGAATCGCGCTGGCCCGAGGTCACCACGGACGTGGCCGTGGGCCAGATGCGCGCCGTCGAGTTCACCGCCACCGACCTGGGCGACTGGGCTTTCCATTGCCACAAGTCGCACCACACGATGAATGCCATGGGGCATGACGTGCCGACCATGATCGGCGTCGACCACCAGGGCGTGGCCGCGAAGATCAACCAGCTCGTGCCCGGCTACATGGTGATGGGTGAACGGGGCATGGCCGACATGGGCGAGATGCAGATGCCGATCCCCGACAACACCTTGCCGATGATGGCGGGCGACGGCCCGTTCGGCGCCATCGGCATGGGCGGTATGTTTACCACGGTGAAGGTGCGCAAGGAGCAGAAACCGGGAGACTACCGCGACCCGGGCTGGTACAAGCACCCGGCCGGCAGCGTGGCCTATGAATGGACGGGAACCCTGCCGGAACCGGTGCGCGGCCAAGGCACGGGCAAGTTGCCGGCCAAGGGCGGCGTGGAAATGACGGTGCGCAAGCCTGCCGGCCACAGCGGGCATTAATTTCCGGCATCACCGGAATGACGGCGAACGGCTTGCTAGCATGGCAAGCCGTTTTGCATGTTGTTGTACATCAAGGAATTATTGTTTGGTGACAATCCGAGCATTTTTTTCCGTGTTTTTTCTTTATATTCAAGCCAGTACGCTCCAGTTGCATCGAGTATAGGCAAGTCTACGGGAGAAATCATGTTGAACCGGATGAAGGTGGGAACGCGCTTGCTGGCGGCATTTTTCTGTGTCGCGCTGATGGGGGCCATCGTGGCCGGCATCGGCATCTTCAACATGGGCAAGATCGATACCATGGCGGGGCAGATGTACAACAGTGAGTTGCTGGGCTTGTCGCACATCAAGGAAGCCAATATCGCCTTGATCAAGGTGGGTCGCGCCCGTAGCAATTTCTTGCTGGCCAGCACCGCCGAGGAGCGCGCCACGCGCCAGGCCGACATCGCCAAATTCCTCGAGTTAAATAAAAGCTACCTGGCCAAGGCGCAACCGCTGTTCGTCACGCCGGCCGCCAAGGAGCTGTTTGCCCGTTTTGCCGCCGTCGAAGCGGACTATATTGTCACCATGCAGCAGGCGCTGGCGCTGGCCGCGGCCGAGCCGCTGGCCCAGCGCAGCGCGCAACTGATCGATCTGCTCAACAAGACGCGGTTGCATGCCGACGAACTCGACGGTGTGCTGGATAAACTCTCGCAGCAGAAAGAAGAGCGCGCCAAGGCAGCTTCCGAGCAGGCGTCGGGCGTGTACCAGGCCAGCCGCAGCTTCATGATCGCGCTGGTGCTGGGCAGCATGGCCGCTGGCCTGGCGCTGGGGGCGCTGATCACGCGCGGACTGACGCGCCAGCTGGGCGGCGAACCGGCGTATGCCGTCAAGATCGCCGGCGCCATCTCCGAGGGCGACCTCACCGTGGATATCCGCACGGCCAGCCACGACAGCGCCAGCTTGCTGTTCGCCATGAAAACCATGCGCGACAAGCTGGTGGGCATCGTCAGCCAGGTGCGTTCGGGCACGGACACCATCAACACGGCTTCCGGCGAAATCGCCCAGGGCAACCTGGATTTGTCGTCACGCACGGAAGAGCAGGCCAGTTCGCTGGAAGAGACCGCTTCATCGATGGAACAGCTGACGTCGGCCGTGCGCCAGAACGCGGACAATGCGCGCCAGGCCAATGCGCTGGCCGGCGCCGCTTCCGATGTGGCCGGCAAGGGCGGCGCCGTGGTGGGGCAGGTGGTGCAGACGATGGAATCGATCAATGCCTCCTCGCGCAAGATCGTCGACATCATCAGCGTCATCGACGGCATCGCCTTCCAGACCAACATCCTGGCCTTGAACGCGGCCGTGGAAGCGGCCAGGGCGGGCGAGGAGGGGCGCGGTTTCGCCGTCGTGGCGTCCGAAGTGCGCAACCTGGCGCAGCGCTCTGCCAGTGCGGCCAAGGAAATCAAGACCCTGATCGGCGACTCCGTCGAGCAGGTGGAAATCGGTTCCAGGCTCGTGCATGACGCGGGCAAGACCATGGACGAAGTGGTCATCAGCGTGCGCCAGGTGGCCGACATCATGCAGGAAATCACGGCCGCCAGCGCCGAGCAGAGCGCCGGCATCGAGCAAGTCAACCAGGCCGTGCTGCAAATGGACCAGGTGACGCAGCAGAACGCGGCCCTGGTGGAGGAGGCGGCCGCTGCCGCCGAAGCGCTGCAAGACCAGGCGCAGACCTTGACGGAACTGGTGGGCGTATTCCGCCTGCATGCCCAGGCCGAGCGCATCGCCGTGGCGCCGGCCAGCAACGTCACGCCACTGCACCGGCCGGTGCCCACGGCCAGGCAGGGCGTGCGGCGCTTGGCTTGACGGCGCAACACGGACGCATGGGCTTGGTGGTAGGCTGTCGCTATTGCGCGTGTGCCACTTCCGGGTCTTCCATGTCTGCTCCTTGCTTGCCGTCGTTGAGTTTCTCCCTGCTATGGCTGTCCTTGGCGCCATTGGCGCAGGCGCAGGAGGGCGATGCCGTCCTGCCTTACCGGCCTTCCGTGGCCAGTCCCGCCCAGCTGCCCGTGCCGGGCCAGCTGGAGTTCGAGGCTGGCGGCCTGCTGTCGAAAACGGATGACACGCGCCGCGCCAGCCTGCCCTACACCTTCAAACTCGCGTTCACGCCCGAATGGGGCGTGCTGCTCGAAGGCGAGGGTTTTGTGCGCGCGCGCGATGAGACGGGCCGGCGCGAAACGGGCGTGGGCGACACGACGGTTGTGCTCAAGCGCGCTTTCGTGCTCGACAGCGCCACGGCGCTGGGCCTGGAACTGGGTTGGAAGTTGCCGACGGCCAAGGACGCCATCGGCAGCGGCAAGAGCGATGTCACGCTGAACGGCATTTTCAGCCGCGACCTGGGCGCCGTGCACATGGACGCCAACCTGAACGCCACGCGCCTGGGGGCTTCCGACCCTGGCACGGGCAGGGTACAAACGGGCTGGGCGGCCTCCTTTTCCACGCCCGTCAGCATCCGCTGGGGTGCCACGGCGGAAGTGTCGGGCACGCGTTTGCGCGGTGCGCCGGCCACGGCGCAGTTGCTGCTGGCGGCCACTTACAGTCCCACGCCACGGCTGGCCATCGATATCGGCATGGCGCGCGGCTTGACGGCGTCGTCGCCGGATTGGTCACTGTTCAGCGGCCTGGTCGTGCCTTTGGGCATGCTGTGGTGAGTTTGCCACGGCGCTCCTTATGTGTCCTTGCGAACAAACCAGCCGGCGCACAAGGTCTACAATCAAGACATAACTGATAAAAGGAGTGTCCCCATGAAAACCCTGATTCTTGCCGCCGTCTTGCTGTCGGCCGCCACCGCCGCTGTTGCCCAGGTCGGCGTCTCCGTCACTGTCGGCCAGCCCGGCTTTTACGGACGCATCGACATAGGCGACTATCCCGCGCCGCAATTGATCTACGCCCAGCCCGTCATCGTGCAGCGCCCGCAATACTATTCGGCCCGCCCCATCTACCTGCGCGTGCCGCCCGGCCATGCGAAACACTGGTCCAAGCACTGCCGCAAGTATAATGCCTGTAACCAAGAGGTCTATTTCGTCCAAGATAGTTGGTATAACAACCAATATGTGCCCCGCTATCGCCAGCAGCATGGCGACCATGGCCGTCCCGATTACGGCGACCGCGGCCGTCATGACGACAAGCATGACAAGCACTTCGACAAGCATGATGACAAGCGCGACAAACATGAAGGCAAGCGTGACAAGCATGACAACAAGCCGGGCAAAGGCCATGGCAATGGCAATGGCAATGGCAATGGCAACGGGCACAGGGATTAACAATCAGGAGGATCTTTGCATAGTAAAATCGTTATCGTAGGCGGCGGCGCAGGCGGCCTGGAGCTGGCCTGCAAACTTAGCCGCAAGCTCGGCGCCGGCCAGGTGACCCTGGTCGACAGCCGCCTGTACCATATCTGGAAGCCGTCGCTGCATGAAGTGGCGGCCGGCACCCTGGACATTCATCAAGAGGGTCTGTCATACCAGATGCTGGCGCATGACAATGGTTTTACCTATGTCTATGGCCCCTTGATCGCGCTCGACGCGGCGTCGAACAGTCTCACCGTGGGCGCCATCGCTACCGACAAGGATGAGCAATTGCTGCCGCAACGGCAAATCCATTATGACCAGCTGGTGCTGGCCGTGGGCAGCACCTCGAATTACTTCGGCGTGCCCGGCGCCAAGGAAAACACGATTTCCCTGAATGCGACGGAAGACGCCGAACGTTTCCGTTTGACCCTGTTGAAACTGCTGGCCATGGCCGAGCAGCGCCAGGGCGATGCGGGCCATCCCGGTGTCGACATCGTCATCATCGGCGGCGGCGCCACGGGCGTGGAGCTGGCGGCCGAATTGCGCGAAGCGAGCGGTGTGTATGCCGCGTACGGTTTCCAGAATCTCAACGCCATCAAGGATGTGCGCATCAGCCTGCTCGAAGGGGCGCCGCGCATTCTGGCGCCGCTGCCCGAGCGCGTCTCCATCGCCGCCTCGAAACTGCTGCACAAGCATGGCATCAGCGTGGTGACCGATACGCGCGTCACCACGATCGAAGCCGACAAGGTGACGGTGGCCAGCGGCACCAGTTATGCGGCCGACATCTGCGTCTGGGCCGCCGGCATTCGCGCGCCGGAATTCCTGTCGACGTTGGGCTTGCCGACCAATCGCGCCGGCCAGCTGGAAGTGACGGGCATGCTCAATGTGCAGGGCCATGCGAATATTTTCGCACTCGGCGACTGCGCCGCATGCATGGGGCCGGATGGCAAGCTGGTGCCGCCGCGCGCCCAGGCTGCCCACCAGCAAGCCGATTACCTGCTGAAAACCTTCCTGCTGCAAGCCAAGGGCAAGCCGCCGCAAACGAAACCGTATGCATACCTGGACTATGGTTCGCTGGTGTCGTTCGGCCGCACCACCTCGGTCGGCACCCTGATGGGTTCGCTGAAGGGCCTGAGCTGGTTTGTCGAAGGCTTCGTGGCCCGCATGATGTATGTCAGCCTGCATCTGATGCACCACAACGCCGTGCTGGGCAGCGTGCGCACGGCCGTCATGGCCATGGGCCGTTTCCTGATCAAGCGCAGCACGCCGCAGGTCAAGCTGCATTGATCAAGCCACACTAAGCGGTGTGCGCCGGATAAAACAAGGGGCCTTGCGGCCCCTTGTTTTATCCGGCCAGCGCTTGCCGCATGGCCTGGCCCGCCACGTCGAACAGGCCGCGCGCCGCTGGCGTCAGGCCCAGCATGTGCATCGATGCATGGATCATGCCGTCGAGCTGCACGCATTGCGCCGCCACGCCGTCATCGCGCAAACGCCGCGCATACGCCGCGCCTTCGTCATGCAGCGGATCGAATTCGCATACCAGCACGGTCGCCGGCGGCAAGTCCTTGAGCGACGCTGCCCGCAGGGGCGCCGCGTAGGGCTGCGTGCCGTCGGCCGGCTCGTTCAGGTACGCCGACCAGCAAAAGCGCATGGCTTCGCGCGTCAGCGAATGGCCATCCGCATAGCGCTGGTAGGATGGCGTGTCGAAGGCAAAATCGAGCGCCGGGTACAGCAGCAGCTGGTGCGCCAGCGCGGGGCCGGCCTGGTCGCGCGCCATCAGTGCCGCTGCCGCGGCCAGGTTGCCGCCCGCACTGTCGCCGCCCACGGCCAGGCGCTTCACGTCGATGCCCAGCGCCGCCCCATGCTGGGCGACCCAGCACAGCGCAGCGTAAAAGTCGTCCAGCGGCACGGGGAACTTGTGCTCTGGCGCCAGCCGGTAGTCGACGGAAAAAATCACGCAGCCGGTGGCGTTGGCCAGCGCGCGGCACGGATTGTCGTACAGGTCCAACGAACACAGACACCAGCCGCCGCCATGCGCGAAGACGATGGCGGGCAGAGGCTTGCCCGTGTCCGCGCCAGCCGGCACATAGGCGCGCACGGTGAGCGCATGTTCGCCCGGCAGCACGTAATCCTTGATCGAGGCGACGTCTTCCAATGGCCCGTGCAGCTGGCGCAGCCCCGTTTCCGTGGCGGCGCGCAGGTCTGCCAGCGAGGCGGGCGGCGGCGCATCGTTTGCCTGTGCCAGGAAAGCCGCTACTTGCGGGTCCAGACTCATGCCGGCTCTCCCGCCAGGAAGGGCAGCAGGTGGGCAATGAACGCTTCCGGCTGTTCTTCCATGATGAAGTGCCCGCATTCGGCGACGATGGCGCCTTGTAAAATGTCGGCCTTGCCCTGCATGGTCAGCAGGGGCGCGTCATTCGTCGCGTGGTCGGCGCCGATGGCCAGCACGGGCATCGGCAGGCTGTGTTTTGCCCGTTCCAGGTTTTGCCGGATGGTTTCGGGAATGGCGCGGTAGTAGGCAAAGCCCGCGCGCAGGGCGCCCGGCGTGGCGTAGGCATCCGCATACACATCGACGGCCACCTTGTCGCGGCGGTACGACCAGCGGTCGAAAATGAAGCGGATGTATTCGCGCTCCTTGCCCGCCGTGAGCATTTCCGGCAAATCGAGCACCTGGTTGAACATGAAGTGCCACAGGAAGATGTTGTCGGACGGCGCGACAAAAATGGGCGGCGCCGGTGCCAGGCCGGGAATGACGGCTTCCGTCAGCGCCAGTTTCGTCACCGCCTGCGGGAAATCGCTGGCCAGCGCATAGCCGACCCACATGCCGATGTCGTGACCGGCGACATCGTACTGCATGTGGCCGAGGGCCAGCATGGCCTTGTGCAGGGTGGCGGCGATGGCGCCCGTGTCGTAGCCACCGGCCGGGCGGCTGGAGTGACCGCTGCCTGGCGGGTCGATGGCGATGGCCTGGTAGCCATTGGCGGCCAGGGCTGCCATCACGTGGCGCCAGGCATACCAGGTCTGCGGCCAGCCGGGAATCAGGAGCACGGGTTTGCCTTCGCCGGCAATGACGCAATGCAGGCGCTGGCCGTCGATGCGGACGTAATCATGTGTAAATTCGTGGGTAAAATCGTTCATGGGGTTTCCTTGTTTAGTTGTGCTCGATGCCCAGCAGGGTATTGATCTGTTGCGCGCTGACGGGGGCGCCGGCGAAGTCGTCGAAAATTTTTCCGGTCACGGGAATGATGTGGGCATTGATGAAGGCCACGCCTTCGCGCGCACCTACCTCCTGGTCCTTCAGACAGCATTCCCATTCCAGCGTGGCCCAGCCCGCGTAGTCGTTCTGCGCCATCTTCGAAAAGATCGCCTTGAAATCGACCTGGCCATCGCCCAGCGAACGGAAACGCCCGGCGCGGTTTTCCCACGACTGGTAACCGCCATAGATGCCTTGCCGTCCCGTCGGATTGAACTCCGCATCCTTCACATGGAACATGCGGATGTGCTCCTTGTAGATATCGATGAATTCCAGGTAGTTCAGCTGCTGCAGCACGAAGTGGCTGGGGTCGAACAGCATCTTGCAGCGCGGATGGCGGCCCACGCGTTCATAAAACATCTCGAAGCTGATGCCGTCATGCAGGTCTTCGCTGGGGTGGATTTCGTAGCACAGGTTGATGCCCTGTTCCTCGCACACGTCGAGGATGGGCAGCCAGCGGCGCGCCAGTTCGTCGAAGGCTGCCTCGATCAGGCCGGGCGGGCGCTGCGGGAACGGGAACAGATATGGCCAGGCGAACGAGCCGGAAAACGTGCCCATGTCGGTCAGTCCCAGGCGTTTCGAGGCCATGGCCGCCAGCTTGACCTGCTCGATGGCCCACTCGGTGCGCGCCGCCGGCTGGCCGTGCAGGTGGGCTGGCGCGAAGCTGTCGCATAGCGCGTCGTAGGCCGGGTGCACTGCCACCAGCTGGCCGAGGATGTGCGTCGTCAGTTCGCTGATGACCAGGCCATGGCCGGCCAGCATGGCGACGAGGTCGTCGCAATATGCCTGGCTGTGGGCGGCCTGCGCCACGTCGAACAGGCGCGCATCCCAGGCGGGAATCTGCAGGGCCTTGAAGCCCATGCCGGCCGCCCACTCGGCGATGGCGGGCAGGGTATTGAAGGGCGCCGTGTCGGCGGCGAATTGTGCCAGGTGCAGGCTGGGTCCTTGGATGGTTTTCATATCGGCTCCTATTGTTTGTCGATCGACAAAGAATAGGCGAAATTTATTGCGCGGTCAAGGCGTAACTGCAAAATAAAGTGCAAACGCGCTGCCGGCGCCAGGCGTTATACTGGCCGCCAGTTTGCAAGCAGAGGACAAAAATGGCAGGAAGACCGAGGGAATTCGACCGCGCGATGGCGCTGGCAAAAGCGCGCGACGCATTCTGGACGCGCGGCTACGAGGGTGTGTCGATGGCCGACCTGGTGGCGGCGCTGGGCATTGCCTCGGCGCGCATTTATGCGGCGTTCGGCTCGAAGGAACAGCTGTTCCGCGAAGCCGTGGAGTTGTACGAGTCGGGCGAGGGCGCGTTCGCCGTGCATGCGCTGGCCGCCAGGCTGAATGTGCGCGAGGCGGTGGCGCGCATGCTGGAAGAAGCCGTGCTGCTGTACACGCGCAGCGGCCAGCCGCAAGGCTGCATGGTGGTGACGGCCGCCACGAATACGAGTGCGGAAAACGCCGGCATCGCCGACTGGCTGGCGCAACATCGCCGCGCGCGCACGCAAGCCGTCATCGAGCGCTTGCGCGCGGCGCAGCTGGCGGGAGAGTTGACAGGGGAAGCCGACGTGCAGGCGCTGGGCGATTATTATGCGGCCTTGCTGCATGGCCTGTCGGTGCAGGCGCGCGACGGCATTCCCGCCGAGCGGCTGCTGGCGCTGATTCAGCCTGCCATGGCGCCGCTGGCGCTGGCTATGATGTAGATAGTCTCAGAACTTCAAGTCTTGATGTCGATCAGGCTGCCCAAGGCCTGGTCGGCTGCCTTGACGACATTCGCCGACAGGTTGAAACCGGCCTTGTAGACCAGGTTGTCCGTCAGTTCGGACGCCAGGCCCACGCCGTTCGGCCGGCTTTCAGCCGCCTTGGCCGCATTTGCATTGGCGCCGCTGACGCTTTCGCTGGCGGCCAGTTTGCGCCCTTCGACGGAGAGCGTGACGCCCGCGCCGGCCGGGCTGGCCTCCTGGAAGTTGGCCGATTGCGGCTGGAAGCCTGGCGTATTCGCATTCGCGATATTGTTGGCGGCCACATCCAGCGCGCGCTGGTTGGCGGTCAGCCCCGAGGTACCGGTGGTGAGGGCGGATATGGACATGACAACTCCTTCAGAATGCACCTAGTTTACTCCTGTCAGTGGGAAAAATGTGGTGGCGTAAGGCAATAATTTTTCCTGCAGCTGGTGGCCACAAAAATATGTGCGTTACGCAGTTTTTAATACCGTTCTGTGATATTTACTGTCTGGACTGGCAGGGAAGTCATCTACGGAGTCTGCGATTTTTTACCTGGTTTGCCTTGTTCCAGTTGCATCCGGTCGATGAAAGCGTTGTTTGGCCGGGTGCCGGCGCCAGTGCGAGCGCCGCCGGCGGCGCGCAATAGGCTGCCGCGCACGATAGTTGTCGCCGAAACGGGGGATGGGCGAATATACTAGGCGAAAAGGGAGGCGTTGCGCTTCCCGTCCGCCCTTATCATCCAGCGAGAATTCACCCTTATGGCGTCATCCCCAGAAAACCTCAGCATGGCCGTGTTTTGCGACTTCGAGAACGTCGCGCTCGGCGTGCGAGATGCAAATTACGAAAAATTCGATATCAAACCCATCCTCGAACGCTTGTTGCTCAAGGGCAGCATCGTTGTCAAGAAGGCATATTGCGACTGGGACCGTTATAAAAGTTTCAAGGGCACCATGCATGAGGCGAACTTCGAGCTGATCGAAATTCCCCACGTGCGCCAGTCCGGCAAGAATTCGGCCGATATCCGCCTGGTGGTCGATGCCCTGGACTTGTGCTACACCAAGGCCCACGTGAACACCTTCGTCATCATCAGCGGCGATTCCGATTTTTCGCCGCTGGTGTCGAAGCTGCGCGAAAACGCCAAGCAGGTGATCGGCGTGGGCGTCAAGCAGTCGACCTCCGACCTGCTGGTGGCGAACTGCGACGAATTCATTTTCTACGACGACCTGGTGCGCGAGAGCCGCCGCACGGCCGCCAAGCGCGACGCGCGCGAAAGCCCGGCTGCGGCCGCCAAGCGTTCGCCCGACGAAGAAGTGCGCCGCAAGGAAAAATACGAGTTGCGCAAGACGGAAGCGATCGAAATGGCCGTCGAAACCTTCGACGCGCTGGTCTCGGAGCGCGGCGACAGCGGCAAGATCTGGGCCTCGATGCTGAAAGAAGCGATCAAGCGCCGCAAGCCGGACTTCAGCGAATCGTATTACGGTTTCCGCACCTTCGGCAACCTGCTGGAAGAGGCGCAGACGCGCGGCTTGCTGGAATTTGGCCGCGACGAGAAATCGGGCGCCTATGTCTACCGCAGCAGCGGCCTGGTGGCTGTACCTGCCCCAGTGAACGCGGACGCCGCCAGCGAGACAATCGCCAGTGGCGAGACTGGCGTGACGGCGGAAGAGGGCAACAGCCGCGAAGGCGGCAGCCGCCGCGATTCGCGCCGCAATGGCCGTGGCGGGCGCAAGCAGAACGAACAACGTCGCGGCGAAGCGCCACAGGCCTTCGTGCCGGTGGCCGACGCCGAAGCAGTCGTCGTCGAGCAGTATGCGCCGGTGCCGCGGCCGGAAGTGCAGCACGAGGTAGCCGAAGCGGTGGATGCGGTGGCCGAAGAGGGCAACGCCAAGCGCGGTTCGCGCCGCAATGGCCGTGGTGGCCGCAAGAATGGCGATGGCGCCCGCGAAGCGCGCGCCGAAGTCGTCGAGGTGGCGCCGGTGGAAGCCATGCCAGTGCCTGAACCTGTAGCCGAAGTGGCTGTGGAAGCCGTCGCCGAAGCGAAGACTAAGGCCAAGCCGCGCACGCCGGCCCGCAAGGCGGCAGCGGCGAAGAAGCCGGCCAAGAAGGCGGTCGATGTCGCGGTGGAAGCGGCGCCTGTCGTTGCAGCGGCGCCGGTGGAAGTGGCTGTCGTGGCCGAAGACAAGCCGGCCAAGGCGCCACGCAAGACGCCGGCGCGCCGTCCCGTGCGCAAGAAGGCGGAAGAAGCTTGATTGACCGCTCGCAGCGGAAGGCTGGGGTCAGACGGGGACGCCGAGTCCCGACGGGTCTGACCCCGGATTTTTGCTGCGTCTCGATACGCTCGGCTTAAGCATGTATCACGGTGAACGGTTCAACAGCATTTCCCATACGGTGGGCGCCGCGCTGGCGGCCATCGGCGGCGTCATCCTGATCGTCGCGGCGGCCCGCACGGGCGACCCCTGGAAAATCGTCAGCTGCAGCGTGTATGCGGCCATGCTGCTGACCCTGTACCTCACTTCCACCCTGTACCACAGCGTGCGCGGCAAGGCCAAGGCCGTGCTGCAGCGGCTCGACCACTGCGCCATCTACCTGCTCATCGCGGGGACTTACACGCCCTTCATGCTGGTGACCCTGCGCGGGCCGTGGGGCTGGTCGCTGTTCGGTGTCGTCTGGGGCCTGGCCCTGTTTGGCATCGTGCAGGAATATGTGTATGCGAAGGGCGCGCGCATCCTGTCGCTGGTGATTTACGTGGCCATGGGCTGGCTCATCGTCATCGGCATCAAGCCGCTGCTGGCGGCGCTCGAGTGGAACGGTTTCCTGTGGCTGGTGGCAGGCGGGCTGTGCTATACGGGCGGCATCGTCTTTTACGCCACCGACCACAAGCTGCGTCATGGCCACGGTATCTGGCATCTGTTCGTGCTGGCCGGCAGTAGCTGTCATTTTATCGCCATTTTGTTCTACGTTACCTGACGTTGCCTGCGGCCATCACTGTTGCCGTGATTCCATTATAATGGCGCGATATGTGAAACGCGGGCAATAATAAGGCAGCAATGGATATCAATTCGGACGACCTGAAAATCTTCGTCACCGTCATCGACAGCGGCACCCTGAGCGCGGCTGCCGTGCACCTGGGACAAACCACCTCGGGCGTCAGCCGCGCCCTGTCGCGCCTGGAAGACAAGCTGGCCACCTCACTGCTGACGCGCACCACGCGGCGCATGGAGCTGACGGAAGAGGGGCAGCTGTTCCTGGACAAGGCGCGCGCCATCCTCGCCTCGATGGAAGACGTGGAGGAGTCGATCCGCATCCGCCGCCAGAAGCCGGCCGGGCGTTTGTCCGTGGATGCCGCCTCGCCCTTCATGCTGCATTGCGTGGTGCCCCACGTGGCGGAGTTTCGCGCCTTGTACCCGGACATCCGCCTGGAGCTGACCAGCAACGACCAGATCGCCGACCTGATCGAACACCGCACCGATATCGCCATCCGCATCGGCGCCCTGGTCGACTCGACCCTGCACGCGCGCCCGCTGAGTGCCAGCCCCCTGCACGTGCTGGCCACACCCGCCTACCTGGCGCGCCACGGCGTACCGAACACGCCGGAAGCGCTGTCCGGTCATGCCCTGCTGGGTTTTGCGCAATATGAACCGGGCAATCACTGGCCGCTGCGCCACGATGCCGGCAACAGCCTGCAGATCGTGCCTGCGCTGGCCGCTTCCAGCGGCGAAACCTTGCGCCAGCTGGCGCTGCATGACCAGGGCATCGTCTGCCTGTCCGACTTCATGACGAAGGACGACATCGCGGCTGGCCGTCTGGTGAAGGTGCTGCAGCCGTTCTACACGGGCTACCGCCAGCAGATCCACGCCGTGTATTACCGCAATACGCAGCTGGCGCAGCGCATCAGCTGCTTCCTCGAATTCCTGCAGCACAAGCTGTAAGGCCGTTCCTCGCGCAAGCGGGCATCGATCCTGATTGGCAGGAACTGCAATTGGGGGCCTGGGTGCCGGCGCAGTAGCGCCGGCGCGGCATGCTCAGGCCAGGGCGCCGGTATCGTGGATGGCCGTCCGCAGCAGGACTTCCACCTCGTGCGCGGGCAGCGGGTGGCTGAAGTAATAGCCTTGCGCTTCGTCGCAGCCGTGCTGGCGCAGGTAGTCCAGCTGTTCCGCCGTTTCCACGCCTTCGGCCACCACGCGCAGCTTCAGATTGTGCGCCAGGGCGATGATGGAGACGACGATGGCCGCATCGTCCGCGTCGCGCGCCACGTCGCCGACGAAACTGCGGTCGATCTTCAGCACGTCGATGGGGAAGGTGCGCAGGTAGGCGAAGCTGGAATAGCCGGTGCCGAAGTCGTCGATCGACAGCTGCACCCCCAGTGCCTTCATGTCGTGCAGCTGGCTGACGGCCAGCGCCACGTCGTGCATGAACAGGCTTTCCGTCAGCTCCAGTTCCAGGCAGGCGGGCGGCAGGCCCGTTTCAAGCAACACTTCGGCGATCGAGGCGACCAGGTTCGGCTCGTTGAACTGGCGCGCTGACAGGTTGACGGCCAGGCGCAGCTGGCCCATCCCAGCCGCATGCCAGGCCTGCATCTGCGCGCATGCCTGGCGCATGACCCAGGCGCCGATCGGCACGATCAGGCCCGTATCTTCTGCCAGCGCGATGAAGCGCTGCGGCGCCACCATGCCCAGGTCCGGGTGCTGCCAGCGCAGCAGCGCTTCCACGCCGACGATGCGCCCGCTGGCCAGGTCCAGCTGCGGCTGGTAATGCAGCACGAACTGCTCGCGCTCCAGCGCGTTGCGCAGCGCCGTCTCGATGCGCAGGCGCTCCAGGGTGGCCTGGTTCATGGCCGTCGTGTAGAACTTGATGTTGTTGCGGCCCTGTTTCTTGGCACAGTACATGGCGATGTCGGCCTGTTCGATCAGGTTCTGCGTCTCGCCGTTCAAGGTTACGTCGCCGGGGGCGTCGTAGCGCGACATGTCGTAGACGGCCACGCCGATGCTGCAGGTGACGAAGAATTCCTTGCTGTCGAGCAATACCGGCTGGGCCACGGCATCCATCAGGCGCTGCACGATGGCGCCGCTGAGCACTTCGTCGGCCTGTTCGCACAGGATGGCGACGAATTCATCGCCGGACAGGCGCGCCACCGTATCGCTTTCGCGCAGGCTGGCCTGCAGGCGCGTGGCAATGGTTTTCAGCAGCAGGTCGCCGGCCTTGTGGCCCAGGCTGTCATTGACAAACTTGAAACGGTCGAGGTCGATCAACAGCACCCACAGCGCGCGGTTCTTGCGGCGCGACAGGGCCATCGCTTGCGCCAGGCGGTCGCGCAGCAGGGCGCGGTTGGGCAAGCCCGTCAGCACGTCGTGGTGGGCGATGTGCTGGATTTGCTGCTCGGCCAGCTTGCGTTCCGTGATTTCGGACCCCGTGCCCCGGTAGCCGCGAAATTCACCCAGTTCGTTGAACAGCGGTTCGCCGTTGATGCTGAACCAGCGCAGCTGGCCATCGCGGTCTTTCATCGCATATTCGAGGTTGGAAAAGGGCAGGTGCGCTGCCAGGTTGGCGATATGCTGCTTGCCCCAGCGCGAATTGCGCATCTCCGGGTTGTTGTCCCAGCGCGTCATGCCGATGAAGCGTTCCAGCGGCATGTTCGACTTGTCCGTAAAACCGCTGGTGATGTGGGTGAAGCAAAAGTTGGCATCCTGTTCCCAGTACCAGTCCGAGGACAGGGCCAGCAGACGGCGGAAGCGTTTCTCGCTTTCCTGCAAGGCGCGTTCCGTGCGCTGGCGCGCCCGCACGTCGGCGCTGAGCAGTTCATTGCTGCGCTTGAGGTCGGCCGTGCGCTGTTCCACCAGCAGCTGCACGCGGCGCGAGCGCTGCGTCAGTGTCTGTACGAAGGCGGCCGTCAGCACGCTGAACAGCAAGCCCGTGATCAGGGTGAACAATGAACCCAGGTGGTCGGCCAGGAAGGGGCGCGGATGGGCCACCACGCGCACATGCCAGGGCCGGCCGGCGGAGGCAAAGGCCCGGTCATAATGGCTGTGATAGGCAAACTGCAGCCAGCGTGGCAGCGATTCCCAGGCGCCGCCCGCTTCGTCGGCAGGCGCCTGGCCATGCCGGAAGATCATCTGGCGCGGGTCGGCGCCAGCGTCCGCGTAGACGCTGAGTTCGAGCTGCGGGTCGCCCAGCAGGTCGGCGCCGGCAAGGATTTTCTGCACCAGTTCGCCGGCACGGACGATGGCCGCCGTATCGCCGATCAGCGCAGCGCGCCGCTGCTGCACCGTTTGCAGCGGCATGCCGTGGCGGTACACGGGGCGCACGATGACGAAGCCCTGCTGCGGTCCCTGCGCCAGGGCCAGCAGGCCGGTGGCGGTGGTCTGGCCGCTGATGATGGCCTGTTCCAGCGCGCGCGCCAGCAAGCCGTTCGGGCTGACGTTCAGGCCGAAGGCGGGGCGGTTGCCCTGCAAGGGTACGAGGTAGTCCACCACCAGGTAGCTGGCGCGCGTCGTGGCGGGCACGACGACGCCATCGCGCATTTCCGTCATGGCGTAATCGGGCACGATGCGCCGCAGTTCGGCCTCGAATGCGGCGCGCTGCGCATGCGGCACGATGCGGTGGAAATTGAAGGCCTGGATGAAAGGGTGGCGCTGCAGCAGCGGCGTGGTGAAGTCGTGGAACTGTGCGCGCGTGACGGGCACGACGGCAGCAAACAGCTGGTTGGTCGTGGTCAGCACTTCGACCGCGTCGTCGAGTCCCTGCTCGATGGCGGCCACGCGCGCGCCGGCGCGCTGCTGCAGGCTCAGGCTCATCTTGTCGTATTCGAGCTGGCTGATGGCGGCAAACAGTACGGCGGTGATGCTGACGCCGCAGGTAAAGGTCAGCGCGGCCGCGGCAGAAATCGACAATGGCAGGCGGCCACGCAGCATGTTTTTTCCTATCTCACTTCATGGATACTTGGATTCGGCGGTGCCTGCCGGCCCCGCGCAGGCCGTAGTTTGTCATAAACCACATCCATCGTGCGAATGATGCACCAAATTACTGCTAATAAGCAACAACATCCATGACCGGGGGAGACGACTTTCAGTCGCTGCCCGCGCCTGATTGCCGGCGCACCCGCCACAACTGCCATGCGGGTAGCAAGCGGTTCAGGAACGCCAGGCCGCACACCCGTCGCCAGCGCACCAGGCGCACGACGCGCAGGGCGCGGCCCGCCCCGAGCTTGTCTGGCCTGCCGGCGAAGACGATGCGGTTATTGCCGGCGATGCCGTCGAAGTGGCACACGGCGCCGCGGAAGGTGAGCAGCAGGCGCGCCAGCATGGCGGGGTAGTGCTCGTCATAACTGAACAGGTTGGCCACCAGCACGCCGCCGGGCAGCAGGGTGCGCAGGCAGTCCGCATAGAAGCGTGCGCTGCCCAGTGCCGGCGGCAGGCCCGTTTCATCGTAGCCATCGAGCAGCAGCACGTCGGCGCAGCCCGGATGCTGGCGGATATAGCTGACGGCGTCCGTTTCGATGATGCGCAGGCGCGCGTCGTCGGGCGGCAGCATGAACTGCTCGCGCAGGGCGATCACGTCGGCGCGCAATTCCAGCACCGTGATGCGCGCCTCGGGCAGGTGGCGGTGGCAGAACTTCAGCAGCGAGCCGCCGCCCAGCCCCACCATCAGGATGTGCCGGGGACGCGGCACGAACAGGGTGAAGCACATCATGGCGCGCGCATAGCGCAGCAGCAGATGGTCGGGGCGCGACAGCAGCATTTCGCTCTGGATCATGCCTGGCTGGAATTCCAGGCGGCGCCGGTCGCCGCAGGTATGCACCTGGGGCGCACGCAAGGGGGGTAATTTGCTATCCGACATAGGACGACTTCGCTGAGTGGACTGGGGGAGATGCTTTGTTGCATTCAGAGAAATCTGATAAGCTCCCGTGAGCATACCCGATTAATCCGCGCCGAGCATGTGTAATGGCACGCGGCGGCACGGCCGCGCAGTCGGGCACCATGGAGACAAGCATGTTTTTGGATCACCCCATCATTACGGCAACGAACAGCTTCACCGAGCCCGACCGCATCGAGCGGCTGACGCGCGTGTACGGTTACGCGGCGGCGCTGGCCGACGTGGCCGACAATGTTGGTTTCATTGAAAAAGTGGCACAGATCCACGATCACAAGGGCACCCTCATCGTGTTCTGGCATGAGGCGCCCAACGAAGTGGAAAAACAGTATTTCGTGCAGGCGTGGGCCAGCAAGGTCGGCGACGGCAGCACCAATGTCGAACACGAAATCTGACCCGGCGCGCCGCGCCTGCGCATCGATAGCGTAGCCCATGGATATCAAGACACTGGTATTGGCCCTGGCACTCGGCAACCTGAGCCTGTGCGCGGCGCTGTTCTTTTTCGAGTACGAGCGCAAGAAGTCGCTCAGCATGTCTACCTGGGCGGTAGCCAAGCAGTGCCAGGCCGTGGCCTGGTGTTTGCTGTATTTCCGTGGTGTGCTGCCCGATGTGCTGTCCATCTTGCTTGGCAACAGCCTGCTGTTTGCCGGCATGGCGCTCGATGCGGGCGCGCTGTGGCAGGCGGCCGGGCGCAGCGGCTGGCGCCGGTATGTCTTGCCGGCGCTGGGCCTGTCGGTGGCGCTGTTTGCCGCCTGCTATCTGTTTGACGTGGCGCCGCTGCTGCGCAGTGCCGGCGGTTCGCTGATCGTGGCCGGCTTTTTCCTCGCCGGTGTGGCCGCGCTGTGCCTCAAATGGCGCGAGGCGAGCATGCTGCGCCGTTTTCTCGTCGTCAGCATGGGCCTGCTGTCGCTGCTGATCGCCGCGCGCGGCGTGCTCGCTGCCGCCGTGCCCGCTTTTGACGCCGAGCTGCTGCAGCTGGCCGGTTTTGGCGCCCTGTACCTGATGATGCTGACGAACGCCTTCGGCTACCTGCTGTTGTCGCGTGAAAAACTGGGCGGCGAACTGGCGCGCCTGGAAGTGCTCGATGCGGCCACGGGCGTGCCGAACCGGCGCGGTTTTTACCAGGCGCTGGCGCCGTGGATGGCGCTGGCACGCCGGCCCGGCTTGCCGACGGCGCTGGTGGTACTCAATATCGACCATTTCAAGCGCGTCAACGACAGCTATGGCCATCCGGTAGGCGACGCGGTACTGAAAACCATCGTCGACACTTGCCGCCAGCAACTGCGCGACAGCGACCTGATGGGTCGCCTGGGCGGCGCCGAATTCGCTATCCAGTTGCCGCGCACGACCCTAGCCGATGCGCTGATGGTGGCCGAGCGCATCCGCGCCGCCGTCGAAGTGCTGCCCGTCAAGACGGAGCGCGCCGTGCTGCAGCTGACGGCCAGCCTGGGCGTGACCATCATCCGCGCCGAAGACAGCACCGTCAGCCTGTTCAAGCGGGCCGACGAGGCGCTGCAGGCGGCCAAGCAGGCGGGCCGCAACAGGGTGGTCGAGGCGCAGGGCGCCAGCACGCTGGACGTATAGCGATTCCTCGATTCCTATTTCTTGGGTGTTCCCAGCCAGCTGGGTTCCTTGCCGCATTCCTTGCTCAAGAACAAGGCGTCGAGGCCGGGATCGCAGCGCCTGTCAGGCGCCTTCATCGGCTCCACGCGCAACCATTCACTCCTGGGCAGGACCTTTTCTTCGCGTGGCGCCACCGGCGGCGCAGGCGGCAGGCTGTCTTGCCACCTTGACGCAGCGGCAGGCGCAGGCGGGGTGGCCCAGTTTGCATCAACCTGCACATCGGGGGCCTGTGGTTTGTTCGGGTCCTCGCGCGGCGCCTGCTTGTCTGCCTGTGCGGTGGCGCACAGGACGCTGGCGCAGACGAATAATACGTTGCGCATGGCTGCGCTGCTTGCAGGAGTCATGGTCTAATCCTTGGTCAGTGCCGGGAGGGCGTATCCTGCAGTATAACGGCAGCCGGAAGCAAAAACACAAGGAATTGCAACGATATGTTACCAAAGGGACTATAGTTGCTGGTAGCAAGCAGGTGCACTGCAGCAAGGTGATGAGGTGAGGGCGGCGGCACCCGAACGTGTGCATTGCCTAACTTTCATTTAAGCTAAGCAAGTTATGCTGTGGGGTGCACGCTAGGCCCCTCTTGTCGTCCGCACCGCAGTTCCCTTTTTTACTCTTGCCAGGCCCATAATGAAAATGCTTAAATCCCTGCCTGTATGGCCGCTTGCCGCCCCGCTTGCCGGCTGGTTGTTCCTGTTCGGTTCCACCTTCAATGTTGGCGGCGCCTACCAGATATTGCTGGTGGCTGGCCTGATCGGCAGCGTGCTGGCCGCCGTGTACCACGCGGAAGTGGTGGCGCACCGCATCGGCGAACCGTATGGCACCCTGGTGCTGGCGCTGGCCGTGACCCTGATCGAGGTGGCGCTGATCGTCTCGCTGATGCTGGCCGGCGGACCGGAAACGACGGGACTGGCGCGCGACACCGTGTTTGCCGCCATCATGATCATTTTGAACGGCATCGTCGGCATCTGCCTGCTGCTGGGCGCCGGGCGCCACCGGGAGCAGACCTTCGGCCTGCTGGGCGTGAGCGCGTCGCTGGCCACCCTGGCGGCCATCGCCATCCTGACGCTGGTGCTGCCAAATTACACCTCCAGCGCCGCCGGACCCTATTACAACTCCAGCCAG
This sequence comes from Janthinobacterium lyxosi, assembly GCF_051380665.1. Classification (NCBI taxonomy): domain Bacteria; kingdom Pseudomonadati; phylum Pseudomonadota; class Betaproteobacteria; order Burkholderiales; family Oxalobacteraceae; genus Janthinobacterium; species Janthinobacterium lyxosi. Next base: position 177,301 of record NZ_JBNYXM010000011.1, read on the forward strand.
CTCATTTTCATCGCCGTCATCTCGCTGGTCCTGTACGGCACCTTCGTGCTGGTGCAGACGGTGCGCCACCGCGACTATTTCCTGCCCAAGGAAGCCGTCGGTGACGAAGAGGTGCATGCGGCGCCGCCGACGCCTACCGTCGCCTGGGTCAGCGCCGGTGCGCTGCTGGTGTGCCTGGGCGCCGTGGTGCTGCTGGCCAAGTCGCTGGCGCCCGCGCTGGAGACGGCGATTGCCGCCATGGGCGCGCCGAAAACCCTGGTCGGCATCGTCATCGCCGCCATCGTGCTGCTGCCTGAAGGCCTGGCCGCCGTGCGCGCCGCGCGCGCCAACCGTCTGCAAACGAGCTTGAACCTGGCGCTCGGCTCCGCACTGGCCAGCATCGGCCTGACGATTCCCGCCGTGGTGGTGGTATCGCTGGCTACCGGCCTGACGATCACCCTGGGACTCGATATCAAGTCGACAGTGCTGTTGTTGCTGTCGCTGATGGTGGCCACACTGTCGCTGGGTACGGGCCGCACCACGGTCATGCAGGGCACCGTCCACCTGGTGATTTTTGCGGTCTATTTGTTTACCACCATCGTGCCTTAAACGTCGCCGCCGCGCGACTTCTTGTCACAATCCTGTCACGCCGCTGTCATACGATGGGGGTAGTGTGGTAGGATTTTTAAATCGTTTAAATGATTTATATAGTTTAGCAACTGAGTTTGCCAACTTTTTCAGTTGGCACAGTAATGACAAGACAAGAGGCCAGTATGTATGCAGCGGTGGACCTGGGGTCCAACAGTTTTCGGTTACACGTCGGCAAGCATGATGGCGACACGATCCGCGTGGTCAAGAGCGTGCGCGACCCGATACGCCTGGCCGCCGGCCTGGATGCCAATGGCGACCTGACCGAGGAGGCCATGCAGGGGGCGCTGGCCTGCTTGCAGCGCTTTCGCGCCATCCTCGCCGGCTTCGAACTCGATGCCGTGCGCGTGGTGGCCACGTCGGCCATGCGCGTGGCGCGCAACGGCGCCGTCTTCCTGCCGCTGGCCGAGCAAGCCATCGGCTACCCGATCGAGATCATCTCGGGCGAGGAAGAGGGGCGGTTGATCTACATGGGCGTGGCCAATGCGCTGGCCATCCCTGGCGAACGCCGGCTGGTGATGGATATCGGCGGCGGCTCGACCGAACTGATACTGGGGCGCGGCAACGATATCGAGCGCGTCGAGTCCTTCAGCCTGGGCACTGTCAAGCAAAGCCTGTCGTTCTTCATCGGCGGGCGCATCGACGCGCCGTCGTTCGAGGCGGCCATCCTGTCGGCGCGCAGCCATTTCGAGGATGGCGCGCCACCGTTCGGTCCGCAGCACTGGAAGACGGCCTACGGCTCTTCCGGCACCATTCGCACGATCGCCGACATCATCGCCCGCAACAAGCTCGGTGATGGCTTGCTCACCAGTGCCGGCCTCGATGCGCTGGCGCGTCGCTTCATTGAACTCGGTCACACCAGCCGCATCGACATGCCCGGCCTGCGCCCCGACCGCGCCAGCACTATTGTCGGCGGCCTGGCCATCTTGATCGGCCTGTTCCGCGAACTGGCCATTCCCGTCATGACGCCGATCGAGGCGGGCTTGCGCATGGGCGTGATGTGGGATTTGTACCTGCGTTCGACCAAGCGCGACCGCCGCGAACAGTCGGTGCAGGGCTGCATGGAAAAATTTCATATCGACCAGCAGCGCGCCGGCCGGGTGGCCGAGCAGGCACTGACCATGTACGCGCAGCTCAAGCCCACGTCGGACGCCCTGGTGAAATGCCTGCGCTGGAGCAGCCTGCTGCACGAAGTGGGGCTGGCCGTGTCGCAGACGGGCTACCACAAGCACGCCTCCTACATCGTGGAAAACGCGGACTTGCCCGGTTTTACCACGCGCGAACAGAAGACCATGAGCCGGCTGATCCTGGCGCAGAAGGGCAATTTGCGCAAGATCGGCGAAGTGCTGTCGGACCCCGATTTTGCCAAGGCCGTGCTGGCGCTGCGCCTGTCGATTTTGCTCATGCATGCGCGCATCGAGGCCGATTTCAGCGAACTGCGCCTGCGCATGAAGAGCCGCATCGAGCTCGATATCAAGCGCGGCTGGGTGGCGCACCATCCCACCGTATCGTTCTGGATTGAAAAGGAACAGGAATTCTGGGATGAGGTCGGGGTCGATTTCACCATCCGTGCCAGCGCCTAGGAGGTCATGCCGCGTGCATGGCTTGATGTGCAGCAAGCAAGTTTTCAAAAAAGAGTATATATTGTTTATATTATTTATTTAGATTGGATAATCCATGACCAAAACCGTTCCAGTGAAAAAAGCCGACAGCGCGCCCGTATCGATGTTCCCCACCAGCGCCTCGATCAATGCGGCATCGGCCAAGGCCGCACCTGCCGCCAAGCCTGCCGTAAAGCCGGCAGCCAAGCCGGTGGCAAAAGCCGCCGCCAAGCCCGCCGCAGCAAAGCCTGTCGCTGCCAAGCCTGCCGCTGCCAAGGCGCCCGCCGCCAAGCCGGCGGCCAAGGCCGTGGTGGCCAAATCAGTTGTGGCCAAGCCAGTCGCCAAAGCCGCTGCCAAGCCGGCTACCAAGGCGGAGGTGAAAGCCGTTGCCAAACCGGCGGCCAAGGTTGCTGCGAAACCAGCCGCCAAGGCCGTCGCCAAGCCGGCAGTGAAAGCCGCCGTCAAACCGGTAGTCAAAGCCGCCGTCAAGCCGGCCGTCGCGAAAAAAGCGCCTGTCGCCAAGGTCGCCGTCGTCAAGGAAAAAGCCCGCAAGCCGAAACTGGTGCGCGACAGCTTCACCATGCCGGAAGCGGAGTATGAAGTTCTGGGCCAGGTCAAGAAAGCTTGCCTGAAGGCCGGTTTCGAGATCAAGAAAAGCGAATTGCTGCGCATCGGCGTGGCGTTGATCAGCCAGATCGACCTGGCGACCCTGCAAAACGTGCTGGCCGGCTTGCCGCAGCTGAAAACGGGCCGTCCGAAGAAGGATTGATGGCGCGAGCGGAGGCGCAGCCCCCCGCTTGCCGATTCTGGTTTACCATGGGGCCTGTGATAGTTCCCCCATGGTTGCCATGTCAGAAGAAACCAGTATTGATCGCGTCGGCTTTGTCGAGCGCGCCATCGTCCGCCACCACGCGGGCGACTCCACCGCCGCCATCGACCACGTCGCCGAGGAAATCCCCGTCGCGCTGGTCTTCAATGGCATTTCCCACGTCGTCATGATGGCCACCCCGCGTGACCTGGAAGCGTTTGCCTACGGCTTCGCGTTGACGGAAGGCGTGGTCGCTTCGGCTGACGCCATCTTCGACTGTGAAGTTTTCCTGCGCGCCGATTCCGCCGAAGTGGCGCTGACCATTGCGCAGGAGGATTTCGTGCGCCTGAAGGACCGGCGCCGCCAACTCACAGGCCGCACGGGCTGCGGCGTGTGCGGCATCGACAGTATCGACATGCTCGACTTGCGGCCCGCAGCGCTTCCGCCGTCCCTGATCCAGGTCGACTTGCCCGCCGCGCTGGCGCGCGCGTCTGCCGGCTTGCGCGAACACCAGGCGCTGATGCAGGCAACGGGCGGCGTGCACGCAGCCGCGTGGTGCGCGCCCGACGGCGATATCGTGCACGTATTCGAGGATGTCGGCCGGCACAATGGCCTGGACAAGCTGATCGGCCACCTCGCGCTGCACGATATCGACATGCGGCGCGGCTTCGTCTTCCTGTCCAGCCGCGGCAGCTACGAGCTGGCGCGCAAGGCGGCGCGCATGCAGATCCCCTTGTTGGCGACCATTTCCGCGCCCAGTTCGCTGGCCATTTCCATCGCCACGCAGGCGGGCATGAAGCTGGTGGGCTTCTGCCGCCAGGATGCGTACGTCGATTACACGCCCGGGATCATCTTGTAAGTTCCGCTGCGTTCCAGTAGCACGGGGACGGATTTCGACGTCGGCGTGCCGGCGCCGTCGGCCGTGCTGGCCAGCGGCACCAGTGCGTTCGTCTCCGGAAAATATGCGCCCAGGCAGCCGCGCGGGATGTCATAGGCGACCAGCCGGAAGCTCTCGGCGCGGCGCGCCACGCCATCGTCCCAGGCGCCAATCAAGTCCACCAGCTCGCCATCGGCAAAACCCAGCATGGCGATATCTTCCTTGTTGGCGAAGATGACCTTGCGCGTGCCGTACACGCCCCGATAGCGGTCATCCATGCCGTAAATGGTGGTGTTGTACTGGTCGTGCGAGCGCGTGCTCATCAAGACCATCAGGCGCTCGCCATGGCGCGCGCGGGCGCGGTGCAGCGGCGTGTCCAACTGCAGCGGGGCGACGAGGAAGCTGGCCTTGCCGCTGGCCGTCTTCCACACGCGCTCGCGCGAGGCCACCGTCAGATGAAAGCCGCCTGGAATGGCCACCCTGGCGTTGTAGTCGTAAAAATCGTCAAACACCTTTTCGATGTCGTCGCGGATGCGCGCATAGTCGGCTGCATATGCGCGCCAGTCCACCAGGCCGCAGCCGACCGTCGCTTCGGCCATGCCGGCCACGATGGCCACTTCCGAGCGCAGCTGCGGCGAAGCGGGCGCATTGCGGCCGTACGAGATATGCACCATGCTCATCGAGTCTTCCACCGTCACGCCCTGCGCCACGCCGTGTTGCAGGTCGATTTCCGTGCGCCCCAGGGTGGGCAGCAGCAGCGCTTCCTGGCCGAGGACCAGGTGGCTGCGATTGAGCTTGGTGGCCACCTGCACCGTCAGCGCACACTGGCGTAGCGCGGCGCAGGTGAGGGGCGTATCGGGCGTGGCGGCGGCGAAATTGCCGCCCAAGGCGATGAACACCTTGACGTCGCCGCGCTGCATGGCGGCGATGGTGGCCACCACGTCGTGGCCGTGCGCGCGCGGCGGATGAAAACCATACACCTGGCCCAGGCGGTCGAGGAAGGCCGCCGTGGGCTTTTCCTCGATGCCCACCGTGCGGTCGCCCTGCACGTTCGAGTGGCCGCGCACGGGACACAGGCCGGCACCGGGCTTGCCGATCTGGCCGCGCAGCATCATCAGGTTCGACAGCATGCGGATGGCCGCCACGCTGTGCTTGTGCTGCGTCAAGCCCATGCCCCAGGTGGCGATGATGCGCTGGCCCTTGACGAAGATGTCCGTCAATGCCTCGATCTGCGCGCGCGTCACGCCCGACTCCTGCAGCAGCAGTTGCCAATTCTCCCCGCGCAGGTCGTCGCGGAAGGCGTCGAAGCCGCTGCAATGCTGTTCAATGAAAACGTGATCGATGACGGCCGGGGCGCCGGCCGCCTGCGCCGCATCGTCATGCTCGACGACGCGCTTGGCGACGGCCTTGATCAGGGCGAAGTCGCCGCCCAGGGTCGGCTGCACGAACAGGCCGGCCAGGCGCGTGCTGCCCAGAGTCGTCATTTCCAGCGCGCTTTGCGGGTCCATGAAGCGCTGCAAGCCCCGTTCGCGCAGGGGATTGATGGAGACGATGCTGCCGCCGCGGCGCGCGCATTCGCGCAGTTCGCCCAGCATGCGCGGGTGGTTGGTGGCGGGATTCTGGCCGAAGATGAGGATGGTGTCGGCCAGCACGAAGTCGTCCAGTGTCACCGTGCCCTTGCCGATGCCCACCGTGGCCGGCAAGCCGCGGCTGGTCGCCTCGTGGCACATGTTCGAGCAATCGGGGAAGTTGTTGGTGCCGTACAGGCGTGCCATCAGCTGGTACAAAAAGGCGGCTTCGTTGCTGGCGCGGCCCGAGGTGTAAAACGCGGCCTGGTTCGGGTCGGGCAGGGCGCGCAGGTGGCGCCCCACGAGGGCGTAGGCGTCCTCCCAGGCGATGGGCACGTAGCGGTCGCTGGCCGCGTCGTAGACCATCGGTTCGGTCAGCCGGCCGTGCTGTTCCAGCGCGTAGTCGGACTGTTGCAGCAGCTGCGTCACGGTGGTGTTGGCAAACAGGTCCGGGCCGGCGCGGCGGCTGGTCGCTTCGGCGGCGACGGCTTTGGCGCCGTTTTCGCAAAAGGCAAACGTGGAAGCGTGGTTGCGGTCTGGCCAGGCGCAGCCGGGGCAGTCGAAGCCATCTGGCTGGTTTTGCGCCAGCAGGGCTTTCAGATTGCCGGGCGCCACCCGTTCCTGGCGCAGTCTGATGGCCACGTGTTTCAGGGCATCCCAGCCGGCGGCCGGCTTGGTATAGGGCGTGATATGGGCGACTTCTGGGGCTGCGTCCTGGTCTTTCATCCTGTCTTCCTGCTGGGCGTGTGTGGTAATTATGCACGATCCCCGAATGACATTGACTTGCGTCATGGAAATAACATTCGGCTGTCATTTTCCTGACATATTAGACAAGTACGCTGGAGTCGTCTTGATCACAGGGGGATGAAACCATGCAAAACATAAGCACGTCAAACGAAGCCAAGGCCCGGCCGGTTCAACTGGTGCTGAGCCAGGCCACGACAGCGGCGGAAGTGCGCGAAGTCCAGCGTTTGCGTTACAAGGTGTTTATCGAGACCATGGGCCTGACGTCGCTGGCCAATGCCGATGGCCTCGACAGCGATGAATTCGACGCGCATTGCGACCATTTGATCGTGCGCGACGCCGATACCCTGAAAGTGGTGGGCACCTACCGCGTCCTGAGCGCGGCCAAGGCGGCCAAGATCGGCCGGCTGTATTCGGAAAACGAGTTCGACCTGAGCCGCCTGAAGAACCTGCGCGGACGCATGGTCGAAGCGGGCCGTGCCTGCATCCACCCGAAATACAGGGGCGGCAGCGTGATCATGCTGCTGTGGTCGGGCCTGGCCGAGTACATGCGTCGCGAGCGCTGCGACTACCTGGTCGGCTGCGCCAGCATCAGCCTGGCCGATGGCGGGCATAACGCCGTCGCCGTGTACCAGGCGCTGGCGGAAAAACACATGGCGCCGGCCGAGTACCGCGTCACGCCGCACCTGCCTTTCCCTATCCACCAGGTGGAAGCGGCGCACAAGCCGCAGGTGCCGCCGCTGATCAAGGGTTATCTGCGTTCGGGTGCCTGGATTTGCGGCGAACCGGCCTGGGATCCTGATTTCGAAAGCGCCGACATGTTCATGATGATGCCGCTGGCGAATCTGGACGGGCGCTATGCGCGCCATTACGGAGTGGTGCCTGGCTAAGGCAATTCAGGTTCATGTCGGGCAGTGACGCCTGCAGCTGGCTGGCCAGCGCCTGCACGGCGCTGCGCAAGCCGGTCTCCGCGCTGTCGGGCGGCAGCAGTTCAAGCAGGAAGCGCAGCGGCAGCGTGATCGCTTCGGGTTCGCCGATGCGTAGCCGCGCTTCTTCCAGCGCGGCCAGGCAGGCGTCCGTCATGGCGCGCAGCGCCGGCGCGCCGAAGATTCCCCCGGCGCAGGCCAGGCGTGCCTGCAAGGCCCAGTAGCGTCCCAGCAGGGCCAGGCGTTGCGCCGTGGGCGCCAGCGCCACCAGCAGGTCGATATGCTGCCGGCCGTCGTGCAGCAGTTGCCGTCCCTGCGCCGGGTCGCCCGCATCGATGCCGCACAGGGCCGCGCCCTGGCGTATTTCCAGTTCTGCCCAGTGCGCCAGCGCGCGCAAGCCCACCTTTCCGTCGCCGCGCTGTGCGCCACCCGGTAGTGTTCGATGGCGCGCAGGGCGATGCTCAAGCCGCCATAGCCGGAACCGGACAGCAGGCTGGCCACGCGCAAGCCATGTTCGCCCATCGGCGGCGCGGCCACATGGCCGGCGGCGCGCACCTGCAGGCAGACGCACGCGTATTCGAGCAGGCCGCCGGCAAAGGCGCGCGCCAGTTCGCCCAGTGTGCCCAGGCCGATGACGATGGCGCCGCCGGGCCGGCGCGCCGCATCGGGCTGCCGCACCACCAGGGCAGAGTCGGGGCGTTGCGGAAAGCGTCCCAGCGCGTGGATTTCCTGCAGCTTGCCTGCCAGCAGGCGGCCCAGGCAGCTCATGCTGCCGCGCAGCGATTCGGACGCATAGCAGCCGCTCATGACGGGCGCGTCGGGCAAGTCCGCTTGCCCGTCGCCGGCGGCCAGTTGCGCCCAGGCGCCGGCATCGAAATAATCGATGCTGCCCGCTGCGGCCAGGGCAGCATGTCCAGCACGCCGGGAAAGGCGCGCACGAAGCCGAGAAACTGGCGCCGCGTGTGCTTCCAGCCTATCCAGCATGCCAGCATCTGCACCAGCCGGTCGCGTCCCAGCAGCACTTGCACCATCGCCTGCGTGCCCCGGTTGGCCGTGCCCACCTGCAGCAGGCGGCTGCCGGGCAGGGCGCCGAAGCGTTGCCAGCGGTCTTTCAGGGCCAGCCGCGCCACCAGCCCGCCCATGCCATGAGCAACGATGCGCAAGGGGAGTCCGCGCTGTTCGGCGTCGCGCATGGCCTCGTCGAGCACGGGCAGGAAGGCGTCCGCCGCCTGCGGGTGCAAGGCCAGCCCCACTTCGATGCTGGCGGGCGCGCCGTCGCGTGCCGCCGTTGCCGGCCCCGGATAGCGTGGCAGGTCCAGGCTGCTGGCCAGCAGCGAACTGCCGTCGCACAGCAGCAATTGCACCACGTCGGCCGGACCGATATCGAGTGCGATGCGGCAACTGCCGATGCCGCGCGTGCTGGACAGCACATGGGTCTGGCCATGCCAGCCGGGTGCGGCGGGGCAGTCGCTGGCGCTGGCGAGGGGATCGCGCGTGAACGTCAGGCGCAGCACGGGCGGCGCAAGAGGGTCGCTGGACATGCCGTTGGTTGAGATCACTGGTTAAAAGCTGACCTTGATACCTGCGGAGACTATGCGTGTTGTGTCAGATCAAGTTTGGATGGAAATGCTGGCTGGCGGGGCAATGCAGAGTAAAGGCGAGGAGGTGTGGCACTGGAGCGGGTGGGCAGAGAAACGGTCAGCATGGTTTGGGCTGGGTCTCTTCGCTATCGTGCTCGGATGTTGTTTGGTGAGCGAACTACGCGAATTGTATGGCAAAAGTTCATGGCGCCGGGGACCTGGGTACCTGGCATGGCATTACAACAGCGTGTGATTCAATGGACTGGCGTGGCGGACAGTTCCTTCAGTTCGCGGATGGTGATGTCCGATTTTTCATGCATGCGCAATAAAATTGTTGCACCGACCGACAGTTTGCCGTGACGAATCTTGCTGATGATGGGAGGCTGGACTTCCAGAACACGGCACAGTTCCGCATCATTTTTCAGGTTCATCTTCTCGATCAGGGTATCGAGCAGCTTGTTGGGTACAAAACTCGATGGTTCGAGCGCACGCGCCCGGTTCATCGCTTCAATCATTTCCAGCTTCTTTTGCCGAACGTTCATTTACTCCTCCTTCAGGTTATGCAAGGGACGAGACCACGTTATGCGGTCCCGGCTATAGTTCGTCATCGCAGTACGGCTATCCGGGTGACGTAACAACATTCGCGTTAAAACATTGATAACCAGGCAAGTGTTTTCAATAATACTACGATAACAAAACTCGTGACAGATAGTTAGTTAAATTAACTGTTTGTTTGACTAATTTGGTTGACGATTGTTGTATTTTGTAAGCCGTTTTTCGTCAGGATCATGGTTCTGTCCGCCATTTCGGCGGCGGCCAGCGAATGCGTGACCATGATCGCGCAACTGCCGTTGGCCTTGATTTCGGCGCGCAGCAATTGCAGGATGCTGTGCGCCGTATCGGGATCGAGGTTGCCGGTAGGTTCATCGGCCAACACCAGCGCCGGCTTGTGCACGAGCGCGCGGGCAATGGCCACGCGCTGCATTTCGCCGCCGGACAGTTGCTGCGGAAAGTCGCCGCCGCGTCCGCCCAGGCCGACCGCTTCGAGCATGCTGGCGGCACGCTCCTGGGGCAGTCCGTTGAGCAGCAGCGGCAGGGCCACGTTTTGCAGCAGGGTCAGGTGCGGCAAGACGTGGAAGGCCTGGAAAATAAAGCCCATGCGGGCGCGACGCAGCCGGGTGGCGGCGGCGTCATCTAGGCTGGACATGGCAATGCCGTCCACCAGGATAGGGTGCGCTTCGGCACCCGCATCGGGCGTATCGAGGCCGGCGATCAGGTTCAGCAAGGTCGACTTGCCGACGCCCGAGTCACCCATGATGGCGATGAATTCCCCCGCCTTGAAGCGGCAGGAAATGTTGGCCAGCACGGGACGGGCAGGGGCATAGGACTTTGACAGATGGCGCAATTCGAGCATGGTGTTAACGGTTATCGTAAAGGGCGGCACGCGGGGGAGAGGGGGGCCTGGGAACTGCAAAGGGGCGCGGATTATTTGGCCGGCAATGTGTAGTATACGACAGGCTTATCCTTTTTGCTTGGCAATACCAATTTTGTGTGCGCACTGCTGGTTTGACCTTAAGTTAGCTGTCGCACGGCTGGCTTGTGCGGATTCCGCTATGATGGGAAAAAGTCATCGGCAATGGCGTCCTCCATGCCCTGCGCGGCAGCAGGCAGCACGCGCGCATGCCAGGTGCCAGCCCAGCAAGCCCTTCGTGAATCTTGATAGACGACGCCAGCCCATGACCATGCCACTCGCGCAACAGCAGTCAGATTTGTATCCCGCCAGCAACGTCCGAGTGGCCAGCGCCACTTCTGCCACGGTAGTCGAGATCAGCAGCGGCCTGCTGGCGCGCGAGGCATGGACCTCGCCCAAGTACCTGTACGACGCGCTGGGCTCAAAGCTGTTCGAAGCCATTTGCGCCTTGCCCGAATATTATCCGACGCGCACCGAGGCGGCCATCTTCGCCCGCCACGGCGCCGAGATCGCGCACGCGGTGGGGCCGGGCAGCACCCTGATCGACCTGGGGGCGGGCAATTGCGCCAAGGCCGCCAGCCTGTTCCCCTTGCTGCACCCGGCCCAGTATGTGGCCGTGGATATTTCCTATGATTTCCTGAGTGAATCGCTGAACCGGCTGCAGCAGCGCTTTTCGCACATCGAGATGACGGGCCTGGGCCTGGATTTCTCCAGCCGCCTGGACTTGCCCGACAGCGTGCGCGAGGCGCGGCGGTTGTTCTTCTATCCTGGCTCGTCGATCGGCAATTTTACGCCTGAGCAGGCAATCGCCTTCCTGCGCCGCCTGCGCGCCAATGCGGACGGCGATGGCGGCCTGCTGATCGGCGTTGACCTGATCAAGGACGACGCCATCCTCGACGCGGCTTATGATGATGCGCTGGGCGTCACGGCCGCCTTCAACCTGAACATGCTGCGCCACGTGAACGGGCTGATCGGCGCGGACTTCGACGTGCGCGCCTGGCGGCACCATGGCTTTTTCAATGCCGACGAGCGCCGCGTCGAAATGCACCTGGAAGCGCGCAGCGAGCAAGTTGTCCATTGGAAAGGTGGCCAGCGGCGTTTCGCGAAAGGCGAACGCATCCATACAGAAGACAGCTACAAATACACGCGCGCAAGCTTCGTCGGCTTGCTGGAGCAGGCGGGGTTTTCCTCCGTGCAAGTCTGGACGGACCCGCAGCAGTGGTTTGCGGTTATCTATGCGCGCGTGATCAGAGACTAAAAGGCGACCATGCTGATCGATCATTACAACAAGGTGCGCAAATACTCGCTGCGGCTGGCCGAACCGCTGTCCGACGAGGATTGCGGCGCCCAATCGATGCCGGACGCCAGTCCCGTGAAATGGCATTTGGCGCATACCACCTGGTTTTTCGAAACGTTTATTTTGGAAAGCATGGAAGCGGCTTTCACGCCATTCCACCCCGCCTTCCGCATATTGTTTAACTCGTACTACAACGGCGTGGGCGAGAAGCATCCGCGCGCCCAGCGTGGCTTGCTGACGCGCCCCTGCATGGCGCAGGTGCGCGCCTACCGGATCGATGTCGATGCGCGCATCGCCCGCCTGCTGGCGGGCGAGCTGGCGCGTCCCGAGCGCGAACGGCTGACCATGCTGCTGGCGCTGGGCCTCGAGCACGAGCAGCAGCACCAGGAATTGCTGTTGACGGATGTCAAGCATCTGCTGGCGCAGAGCGCCCTGTCTCCCGCTTACCTGTCTTCCGCTTGCCTGGACAGCGCGGTTGCGCCAGCGCAAGAACACGCGCAGCCCACCGCCTGGCTCGCGTTTGAAGGCGGCCTGGCGCAGATCGGTCACGCGGGCGACGGTTTTTGCTTCGACAATGAATTGCCGCGCCATCCGCAATACGTGGCGCCGTTCGAACTGGCCAGTGCGCTGGTAACGAATGGCGAATACCTGGCCTTCATCGAGGCGGGCGGCTACCGCACGGCGCATTGGTGGCTGGCCGAAGGCTGGGACTGGGTGCGCAGCCAGCAGCTGGCATGCCCGTTGTACTGGCAGCGCGACGAGGCGGGTCACTGGCAGGAATTCACCTTGTTCGGGCTGCGCCCGCTCGACGTGCAGGCGCCGGCCACCCACTTGTCGCTGTTCGAGGCGGATGCTTATGCGCACTGGGCTGGCGCGCGTCTGCCGACGGAAGCGGAGTGGGAAGTGGCGGCGCGAGGTGTCGTGGTGCAAGTAGGCCAGCTGCATCCGGCCGCCGCTGCGCCGGGAGCGGGCTTGCGGCAAATGTTTGGCCACTGCTGGCAGTGGACCAGCAGCAGCTACGCGCCGTATCCCGGCTACCGCACGGCGCCCGGGGCGCTGGGCGAGTACAACGGCAAGTTCATGCTGAACCAGTATGTGCTGCGCGGCGCGTCGTGCGCCACGCCGGCCGGCCATGCGCGCGCCAGCTACCGCAATTTCTTCCCGGCCGGCGCGCGCTGGCAATTTTCCGGCATCCGCCTGGCGCGCCAGGTGGAATAAACAGCCTAGTGCAAGCGCGGGACGGCGGGCGCATCAGGGCGGGGCGGTGCCTTGGTGATGGTGTTCGGTTCCAGCTTGAACTGGCTGACGAGGGTTTCCAGTTCGCTCGCCTGTTCATGCATGGCTGCCGCAGCCGCGGCCGCTTCCTCGACCAGGGCCGCGTTCTGCTGCGTCGTCTGATCCATCTGCATGATGGCTGCGTTGATCTGCTCGATGCCTTCGCTCTGCTCGTGGTTGGCGACGCTGATTTCACCGACGATGGCGCTGACCCGGCCCACGCTGGCCACCACTTCATCCATCGTGGCGCCCGCCTGGCTGACCAGCTGCGCGCCTTGGCCGACCCTGTTGACGGAGTCGGCAATGAGTTCCTTGATTTCCTTGGCCGCCGCCGCCGAGCGTTGCGCCAGGTTACGCACTTCGGAGGCCACCACGGCAAAGCCGCGTCCCTGCTCGCCGGCACGCGCCGCCTCGACCGCCGCGTTCAGGGCCAGGATGTTCGTCTGGAAGGCGATGCCGTCGATGACGGCGATGATGTCGACGATCTTGCGCGAGGAAGCATTGATGGCATCCATGGTGCCGATCACTTCCGCCATGGCCGTGCCGCCGCGCTGCGCGATGGCGGAGGCGGAACGGGCCAGGCTGTCGGCCTGGCGCGCATTGTCGCTGTTGCTGCGCACGGTGCCCGTCAGTTCGATCATCGACGAGGCGGTTTCTTCCAGCGCGCTGGCTTGCGCTTCCGTGCGGGCCGACAGGTCGGCATTACCGCTGGCGATCTGGCTCGACGCCACGGCAATCGTGCCCGTGCCGCCGCGTACTTGCCCCACCAGGGTGGCCAGGTTGGTATTCATGTCGCGCAGCGCCTGCAGCAGCTGGCCCGTTTCATCCTTGCCGTCGGCCACGATTTTACTGCTCAGGTCGCCTGCGGCCACGGCTTGCGCCACGCGCAGCGCATACGCGATGGGCGTGGTGATCGAGCGCGTGACCCACCAGGCAAAGAGCACGCCCAGCAGCAGGGCGGCTGTGCCCAGGCTGGCCATCAGCAGATTGGCTGCGGAAATATTCTGCTGGATTTGCTGGCCGCCATGCACGACCACGCCACGCTGGATTTCATTCAAGTGGTTCACCGTTTTTTGCAACTGATTCAGGGCGGGCAGGGTATCGTCGCGCACATGCACGGCCGCTTCCGCGCGCTGTCCCCCTACCAGCAGCTTGTCGGCCTGGCTGAACGAGACGACATAGGCCTTGCGCTGCTGCTTCAGGGTGGCCAGCAGTTCCTTGCCTTCAGGCAGCACGATCAGGCGGTCGAGGATGGCCAGCGCATCGCTGATGGTGGCCTTGTTGGCATCGATTTCGCCGTGGATGGCGTTGGCGCGGGCGGGATCTTCATGGATGAAGAGTTCCAGCACCAGCGCCGCGTTCGAACGCGTAGTGCTGCGGATGGTGGCGATGGCGTCCGCCTTGGCCCAGTCTTTTTCGATAATGGACTCGCTGAGCGCGCCGATCTTGTCCAGGCGCAACAGTCCCGTACCCACCAGCACTGCCATCAGCAACAGCACCACGCCAAAACCGGCACCCAGGCGCACGCCTATCTTCATATCCGTCAATTTCATACTGATTCCCTCGGTAGCTAATGATCTGTCTCCGGTGGTCTTGTTATGAAACGATTATACGATAGGCAATACCTGTCTTGTGGTACTAATTGCCCAAAAGAAATGAAAAAGCGGCACGGCGATCAAGCCGTACCGCTTTTTCTCCCTATGAGGGATGCCAAAGTCGTGCTCAGGCGGCGCTGGCCGCCACGTCGGTCGTTGTGGTTTTTTCCGCGTCCGTCTGCCCGATGCGGCGGTTCACGGCCGACAAGACAGCCTTGAACGAGGCGGTGACGATATTGCTGTCGATGGCGGCGCCGAACAGGGTCGGGCCATTGTCGAGACGCAATTCCACGTAGCACGCCGCTTGCGCGTTGGCGCCGGAGCCGATCGAGTGCTCATGGTAATCCATCAGCTTGATGTCCAGACCCAGCGCATTGACGAAGGCATCGATGGGGCCGTTGCCGCCGCCTTGCAGGGCCAGCGGCGTCTGGCGGTGCGACAGGCTGATGTCGATTTGCACGGATTCATCGCTGCTGGTGTCTTCCACCATGCGGTGCGAAGCGTAGGTGTACGGCGCCGTCTGCTCCAGGTATTCCTTTTGGAAGATTTCATGGATATCCTGTGCGGCGATTTCGCGGCCCGTGGCATCGGCCACGGCTTGCACGGCGCGCGAGAATTCGATCTGCAGGCGGCGCGGCAAGACCAGGCCATATTCCTGTTCCAGCAAGTACGCCATGCCGCCCTTGCCGGACTGGCTGTTGACGCGGATCACGGCATCGTAGCTGCGGCCCAGGTCGGCCGGGTCGATCGGCAAGTACGGCACTTCCCAGATGCTGTCCGGTTGTTGCTTGGCGAAACCTTTCTTGATGGCATCCTGGTGCGAGCCGGAGAATGCCGTAAACACCAGGTCGCCCGCATACGGGTGGCGCGGGTGGACGGGCAGCTGGTTGCACTCTTCCACGCACTTGCGCACGCTGTCGATGTCGGAGAAATCCAGGCCCGGGTGCACGCCTTGCGTATACAAGTTCATCGCCAGGGTCACCAGGTCGACGTTGCCGGTGCGCTCGCCATTGCCGAACAAACAGCCTTCGACGCGGTCGGCGCCTGCCATGACGGCCAGTTCGGCCGAGGCGACGGCCGTGCCGCGGTCGTTATGCGGGTGCACGCTGATGATGATGGAATCGCGGCGCGCCAGTTTGCGCGACATCCATTCGATCTGGTCCGCATACACGTTGGGCGTGCTGCATTCCACGGTCGATGGCAGGTTGACGATCATCTTGTTGGCCGGCGTCGGCTTCCAGATGGCGCTGACGGCGTCGCAGATATGCTTGGAGAAATCGAGTTCCGTGGTGGAAAACGATTCCGGCGTGTATTCAAAGCCCCATTCCGTTTGCGGATGCTGCGCCACCAGCTGTTTTACGAGGGTGGTGCCGGTAGTGGCGATCTGCGTGATTTCTTCGCGCGACATGCCGAACACGACCTTGCGGAACACGGGCGCCACGGAGTTGTACAGGTGGACGATGGCGCGCTTGGCGCCGACGACGGACTCCACCGTGCGGCGGATCAATTCTTCGCGCGACTGCGTCAGCACGATGATGGTGACGTCGTCCGGGATGCGATTTTCATCCACGAGTTTACGCACGAAGTCGAAATCCGTCTGCGATGCCGATGGGAAACCCACTTCGATTTCCTTCAGGCCGATGGCGATCAGCATCTCGAAGAACCGCAGCTTCTTTTCCGCGCTCATCGGCTCGATCAGCGACTGGTTGCCGTCGCGCAAGTCGGTGCTCATCCAGATAGGCGGTTTGCTGATGATCTGGTTCGGCCATTGACGGTCGGTCAATTTGACGGGAGGAAAAGCGCGGTATTTGGAAGCTGGGTTCTGCAACATCATGATCGGGTACTCCTGAAGATAGGGGGAAATCAATGGTTGTGGCGCAAGCTTGCCGGGCGGCCACGCAACACTAGGCCAGGCAAGCGATCGGTAGCGGTAGCAGTGCGGCAGCGATGCCAGCAGGGGCGGTCGCAGTGGGGATTACGTGTACGAATGGGGATGGTGCAAACATCATCAAACCTTCCAGGGTTTTTGAAACACGCCGGCGTGTGGCCAGGCGAAGCAATGCGGCAAACTTATGCGCGTGCTAGGTGTAGTCGCGATAGCGACAGCAGGGAAGGGGAGGAATGTTTGAAGGAGGACATGCACTCAATGTAAGGGAAGTCGGGCCGGGCTGTCAAGCGTTTCCGTTCTACAAATAATGCACCTGTGCTGCCTCGTCCGGCATTTGCTGCGCCATGCGCGCCAGGATGCGCTGCAGGACGGCCGCATCGTGGGGCAGGCGTGCAGCGAAGGCTTGCCAGCCGCGCAGCTCCAGCTGTTGCGGCATTTCCACCAGGCCCGTGATGGCGTCCCAGAAAGCGTCCCAGTTCATGCCATACAAGGAAGGGAAATCCAGCGCGGCGGCCAGCGCTGCGTGCAGCTGGCGTGGCGAGTTGATATCGATCAAGTCGATTGCCACAAGAGCATGTCGATTCACACTATTCCCTTGAGCAAGTTCTGCATGTTTTCCCGCATGCCACCCACCACCGTCTCGTGCTGCGCCAGGATGGCGGGTGCATTCTGGAATGGTGCCGGATCGAGATACAGGCGCGGCAAGTCTGTCACGGCCACGCCGCGTGGGCCGCCGCGCAGGATGTCGTCGGCGTGTTTTGTGATGGAAGTCACGGTTGCCTGGATGCGCGGCGCGCCGTGCGCGGCCAGGCAGGCGGCCAGCCAGGCGAGGGCGCCGTCGGGCGGCTGGTGCGATAACTGTTGCGCAAACGGTGCGCTCAGGGCGCGGCTGTCGGTAAATTGCAATTCTTCGGACATATTGGACGGAGAGTAAAAACCCGGCGCCAGTCTAGCAGTGGTCTGGTAGATGAGGCGGCGCGCACGAACATTGTCAGCATAAACATTTAAGACTGCCTTCAGTGCCAGCGGCCCCGCTTGCGCTACAATCGACCCTCCTTTGTTGCCACTGCCGCGCGCGGTTCTCTTCTGCCACTATGTTCCCTAAACGCCTGACCCTGCTTGCCCTGGCCGCCTTTGCGCTGGCCGGCTGCGATACCACCGCCCCGAAACCCGTACAAGTATTGACGCCGCCCGAGCCCATCGTCGTCACGCCGCGCAAGATCAAGATTGGCCTGGCGCTGGGCGGTGGCGCGGCGCGCGGCTTCGCGCATATTGGCGTGATCAAGGCGCTCGAATCGCAGGGCATCCACGCCGACATCGTCACCGGCACCAGCGCCGGCAGCGTGGTGGGCGCCCTGTATGCGGCGGGCAACTCCGGCTTTACCCTGCAAAAGATGGCGTTCGATATGGACGAGGCGGCCATTTCCGACTGGGCCTTGCCCCTGTTCGGCAAGTCGTCCGGTGTATTGAAGGGCGAGGCGCTGCAAAGCTATGTCAACAAGGCAGTCGGCGGCGTGCCGCTGGAAAAACTCAAGATACCGTTTGGCGTGGTGGCGACCGATTTGAAGAATGGCCAGCCGATCCTGTTCCAGCGTGGCAACACCGGCATGGCCGTGCGCGCCTCGTCGGCCGTTCCCGGCGTGTTCCAGCCCGTGACGATCGCCGGCCACACCTATGTCGATGGCGGCCTCGTCGCTCCCGTGCCAGTGCGCTTTGCGCGCGACATGGGCGCCGATTTCATCATCGCCGTGAATATCTCGTCGCAAACGGATACGCAGAAGGCCATCAGCTCGATGGAAGTGCTGATGCAGACGTTTGCCATCATGGGCCAGCGCATCAACCAGTTCGAGCTGAAGGATGCGGACGTGGTGATCCAGCCCAGCCTGGGCACCATGAAGGGCAACGATTTCAACAGCCGCAACCAGGCGATCCTGGCAGGCGAGCAGGCGACCTTTGCCGTCATGGCGCAGCTCAAGCAAAAGCTGAAAGCCAAGCGCGAACAGTAAGGGCTAGCGCCGCTGCGCATTTCGTATACAATTTTGATTCAACATAACAAGGATGCACCATGCAATCGAAACCGATTTTGACCCTGGACGACGTAAAGAAAATCGCTGCCGCTGCCGAAGCGGAAGCGGTCAAGAATAACTGGGCCGTCACGATCGCCATCGTCGACGACGGCGGCCACTTGCTGTGGCTGCAGCGCATGGATGGCGTGGCGCCGATTTCGTCGCACATCGCCCCATCGAAAGCCAAGACGGCCGCCCTGGGCCGCCGCGAATCGCGCATCTATGAAGAGATGATCAATGGCGGCCGCGTGTCGTTCCTGAGCGCGCCGGAAATCGACGGCTTGCTCGAAGGCGGCGTGCCTATCGTGTTCGACGGTCACTATCTGGGCGCCGTCGGCGTCTCGGGCGTGAAATCGGCAGAAGATGCGCAAATCGCCAAGGCCGGTATCGCCGCTTTAACGGCCTAAGTAGTCGCCGCAGTTGCAGAACCAGCCGCCCCGCGCAAGCCAGGCGGCTTTTTCATGGGGCGCCGGTTTTATGTTGCTGCGCAAAAAAATGCCGCCCACTCTACATTTTCTTCCTTGTGGAAAAGCTTCCTTTTGGTTATAATTCAAAGGTTTAGCCAATCACACATATACCGTAGCGACTACCCATCCCCTCATTCAAAATGACCGTTGAAACACCCTGAGTGCATCTGGCTCGGGTAATTAGGCGGTCGGTCTGACGTGGCGCAGCTACGGTAACTTTATCAGGAGTTGCCCTTGCCGCCATTTTTTTCTGGCCCTGCCGTTCCAGCCATATTAGCGCTTGCTGATGGAACGATCTTTAAAGGTTTTTCGATCGGTGCCGCCGGTCATACCACGGGCGAGGTTGTTTTCAATACCTCCATGACCGGGTATCAGGAAATCCTTACCGACCCAAGCTATTGCCGCCAGATGGTCACCCTGACCTATCCGCATATCGGCAATACGGGCGTCAATCCGGAAGACGTCGAGTCTTCCAAGGTACACGCCGCTGGCCTCATCATCCGCGATCTGCCATTGCTGGCATCCAATTTCCGTTCCACGCTTTCCCTGTCCGATTACCTGAAAGCTGAAAATATCGTCGCCATCGCCGGCATCGATACACGCAAGCTCACGCGCATCCTGCGTGAAAAAGGTGCGCAGGGCGGCGCCATCCTCGTTGGCACGCAAGGCAATGAGCCATCCGCCGCGCAAGCGCTGGAACTGGCCCGCTCCTTCCCCGGCCTGGCCGGCATGGACCTGGCCAAGGTCGTATCAAGCAAGGCCGCCTACGAGTACCGCGAAACGGAATGGACGCTGGGCGAAGGCTATGGCCAGCTGGCCGACGCGGACGCGAAATACCACGTGGTCGCCTTCGACTACGGCGTCAAGCGCAACATCCTGCGCATGCTGACGGCACGCGGCTGCAAAGTCACCGTGCTGCCGGCGCAAGCCACGGCGGCCGACGCACTGGCACTGAATCCGGACGGCATCTTCCTGTCGAACGGTCCTGGCGACCCGGAACCGTGCGACTACGCCATCGCTGCTACCCGCGAATTGATCGAAAAGGGCATCCCGACCTTCGGCATCTGCCTCGGCCACCAGATCATGGCGATCGCTTCCGGCGCGAAGACGCTGAAGATGAAGTTCGGTCACCACGGCGCCAACCACCCGGTACAAGACCTGGAAACCAAGCAAGTCTTGATTACCTCGCAAAACCACGGTTTTGCCGTCGACGCGGCAACCTTGCCCGCGAATTGCCGCGTGACCCATGAATCGCTGTTCGACGGCTCCCTGCAGGGCTTTGCCCGCACGGACAAGCCGGCCTTCTGCTTCCAGGGCCACCCTGAAGCGTCGCCGGGCCCGATGGATGTTGCTTACCTGTTTGACCGCTTCATCAACTTGATGGCTGCGGAGGAGAAAAAGAAAAATGCCTAAACGTTTAGATATTAAAAGTATTCTGATTATTGGCGCTGGCCCGATCGTGATCGGCCAGGCCTGTGAATTCGACTATTCCGGCGCGCAAGCGTGCAAGGCCCTGCGCGAAGAGGGCTACAAAGTCATCCTGGTCAACAGCAATCCTGCGACTATCATGACGGATCCGGAAATGGCCGACGTGACCTACATCGAACCGATCACCTGGTCGGTCGTTGAGCGCATCATCGCCAAGGAGCGTCCTGACGCCATCCTGCCGACGATGGGCGGCCAGACGGCGCTGAACTGCGCGCTGGACCTGTTCAACAATGGCGTGCTGGCGAAATACAACGTCGAGCTGATCGGCGCCTCACCTGAAGCCATCGACAAGGCGGAAGACCGTTCCAAGTTCAAGGACGCGATGACCAAGATCGGCCTCGGTTCGGCCAAGTCGGGCGTCGCGCATTCGATGGAAGAAGCGTGGGCCGTGCAGCGCACGCTGGGCTTCCCGACCATCATCCGTCCATCGTTCACCATGGGCGGTTCCGGCGGCGGCATCGCCTACAACGAAGAAGAATTCGAAACCATCTGCAAGCGCGGTCTGGAAGCTTCGCCGACGAAAGAGCTGCTGATCGAAGAATCGTTGCTGGGCTGGAAAGAGTACGAGATGGAAGTGGTGCGCGACAAGGCGGACAACTGCATCATCATCTGCTCGATCGAAAACCTCGACCCGATGGGCGTGCACACGGGCGACTCCATCACGGTGGCGCCAGCGCAAACGCTGACGGACAAGGAATACCAGATCATGCGCAATGCCAGTCTGGCAGTGCTGCGCGAGATTGGCGTCGACACCGGTGGCTCGAACGTGCAATTCTCGATCAACCCTGTCGATGGCCGCATGATCGTCATCGAGATGAACCCGCGCGTCTCGCGTTCGTCGGCGCTGGCATCGAAAGCGACGGGTTTCCCGATTGCGAAAATCGCCGCCAAGCTGGCCGTCGGTTACACCCTGGACGAGCTGCGCAATGAAATCACGGGCGGCGCCACGCCGGCCTCGTTCGAACCGTCGATCGATTACGTTGTCACGAAGATCCCCCGTTTCACGTTCGAGAAATTCCCCACCGCCGACCATCACCTGACGACGCAGATGAAATCGGTCGGCGAAGTGATGGCGATTGGCCGTACCTTCCAGGAATCGTTCCAGAAAGCCTTGCGCGGCCTGGAAGTGGGCGTGGACGGCATGAACGAGAAAACCAAGGACCGCGAAAAGATCGAAGAAGAACTGGGCGAGCCTGGTCCTGAACGCATCTGGTACGTGGGCGATGCGTTTGCCCAGGGCTTCACCCTGGAAGAAGTGCACAACCTGACCAAGATCGACCCATGGTTCCTGATCCAGATCAAGGAAATCGTCGACCTGGAACTGTGGCTGGACACGCAGAAGCTGGAAAACCTGGACAAGAACACCCTGTACAAGTTGAAACAGAAGGGCTTCTCGGACCGCCGCCTGGGCTTCCTGCTGCAGACGACCGACACGGCCGTGCGCCAGCAGCGCCATGCGCTGAACATCCGTCCCGTCTACAAGCGCGTCGATACCTGCGCAGCGGAATTTTCGACCGACACGGCGTACATGTATTCCACGTACGACGAAGAGTGCGAATCGAATCCGACCGACAAGAAAAAGATCATGGTGCTGGGCGGTGGCCCGAACCGTATCGGCCAGGGTATCGAATTTGACTATTGCTGCGTCCACGCGGCCCTCGCCATGCGCGAAGACGGCTACGAGACCATCATGGTCAATTGCAACCCTGAAACGGTTTCAACCGATTACGATACCTCGGACCGCCTGTACTTTGAGTCCTTGACGCTGGAAGACGTGCTGGAAATCGTCGCCATCGAAAAACCGGTGGGCGTGATCGTGCAATACGGCGGCCAGACGCCATTAAAACTGGCGCTGGACCTGGAAGCGAATGGCGTACCGATCATCGGCACTTCGCCCGACATGATCGATGCGGCCGAAGACCGCGAGCGTTTCCAGCAACTGCTGCACAAGCTGGAATTGCGCCAGCCGCCTAACCGCACCGCGCGCACGGAAGCCGACGCTTTGGCGCTGGCGCAGGAAATCGGTTACCCGCTGGTCGTGCGTCCATCGTACGTGCTCGGTGGGCGCGCCATGGAAATCGTGCATGAGCAACGCGACCTCGAGCGCTACATGCGCGAAGCGGTCAAGGTCTCGCACGATTCGCCAGTATTGCTGGACCGCTTCCTGAACGACGCCATCGAGTGCGACGTCGATTGCATCTCCGACGGCGAAACGACGTTTATCGGCGGCGTGATGGAACACATCGAACAGGCTGGCGTACACTCGGGCGACTCGGCTTGCTCGCTGCCGCCGTATTCGCTGGCACCGGAAACCATTGAAGAACTGAAGCGCCAGACGGCGCTGATGGCCAAGGGCTTGAACGTGGTCGGCCTGATGAACGTGCAGTTCGCCATCCAGAAGCAGGAAATTGACGGCGAAATGAAAGATGTCGTCTTCGTGCTGGAAGTGAACCCGCGCGCTTCGCGCACCGTGCCTTTCGTCTCGAAAGCCACGGGCTTGCAACTGGCGAAAATTGCTGCTCGCTGCATGGTCGGCCAATCGCTGGCCTCGCAAGGCATCACGCAGGAAGTCGTGCCGCCATATTTCAGCGTCAAGGAAGCCGTGTTCCCGTTCGTCAAGTTCCCGGGCGTGGACACCATCCTGGGCCCTGAAATGAAATCGACAGGCGAAGTCATGGGCGTGGGCTTGACGTTCGGCGAAGCGTTTGTGAAATCGCAACTGGGCGCTGGCGTGAACCTGCCAAAATCGGGCAAGGTCTTCATCAGCGTGAAAGCGTCGGACAAGCCGCGCGCCGTGCAAGTGGCGCGTGACCTGGTCGAGTCCGGTTTCACCGTGGTCGCCACCAAGGGCACCGCCGCCGTGATCGCTGCTGCCGGCATCGCCGTCACGCCAGTGAACAAGGTGATCGAAGGCCGTCCGCATATCGTCGACATGATCAAGAACCATGAAATCGTGCTGGTGATTAACACCGTGGAAGAGAAACGCAGCGCCATCGTCGATTCGCGGGCCATCCGCACCTCGGCCCTGGCCTCGCGCGTGACGACCTACACCACCATCGCGGGCGCGGAAGCGGCCGTCGAAGGCATCCGCCATCTGGATGAGTTGCGCGTGTACGATCTGCAAGGCCTGCACAAGACCTTGAACTAAGCGTGTCATTTGCAGTGGCCGCCGTTAGGCGGTACACTGCATGCTTATCAACCACAGAGTTCCGTGCAGAGCAGCGCGCGGCCTCTGTGGTTTTCACTTGGTGCATCCGTTAACCGTGACGAAACACGGACAACGGCGCCGATAACTAGCAGATAGTAGAGATAACATGACCTCAGTCCCATTGACCACATACGGCGCAGAACTTCTGAAAGAAGAGCTGCATCATTTGAAGACCAAGGAACGCCGCATCGTCATCGATGCGATCGCTGAAGCGCGTTCGCACGGCGATCTGTCGGAAAATGCCGAGTACGATGCCGCCAAGGAACGCCAGGCCTTCGTCGAAGGCCGCATCGCCGAGCTCGAAGGCAAGCTGGGCGCAGCGCAAATCATCGACCCGACCGCGCTCGACGCGGAAGGTCGCGTGGTCTTTGCCTCGACCGTGAACCTGGAAGACCTGGAATCGGGCCAGAAAGTCACTTACCAGATCGTGGGCCTCGATGAAGCCGACCTGAAAAAGAACAAAGTGTCCGTGACGTCCCCGATCGCCCGCGCGCTGATCGGCAAGTACGCCGGCGACGTGGTGGAAGTGCAGGCGCCGTCCGGCCCGCGCGAATACGAAATCCTGGAAGTGCTGTACATCTGATGCTCGCCCGCGTGCGCCTCCTCGTTGCCACCCTGTGGGCCGGCAGCCTGTGGACCATCGGTTTCATCGTGGCACCCACGCTGTTTGGCACCCTGAGCGACCGCGTGCTGGCAGGCAATATCGCCGGCAGCATGTTCCGTGCCGAGGCCTGGCTGTCCATCGCCTGTGCGTTGATACTGCTGGCCTTGCTGCAGTGGAGCCCCGGCGCGCTGGAGCTCAAGCGCAGGCGCCTGCTGGCCGCGCTGGTGCTGTCGATGCTGGTGTGCGCGCTGCTCAGCCATTTTGGTATCTCGCCCCTGATGGCCGAGCTCAAGGCGCAAGCGCCGTCGGGCATCATGGACGAGGCCATGCGCAGCCGCTTCGGCATGCTGCATGGCGTGTCGACCTTGATCTTTGCCGTGCAGAGCTTGCTGGCGGGCGTATTGATCTGGAAACAACAGTAATTGTTTTAACCCCAGGGGCAAAAAAATCCGGGGTCAGTCTCTTCGAGATTGGATTTCTTCCCATTGGGACGAAATTCCCCGTCGGGTCTGACCCCAGCCTTTGCTGTTGGGGTGGTTGTAATAAAAAAGCGGAGCAGGGAATATCCCGTGCTCCGCTTCTTGTTTCAAGCCCGGCAGCCTTGCGGTTGTCGGGTGAACAGGCTTACTTGCTGCCCAGTGCGCTTTTCTTGGCGCTTTTCTGACGTGGCTTGGCACGCTTGATGGAACCGCCTTCGGTAACGCGCTCATTGCCCTTGATCATGACTTTCGTCACGCTGGGGCGCTTGGTGCCGCTGGCGCTGGCCTTGACGATGGTCACTTCGCGCATGCCTTTGCCGGCGCTGACCTTCTCCTTAACCACTTCTTTTTTCGGACGGTAGATTACCAGCAGTTTGCCAATATGTTGTACCGGGGCGGCGCCGAGATTGCCGCAAATCGTATCGTACATTCCGACGCGGGCTTCGCGGTCGTCGCCGAACACGCGGACTTTAATCAGACCGTGCGAATCCAGGCCAAGGTCGATCTCTTTGAGGACAGCAGGTGTCAAGCCCGCTTCGCCAATGATGACGATAGGCTTCAGCGCGTGTGCTTCGGCGCGCAGTGCGCTGCGCTCTACGGGTGTAAGTTTTAGCATAATAATATTTAGTAATTCCCTTAAAAGCAGTATTCTACGCGAATGGCAAAGAAGAAATTAAACAAAAACTGGTTGCACGACCACATAAATGATCCTTATGTGAAGTTGGCGCAAAAAGAGGGCTACCGCGCCCGGGCAGCATACAAGCTCAAAGAAATCGATGAAGACGAAAAACTGATCAAGCATGGCCAGGTAATTGTCGACCTTGGTTGCACTCCTGGCAGTTGGGCTCAGTATCTGCGGCGCAAGCTGGCCGGCAAGGACGGCGGCGGGGTCAATGGTACCCTGATTGGCCTGGACATGCTGGAAATGGAGCCGATCGCCGATTTTCACTTCATCCAGGGCGATTTCCGCGAAGCGCGCGTGCTGCGCCAGCTGGAAGTGGTGTTGCAGGGACGCAAGGTCGACGTGGTCCTGTCGGACATGGCGCCGAACCTGTCGGGCATCGCCACGGCGGACGCCGCGCGCATGGAGCATTTGATCGACCTGGCCATCGAATTTTCCCAATTGCATTTGAAACCATCTGGCGTGTTGCTGGTGAAATGCTTCAAAGACATGGGTTTCAGCCAGATCGTGGAGAAATTCCGCGCCGAATTCAAGGTCGTGGTGCAGAAAAAGCCCAAGGCCAGCCGCGATAAATCGTCAGAAATCTTCCTGATGGGGCGTGGTCTCAAGAATCCGCTGAAAAATGCCGTACAAGAAGATGATTCCGCCCTTGATATTTAAGCGGGAATCCGCACATGGGAACGAGAAGTGCAGTAGCGTCTGATGGCATAAAAGCCTAAATTGTTTATACTGCATTTTTTTTGCGTGAACGCGGTTTTTTCGCGCGCACGGATCGGCGGGCTTTGGCACGGCCCGCTTATTGCGAGTAAAATCGTGTTTCTAGCTATTGGTAAAGAGATGCACACTGCATCCAAGGAGTCTTCGTGAATAACATGTTTTCCAAATCTGCCATCTGGGTAGTCGTATTGCTGCTGTTGTTCATGCTGTTCAAGCAATTCGACAGTCATGGCGCCACAGGCGGCAGCAAGGCCATCGCTTATTCCGATTTGCTGGATGAAGTCAAAGGCAAGCGCGTCAAGGAGGTAGTGATCGAAGGTTCGTCGATTACCGCCAAGCTGATGGACGACACCAAGGTGCGTACCACCGCCACCAGTCTCGACAAGGGCCTGATCGGCGACCTGCGCGACAATGGCGTGCATTTCGATGTGCGCCCGCCTGAGGAGGCGTCGTTCCTGCAAACTATTTTTGTATCCTGGTTCCCCATGCTGCTGTTGATCGGCGTCTGGGTGTTCTTCATGCGTCAGATGCAAGGCGGCGGCAAGGGCGGGGCGTTCTCGTTCGGCAAGTCGAAGGCGCGCATGATGGATGAAGCCAGCAACACCGTCACCTTCGCCGATGTCGCCGGTTGCGACGAAGCGAAAGAAGAAGTCAACGAAGTGGTCGACTTCCTCAAGGACCCGAGCAAATTCCAGAAACTGGGCGGCCGCATTCCCCGCGGCGTGCTGATGGTCGGTCCTCCGGGCACGGGTAAAACCCTGCTGGCGCGCGCCATCGCCGGCGAAGCCAAGGTGCCTTTCTTCTCGATTTCCGGTTCCGACTTCGTGGAAATGTTCGTTGGCGTGGGTGCTTCCCGTGTCCGCGACATGTTCGAGAACGCGAAAAAGCATTCGCCATGCATCATCTTCATCGATGAAATCGACGCTGTCGGTCGTCACCGCGGTGCCGGCATGGGCGGCGGCAATGACGAGCGCGAACAGACCCTGAACCAGTTGCTGGTCGAGATGGACGGTTTTGAGGCGAACTCCGGCGTGATCGTCGTGGCCGCCACCAACCGCGCCGACGTGCTCGACAAAGCCTTGCTGCGTCCGGGCCGTTTCGACCGCCAGGTCACCGTCGGCTTGCCCGATATCCGCGGCCGCGAGCAGATCTTGAACGTGCACATGCGTAAAGTACCTATCAGTACCGATGTGAAAGCCGATATCCTGGCCCGCGGCACCCCTGGTTTCTCGGGTGCGGACCTGGCCAACCTGGTCAATGAGGCAGCCCTGTTTGCCGCCCGCCGCAGCAAGCGCCTGGTGGAAATGGCCGACTTCGAAGATGCGAAAGACAAGATCTACATGGGTCCTGAGCGTAAATCGATGATCATCCGCGAGGAAGAACGTCGCAATACGGCTTACCATGAGTCCGGTCATGCGGTGGTGGCCAAGCTGCTGCCGAAAGCCGATCCCGTGCATAAAGTGACGATCATGCCGCGCGGCTGGGCCCTGGGCCTGACCTGGCAGTTGCCGGAACACGACAACTTGTCCGCCTACAAGGACAAGATGCTGGAAGAAATTTCCATCCTGTTCGGTGGCCGTATCGCCGAAGAGATTTTCGTGGGACAGATGTCCACCGGCGCGTCGAACGACTTCTCGCGTGCCACCAAGCTGGCCCGTTCCATGGTGACCCGCTTCGGCATGTCCGACAGCATGGGCGTGATGGTCTACGAAGACAGCGAAAATGAAGGTTTCTTCGGTGGCGCCACCAAGACGATCTCGGAAGCGACCCAGCAAAAGGTCGATGCTGAAATCCGCAACATTCTCGACAAGCAATATGCTTTGGCGCGCACCTTGCTGGAAAGCAATCGCGACAAGGTCGAAATGATGACCAAGGCCTTGCTGGAATGGGAAACCATTGATGCAGAGCAAATCAATGACATCATGGCCGGCCTGGAGCCGCGCCCACCGAAAGTCATCCCGCCACGCCGCAATGCGGGTGGTGACAGCGGCACGGGCGGCATCTCGCCAAACGTGACGGCGCCGGCCTGATAGCGACCACTGCTTGATAGGTGGCATGCAATGGCATGGTAAGAGCGAGGGTAAGGAGCAATCCTTACCCTTTTTCGTTGCCGCAGCAGTCTTTTCCTGACGACTAAAAAGAGTTACATGCGACATTATTTGCAATTCGGCCGCTTCGGCTTCAACCTGCAGGGCACGCAGGCGCTGGTGATGGGCATCCTGAACATCACGCCCGATTCCTTTTCCGATGCGGGCCAGTATCAACACCTGGAATTTGCCCTCTCGCGCGCCGAGCAGATGATGCTTGATGGCGTCGATATCATCGATATCGGCGGCGAATCGAGTCGTCCCGGCGCGCCGCCGTTGCCGCTGCAGGACGAGTTGCAGCGCGTCATGCCGGTGCTGTACGCCTTGCGCGACTGCGGCAAGCCCCTGTCCGTTGACACGTACAAACCCGAAGTGATGCGCGAAGCCATCCTGGCGGGTGCCGACATGATCAACGACATCAACGGTTTCCGTGCGCCAGGCGCCATCGAGGCCGTGCAGGATAGCGATTGCGCGCTGTGCATCATGCACATGCAAAGCGTGCCGCAAACCATGCAGTATCAACCCCAATACGAGGATGTGGTGCGCGAAGTCATTGCATTCCTGCACCAGCGCATCGACACCCTGACAGCGGCCGGCATCGCCCGCGAGCGCCTGTGCATCGATCCCGGCTTTGGCTTTGGCAAGACGGTGGAACAGAACTATGCCTTGCTGCGCGCCACGCGCCAGTTGCGCAGCGAACTGGACCTGCCCGTGCTGGCGGGCCTGTCGCGCAAGTCGATGATAGGCGCCGTCACAGGACGTCCCGTCGAGCAGCGCCTGGCCGGCAGTGTTGCCGGTGCGCTTGCTGCGGTAGCGCAAGGTGCAGAAATTATCCGTGTGCATGATGTCGCTGAAACCGTCGATGCGCTGAAGGTCTGGCGCATGGCGCACTGAAGCTGTAAGATTCATTATAAACAACAAAAAGAGAAATTTATGACGCGTAAATATTTTGGCACCGATGGCATTCGCGGCTTGGTGGGCACGGCTCCGATCACTCCTGATTTCGTCATGCGCCTCGGCTATGCGGCCGGCAAGGTGCTGGCCAAGTCGCAAGGCGGCAAGGCGCGCCCGACGGTGCTGATCGGCAAGGACACGCGCATTTCCGGCTACATGCTGGAAGCGGCGCTGGAAGCGGGCCTGTCGGCCGCCGGCGTGGATGTGATGCTGGCCGGCCCCATGCCCACGCCGGCGATTGCCTACCTGACGCGGGCGCTGCGCCTGTCGGCCGGGGTGGTCATTTCCGCCTCGCACAATCCCTACCATGACAATGGCATCAAGTTCTTTTCCGGCCAGGGCACCAAGCTGCCCGACAGCGTGGAACTGGAAATCGAAGCGGCGCTCGACGAGCCCATGGCTTGCGTGCCATCGGACAAGCTGGGCCGCGCCAAGCGCCTGGACGATGCCCAGGGCCGTTACATCGAATTTTGCAAGAGCACCTTCCCAAACGAGCTGGACTTGCGCGGCCTGAAGATCGTCGTCGATTGCGCGCACGGCGCCGCCTACCATATCGCCCCGCACGTGTTCCATGAGCTGGGCGCGGAAGTCATCGCCATCGGCAACAAGCCCGATGGCTTCAACATCAATGCTGGCTTTGGTGCCACGGCAACAAAGGCCATGGCCGAAGCCGTCATCGAGCATGGCGCGGACCTCGGCATCGCCCTCGACGGCGACGCCGACCGCCTGATCATGTGCGATGCCACGGGGCGTTTGTATAACGGCGACGAGTTGTTGTATGTCATGGTCAAGGACCGTCTGGCGACGGGTCCCGTGGCTGGCGCCGTGGGAACGTTGATGACCAACATGGCGCTGGAAGTGCTGTTCAAGCAGCAAGGCATCGGCTTCGCCCGCGCCAAGGTGGGTGACCGCTACGTGCTGGAAGTCATGAAGGAAAAGGGCTGGATACTGGGCGGCGAGGGCTCGGGCCATTTGCTGTGCCTGGACCGCCATACGACGGGCGACGGCATCGTCTCCGCGCTGCAAGTCTTGTCCGCGCTCAAGCGCAGCGGCCAGAGCCTGCAGCAATGCCTGGCCGAACTGGTGCTGTTCCCCCAAACCCTGATCAACCTGCGCGTGGCGCCCGGTTTCGACTGGCAAAAAAATGCCGCCATGGTGGCCGAGAAAGAACTGGTCGAGGCTGAATTGGGCGACACGGGCCGCGTGCTGATCCGCGCTTCGGGCACGGAACCGCTGATCCGCGTGATGGTCGAGGCGAAAGACAAGGAGATGGCCGAATCGATGGCGCGCCGAATCGCCGACAAGGTCGCTGTTTAAAGGCAGGGATCGATAGTTATTTCCATCTAATTCGTCTATGGCAATTGACGAAATTGGGTGGGGGCGTTATTATCTTGTCTTCGGAGTGTGGCGCAGCCCGGTAGCGCACCTGGTTTGGGACCAGGGGGTCCAAGGTTCGAATCCTTGTACTCCGACCAAAGTCATAAACGGGCTGTCAGAAATGACAGCCCGTTTTCTATTCCGCGCAGGCATTTCATTGCTGGCGCGCATGGACTAAAATACTGCACCTTTCCGCCCATCGTTCAACGGATAGGACAACGGTCTTCTAAACCGTGAATGGGGGTTCGATTCCCTCTGGGCGGACCAGTTTCATACTGGCCACGGCTTGCGTCATGCGGCCGCATTCTTCTCTTTTCCTGTCTCTCCGCATGCGGCCCTAAGGTTGCGCAAACAGCACCACGCTCAGCAAATACAGCAGCGGCACCGCGCACAGCAGCGCAGACAATACCGACAGCATTTTCTTGCTCGCCAGACGTGCCAGGCGCAGCCGTTCGCGCACGGGCAAATGCTGGCGCAGCACGCTACGTGCGCGCGACTGGAATGGGGATTCATGCATGGAGGCTCCTTCGCAAGGGTGTCGGTGGTGCCAACCAGCATAGCGAAAGCGGCATAAAGGCGGTGTAAAGAGTGCGCAGCGCGGCGCAAGCGCGCTGTAAACATGGGTGCGCCGGCGCCGTGTTGCAGGTCTTGCTTGATGCTCCTATTTTGCCTGGCGGCGGCGCGCCATGACACCGAGCAGGCCCAGGCCGGCGAGCAGCAGGGCATAGGTTTCCGGTTCCGGCACGGCGGAAATGAAGGCCCTGTAATTGCTCAGATCCTTGGGCAGGCCGGCCACCGTGAAGGTGGTGCCGGCAGCCACGGGGGCTGCCCAGTGGAAGACCAGTTCGCCTTGGCCGAAGTGGATGGCCAGGAAGTCATAGGCGGCCGCGCTCGTATAGGAATTGACGCCGCCACTCAAGCCTGCCGTGGTGCCGGCAGTGCAGCCCGAGGTGGCATTGTCGCAATACGATACGGCCGCACCCAGGCTGGTGCCGAAGACGCCATTGATATATCCCTGGATGTCGGATGGGCTTTGCGGTACGAGATTGTCGTCATAGTATTTCACCTGCAGTGCCGGCGACGGCGTGTAGGTAACGGTGCTGCCGGCGATGATGAAGCCGCTGGCCGGCCCCACATCCACCCAGGTGGCAGCCTGTGCTGCACCGGCCAGTACGGTCATCGCGGTCAGCATGGATGCCCGGATGGCAATGCTCTTTATGCTTTTCATGAAAATCCCCTTTGTTGAAGGCAGTCGCTTCATATTGTTGGGACGCGTCCCTGCATGCCTGAGAGGTCATCCCATCGCCCGTTTTTAGCTATTTCCTGCGCGTAGCGAGTACGCAGATGAAAGCTTATCCCTGATGTAAATTAATGCAATTTAAATAATTCTATTGGTTTAGTTGATAACGTCGCATACCGCTATGTATGGCTGTGCTAGCGATAGCCGACATGAGGTCAGGAACTGGCGTGACAAGGCGCGCCAGTTTGTGCTGGCGGCGTCTCGGCTTGGGAAGGAGGGGAGGCGGGGCTTCAGTCGCTGTTATTGCTGACGCCAAACAGGCGGTCCTTGGCATTGAGCAGCTTTTGCACCTTGGCGCCCATTTTCATCAGTTGCGCCATCGATTCGGGCGACAGGCGCTGCAAGTCGTCGAACCAGGTGTTGGCCAGGTCGACCAGTTCATACATTTCGCGCATGCGCTCCTGCGCATACTGGTCCACGGCTTCCGTGGCCGGCGCCAGCAGCGCTTCGCGCAGCACTGTCAGGGTGGGCGCCACTTCACGGCGCCGGCGTTCGGCGGCCACGACGCGGAAGATTTGCCACACATCGCCCAGCGAGGAAAAATACTCGCGCCGGTCGCCGGGGATGCGCGACTGGCGGATCAAGCCCCAGCCCTGCAATTCCTTCAAGCCGATGCTCACATTCGAGCGTGAAAAACTCAGGTGTTCCGCGATTTCGTCCGCGTGTAAAGGATGCTCCGCGACAAACAACAAGGCGTACACTTGCCCCACCGTACGATTAAAGCCCCAGCGGCTGCCCATCTCGCCGAAATGGCTGACGAAGGTCAGGATCAGCGGCGTCATGTGGATATGTTGAGTTTTCATAATTATCTGAATTTTTTCACGCCACACCCGTAGGGTCAATTGATATATGTCATGTTTCGCAGTATTATACAAAAAATCGAACTTACAGAAAATTCTGAAAACTAAAAAAATATAGAGATGCCGACCACGCCACTGTCTTTGCCCCGCTTTATGCTTCCCCGTGCCGCCAGCCTGGCGCAAGGCGGCGCCGCCTTGCTGTGGCTGCCGCAAGCGGCCTTGCTGGCCTGGGCCGTGCAAGCCATGCTCGACGGTGCACCCTGGCGCGCAGCCCTGCTGCCGGCCGCGGGCGTGCTGCTGCTGGGCGTGCTGCGTGCCGGCTGCGAAGCGTGGGGCGCGCGGCGCATGTATGCGGCGGCGCGCGAGCACCTGTCTGGCCTGCGCGCGCAAGTGGCGCTGGCGCTGGCGCGCCGTTCGCCGCTGGACCGCCAGCGCGCGCAGTCGGGCCAGGCGGCCAGTGTCATCGCCGAGCAGGCCGAAGCCATCGTGCCGTATCTGGTGCGCTACAAGCCTGCGCGCTGGAAAGTCATGCTCGTGCCGCTCGTGATCCTCGCCGTGGTGACGCCCCTGTCGTGGATCGCCGCATTGATCCTGCTCATCGCCGCGCCCCTGATTCCCGTCTTCATGGCCCTGGTGGGCATGGGTGCGCAAGCGGCCAGCCGCGCGCAGATGGTGGAAATGGGCAGCATGAACGCCTTCCTGCTGGACCGCCTGCGAGGCCTGGCCACCTTGCGCGCGCTCGACGCCGTCGATGCCACGGCCGAACGGCTGGACGCCTCGTCGCAATCCGTGCGCCGGCGCACGATGGTGGTACTGCGCATCGCCTTCCTGTCGTCTGCCGTGCTGGAACTGTTTTCCGCGCTGGGCGTGGCCATGGTGGCGGCGTTTATCGGTTTCTCCTTGCTGGGCAGCATCAATTTCGGCACCTGGGGCCGGGAACTGAGCCTGGGGCAGGGCTTGTTCATCCTGCTGCTGGCGCCCGCGTTCTTCGAGCCCCTGCGCGAACTGGCCGCCGTCTGGCACGACAAGGCGGCCGGCGAAGCGGGCCTGGCCGGCCTGCACGACCTGGCTGCCGATGGCGTGCCCCTGCCTGGCGCCGGCGTGGAGGTGGTTGCCGTTTCCGCCGCCGCCATGGCGGTGGCAGCACCGCCCGCCATTGACATCCGTGAACTGCGCTTTACCCATCCCGGCGAAGCGCCCGTATTCGACCGCTTCGACCTGACCGTGCGTGCCGGTGAACACGTGGCTCTGCTGGGCGCCAGCGGCGCCGGCAAGACCACCTTGCTGTCCTTGCTGGCCGGCTTGCTGCCCGCCAGCGGTGGAGAGATACGCATTGGCGGCGTGCGCCTGACCGACAGTACCGTCAATACCTTGCGCCAGCGCATGGCCTGGATGGGCCAGCGCCCCCACGTGTTTGCCGCTTCCGTCAGCCAGAATGTGACCCTGGGCCGCATCGGCGCCAACGCCGCGCACGTGACGCAGGCGCTGCACCTGGCCGACCTGGCTGCCGTGGCGCAGGCGCAGCCGGCCGTCATGCTCAGCGATGGCGGCCAGGGCTTGTCCGGCGGCGAAGCCGTGCGTCTGGCGCTGGCCCGCGTGGCTCTGCACCCGCATGCCGACCTGCTGCTGGTCGATGAACCGACGGCCCACCTGGACAGCGAAACGGCGGCGCGCGTCACGGACGCCTTGCTGGCATTGGCCAAGGGCAAGACGATGATCGTTGCCACGCACGACCCGGTGCTGGCTGGCCGCCTGCAGCGCACGGTGCAGGTCGATGCGCAGGCGCAGGAGCAGAAGGAAGAGGCGCGCGCATGAAAACTTCTCTCATATTGAATCCCGTCCTGCGGCAATTGCTGCTGGCCCAGCCAGGCAAACTGATCGGTGGCGCCATGCTGGCGGCCCTGACAGCGGTGGCCGGCATGGCCTTGCTGGGCTTGTCCGGCTGGTTCATCACGGCCACTTCGATTGCCGGCCTGCACGCCTCCACCGCGATCCTGTTCGACGTGTTCGGCCCGTCGGCCGGCATCCGCCTGCTTGCCATCGGCCGCACGGGCTCGCGCTATGCGGAGCGCCTCGTCACGCATGACGCCACGTTCGCTGCGCTGGTCTGCATCCGCGTGCAACTGTTTCGCGGCTGGTCGCGCCCGGAAGCGGCCAGCCGCTTGCTGCGCCAGCCCGCCAAGCTGCTGTTCCGCCTGACGGCCGATATCGACGCGCTCGAATCACTGTATTTGCGCCTGCTGGTGCCGGCTTTTACGGCACTGTGCGCGGCCTTGCTGGCCGGCGTGGCGCTGGGCGTGATGCAATGGCAGCTGGGCCTGGGCCTGGCCGCATGGCTGCTGGCCGCTGGCGGTAGCATCAGCTGGCTGGTGGCGCGCGGCGCCCGCCGTCCCGCCATCGTGCGCTCGCGCGCCATTGAAAAACTGCGTTCCGGCACCATCGACCTGGTGGCGGGCCAGACGGACTTGGTGATGGCGGGCCGCATCGACGCCCAATGCGCGGCGCTGGGGCAAATCGATCGCTCGCTGGCGCAAGCCGATTTCGCCTTGCTGCGCCTGGAGACGGCTGCCGGCGCCGCGTATGGCGTGGCCGGCAGCGTGACCCTGGCCGGTGTGCTGCTGGCCGTGGCCGCGCTGGTGCAGCAGCAAACGCTGAATGTGCCGCTGGCGGCGCTGGCCCTGTTGATCGCCTTGACGGCCGTGGAGCCGTTTGCGGGCTTGCGCCGCGGCGCGCTGGAAGCGGGGCGCATGTTGCTGGCCATGCGCCGCCTGGCGCCGCGCCTAGATGGGCAGGACGTGCCGCCGCCGTCCGTTGGTGCCGCGCCGGGCTTGCGCCTGGAACACGTCAGCGGCGCGCACGCAGGCAGCCATGTTGCAATTTTGCATGATATTTCCCTGCACATCGCGGATGGCGAGCGCGTGGCCTTGATCGGCCCCAGCGGCGCGGGCAAGTCCACCTTGCTGGCCCTTGCCGCGCGCGAGCTGGCGCCATTGTCGGGTTCCGTCAGCGCACCGCGCGCCTGTTTGTTCACCCAGAAGACGGAACTATTCCAGGACAGCCTGCGCGACAACCTGCGCCTGGCCGATCCGTCCGCCAGCGATGCGCAGCTGTGGGCGGCGCTGCAGGCGGCCGGCCTGGATGACGAGGTGCGGGCCTTTGCGGGCGGCCTCGACACACAGCTGGGCGAGGGCGGCCTGGGCTTGTCGGGCGGGCAGGCGCGGCGCTTGGCGCTGGCGCGGTTGTTCCTGCACGAGTCGACCCTGTGGCTGCTGGACGAAGCCACCGAGGCGCTCAATGCGCAGGCGGCAATCGATGTCCTGCAGCGCCTGCGCGCGCGCTGCGACGGACGCAGCTTGCTGATCGCCACCCACTTGCGGCGCGAAGCGGCGCTGGCGGACCGGCTGGTCAGCCTGCGCGATGGCCGCATCGTGGGCGACGCGCGCCGTGGCACACAAGCCTTCGAGGCGGCGCTGGCCGGCTTGCGCGGCGATTGATGGGCGGGCGGCACAGCCCGATAGCTTACAGCAGCAGAAGCTATCGAACAGCCGCATGTAGATACCAGGTTTACAATTACATTAGGGAAACACCAAGGAAATCATATGGACTTCGATATTGTCGCTTTATCCAGACTGCAGTTCGCGCTGACAGCTCTGTACCACTTTATATTCGTTCCGTTGACGATAGGCCTGTCAGTGATCCTCGCCATCATGGAGACGGTTTACGTGATGACGAACCGCCCCATCTGGCGCGACATGACCAAGTTCTGGGGTGTCTTGTTCGGCATCAACTTCGCCATGGGCGTGGCGACGGGCATCGTCATGGAATTCCAGTTCGGCATGAACTGGAGCTACTACAGCCATTATGTGGGCGACATTTTCGGCGCGCCGCTGGCCATCGAAGGTTTGATGGCCTTCTTCCTGGAAGCGACCTTCGTCGGCCTGTTCTTCTTCGGCTGGGACAAGCTGTCGAAGCGGGGCCACCTGGTCACCACCTGGCTGGTGGCCATAGGCTCGAACTTCTCGGCCCTGTGGATCCTGATCGCCAACGGCTGGATGCAAAATCCCGTCGGCGCGGCCTTCAATCCGCAGACCATGCGCATGGAAATCACGGATTTCGGTGCCGTGCTGACGAATCCTGTTGCACAGGCGAAATTCGTGCACACGGTGTCGGCCGGTTATACGGCGGCGTCGATTTTCGTGCTGGGTATTTCCGCCTGGTATCTGCTGAAGGGTCGCCACGTGCAGCTGGCCAAGCGCTCGATGACGGTGGCTGCCTCGTTTGGCCTGGCCGCCTCGCTGTCGGTGGTGGTGCTGGGCGATGAAAGCGGTTACCTGTCGTCCGAACACCAGAAGATGAAACTGGCCGCGATTGAGGCCATGTGGACCACGGAGCCGGCGCCGGCCGCCTTCACGGCTTTCGGCTTCCCCGACGCGAAAGCGCGCGAGACGCATTACGCCGTGCATATCCCGATGGTGATGGGCTTGATCGGCACGCGTTCGCTGACGACGGAAATCCCCGGCATCGAGCAACTGGTCGACCGCGGCGAGCTGCTGATCAAGGATGGCATCAAGGCGTATGACGCGCTGCAAACCATCCGCAGCGTGGCGCCGGGCGCGCCCGTGCCGCAAGAGGCGAAGGACATGTTCGAATCGAAAGGCCAGTCCATGGGTTACGCCTTGCTGCTGAAACGCTATGTCGACGACCCGCGCCAGGCCACGCCCGAGCAGATCCGCAAGGCCGCGCTCGACACCGTGCCGCCCGTGGGGCCATTGTTCTGGTCCTTCCGCGTGATGGTGGGCCTGGGCATGTTCTTTATCTTGCTCACCGGCACGTTCTTCATCCTGTCGACGCGCCGCACGCTGGACAAGCACCGCTGGCTGTTGAAGCTGGCCGTGTTCGCCATCCCGCTGCCGTGGGTGGCGATTGAAGCGGGCTGGATCGTGGCCGAAGTGGGCCGCCAGCCGTGGGTGATCGAAGGCGTGCTGCCGACGGCCGTGGCCGTCTCTAACCTGGGCGCGACTACCTTGCTGATCACGATTGCCGGCTTTGCCGCCATCTACACCGTGCTGTTGATTATCGAAATGAAGCTCATGCTCAAGGCTATCCGCAAGGGGCCGGAAGAGACGGCGCCGGCCCCCGCGCCAGCGGCCGCAGCCATTCCTACTCAACGCGCCTAAGGAGGGCCAGACCATGATTTTGCATGAAATGATTTCTTACGAAACACTGCGCCTGATCTGGTGGCTGCTGATCGGCATCTTGCTGGTGGGCTTTGCCATCACGGACGGCTTCGACCTGGGCACGGGTATCCTGCTGCCCTTCGTTGGCAAGACGGACCTGGAACGCCGCGTCGTCATCAACAGCATCGGTCCCGTGTGGGAAGGCAACCAGGTGTGGCTGATCCTCGGCGGCGGCGCCATCTTTGCGGCCTGGCCGCAGCTGTACGCCGTCTCGTTCTCGGGCTTTTACCTGGCCATGTTCGTCATCCTGGTGGCGCTGATTGTGCGTCCCGTGGCGTTCAAGTTCCGCAGCAAGCGCGAAGACCCGCGCTGGCGCGCCCGCTGGGACGCGGCCCTGTTCGTGGGCGGCTTCGTGCCGGCCCTGATCTGCGGCGTGGCCATCGGCAACGTGCTGCAGGGCGTGCCGTTCCGTTTCTCGCCGGACATGCACATCTTCTATGACGGAAGTTTCTTTGCGCTGCTCAACCCGTTCGCGCTGCTGTGCGGTCTCGTCTCGGTGGCCATGCTGGTGATGCACGGCGCCACCTGGCTGCAGCTGAAAACGGACGGTGCCGTGGCCGAACGGGCGCGCCGCTACGGCAGCGTGGCGGCGATCGCGACAGTCGTGCTGTATGCACTGGCTGGCGTGGCCCTGTGGCTGTGGGTCGATGGCTACCGCATCAGCAGCACGGTGGTGGTCGATGGTCCGTCGAATCCGATGCTGAAAACGGCGGAAGTGCACGTGGGCGCCTGGTTCCTCAACTTTGCCGCCCATCCCTGGACCTGGATCGCTCCAGCGCTGGGTCTGCTTTGCCCTCTGCTGGCGTTCGCCTTCCAGCGCGCGCGCCGCGAAGTGCCGGCCTTGCTGGCCAGCGCGGCTGGCATCGCCGGCATCATCCTCGGCGTGGGTGCAGCCATGTTCCCGTTCATCCTGCCCTCATCGATCGACCCGCGCGCCAGCCTGACGGTGTGGGACTCCTCGTCCAGCCACACGACCCTGTTCATCATGCTGGTCGTCACGGCCGTCTTCATCCCCCTCATCGTGGCGTACACGACGTGGGTATATAAAGTGCTGTGGGGTAAGGTTGATGGAAAAGCCATCGAAGACGACAGCGGTCACGCCTACTAAGAATTAAGGAAAGGATATAACTATGTGGTATTTCGCCTGGATACTGGGTCTTCCGCTGGCGGCGACCTTCGCCGTGCTCAATGCAATGTGGTATGAAATCGCCGATGGCGACACGACGCCCGAGCACTACCGCGACACGCCCAAGTAGACGCGTGTCGGCTTGACTGGCCCCGCCCCGTGCTCATGCATCGGGCGGGGCTTTTACTTTGATCAAAGCAAAATGAATTCGCCGCGGATGCGCAGCTTCATGCCGCGCGGCGCGTCGGCGCCTGCCGCCACGGCCCAGGCAGTGACCCATTGCGCGCAGCGTTCCCGCTCGGCCGCATCGTGCAAGCGTTGCAAGCGTTGCAAGCGCGCATCGGCCCGGTCGATGCGCTGGGCCAGGTACAGGCGCTGATCCATGGGGTCCGTCTTCTTGCTGTAATGCTGCATGGTGATTCCTTTCCGCGTGGTAACTTCGTTCGGTCATGGCATAGCCATGTACGCGGGGGCGGGGCGTCTGGATTCAGTTCAGAAAAAAAAGCCACCGCAAGGGTGGCTGGTCTGGTTTCGCGATGGACGTGCCCTCAGGCGGGCGTCTTGCCGACCGGTTTTGGGGTGGCAATGGCGATCGGATCGCTGGCGGGAAAGCTTTCTTTCAGCGCTTCATCCAGCGCTTGCTCGGCATGGCTTTCGCTGGCCGGCGTGGGCGAATCGCGCTCCGGTGGCGGGGCGGGCGTGGTGGCGGCGTTGGTGCTCGAATGCATGGTGAATCCCCCTGCGGTAGTGCGCCACGCGGCCGGAATGGCCGTGGCGCGTGCTGATGCCTCCAGCCTAGCACATGGCGCAGCGCGCCCGCTGCGCCTGCCCAAGGGGATGAGGGCGGCGTCTGCTACACTGCGTTCCACTTTTATCGACGGAACCGCCATGACTTCCCTTCCTTTGCCGTACCGCGCCACCGCCACCCAAGCCTGTGCCTGGCTGGCGCAACAGACTGGCACGCCGTGGACCCTGGCGCGCCTGCTGGAGCAGGGCGGCTTGCCGTTTGTCTGGCTCGATTACAGCGAAGAGTGGGCCGAGCTGTTCCACGACGGCGTGACGCGCTATGCAGCGCCCGTCGTGTTCATCGGCGACAAAGAACACCTGGCCTCGGGCGCCGATGATGTCTGGCTGCGTTTTACGCGCGACTCCGGCAATATCTCCATCGAACTGAAGGCACCGGGTTTGCGCGTGCCGCTGGACGGCTTGCACTTCCAGGAGCGCGATCTGTTGCGTTTGCTCAAGGAGTTGCAGCATCCGCAGCCGGCCGAGCCGGAAGCCGGAGCTGACAACGCAGCACCGTTTGTCTTGCCCAGCGCCTTGAAGGGCCTGGGGCGCGAGCAAATTCTGATCGCCTTTGCCGGCGTGGGCAAGGTCGACCTGGACCAAGGCATGGCCAGTGGTGTGGGCATCTTTGGCGACGATGGCGCGCGTGTGCGCAAGAATTCGCGGGGCGGCAAGAACAGCCACCTGTGGCATCCCGTCACCCTGGCGTTCGGCCTGCACGATGTGCACCGCGTGCCGATGGCGCACCTGAAGAAGGCGTTCGCCACGCAGCCCTTGCTGCGCGAATGGAAGGCGGACTGGCTGGAATCGCTGCGTTTGCTGGGCGAGTGACGGGTCGCAGCGGTCCTACAGCTCGATCGGCGCGACTTCGGTGCCGATATCGGGCGCCGCGTAATGCATGCTGAAATACACGAAAGCGGCGATATTGAGGGCGACGGTGATCCAGAACAGCACGCGAAACGAACGCTTGCTGGACTTGTGGCGCAGCCACTGCTGGGCCAGCACGGCGCCAGGCCAGCCGCACAGCAGTCCCAGCAGCAGCAGGGTGCGCTCCGAGGTGCGCCAACGTCCCTGTTTGGCGGCTGACTTGTCGATCGCATAGGCGACGAAACAGCTCAGGCTCAGCACGCCATACACGAGGGCGACCAGGGCGGGGATGTGGAAAAAGAACGTGGCCAGCAAATACAGGACAGCAAACAGCAGGATGGACAGATACGGCATAATTTTTGATATGTTTGCTTGAATGGATGGCGTGGCCATCCGGGAGTGACAGGAACAGGCGGCTAGAACAAGCAACCTTGTGCCGTATCAACATGCACGGCGCGGCGGCGGGCGTGGCCCGTCTTCAGTGCTTCGCGGTCGCTGGACAGGGCGATGCCTTCCAGGGCCAATAAGGTTTCCTTGGCCTGCAGGCCGCCTGCAAAGCCCGTCAATTCGCCCGCGGCGCCGATCACCCGGTGGCAGGGGGCGATGATGGAAATGGGATTCTTGCCATTGGCGGCGCCTACGGCGCGCACGGCGGCGGGACGGCCGATCTGGCGCGCGATCTCGCCATAGCTGCGCGTCTGCCCGTACGGTATCGTCAGCAGCGCGCGCCAGACTTCCTGCTGGAATGACGTGCCAGCAAAATCGAGCGGCACGTCGAATTGCTGGCGGGTGCCGGCGAAATACTCGCCCAGCTGGCGCGCCGTTTCCTGCAGCACGGGGCAACTGTCATCGACGCGCATCGCGCCCAGGCGCACGCGGTTCGGCTTGTCGTTTTCCCACAGGATGGCGGCCAGCGCCGCCCCGCGCGCCACCAGGGTCAGTTCGCCCACGGGCGAGGGCATCACGAGGCAGTCGTATTCCATGTTTCTTCCTTGATCAGATAGCGCCAGTGTAGCAGGATGGCGGCAGCGTGCATGTCGCGTGCAGGATAGCGTGTAGGATAGTGCTTTTCGGCACGGAGCACTTGCTGTGACAAACATTCCCACCTATGACGCCATCCGCGCGATTGCCGTGCGGCTGGTGCAGGAACACTATCCCACGGCCGTGGCGGCCATCATCGGCGGTTCGTTTGCCACGGGCCGGCAGACGCCCAGTTCCGATATCGACTTGCTGCTGCTGTTCGACCACGTCGATTGCGCCTGGCGTTCGACCATCGTGGCCGAAGGGCGCACGGTAGAGCTGTTCGCGCACGACCTGGCCACGTTCAAGTATTTTTGCAAGGAAATGGATGCACCGGGCGGCACGGTGCCGCTGGCGCGCATGGTGCTGGAAGGGGAAAATATCGCCGCCTCCGGCGAGCATTACGCGCAATTGCTTGCGTTGGCGCAAGCCATCGCCGCCGCCGGGCCACCCGTACTCGACATGGACAACTTGCAGCGGCGCCGCTATGCCATCACCACCTCGCTGGAAGACCTGGTCGACAGCCGGCATCCGGGCGAGGCACTGGCCGTGGCTTGCCAGCTGTATGAAGCGCTGGCCGACCTGCACTTGCGCGCGGCGGGCGAATGGAGCGGCGGCGGCAAGCACCTGTTTCGCCGCTTGCTGGCGTTCGATGCAGCCATTGCCGGGCAGCTGGACGGTGCGCTGCGTCTGGTCGCCAGCGACCTGGCGGCGGGCCAGCGCGCGTTCGAACACGTCACCGCCGCCGTGCTGGCGCCCGTCGGCGGCCCCTTGCTCGATGGATTTACCTTGCTTGCCCCCGCGCACTGGCGTGCTTAAAACGCCGTGCGCACGGCCAGGCTGATATTGCGCGGCTCGCCCCAGAATACGCCGTCGAAGAAGCCCACGTTGCGGTAGTATTTCTTGTCGAGCAGGTTGTTGACGTTCAGCTGCACGCTGGCATGCTTGCTGA
Source organism: Janthinobacterium lyxosi (assembly GCF_051380665.1). Lineage (NCBI taxonomy): Bacteria > Pseudomonadati > Pseudomonadota > Betaproteobacteria > Burkholderiales > Oxalobacteraceae > Janthinobacterium > Janthinobacterium lyxosi. Next base: position 219,775 of record NZ_JBNYXM010000011.1, read on the forward strand.
GCGCATAGCTGGCCATGGCGTTGACCAGCGCATAGCCCGCTTGCGGGATGTTCGTCATCTCGCTTGACGGCGGGCGGCCGTACCACGATTCGCTGTAGATGGCGCTTTGCGCCGTCATGCTGGCACCCGCTTTCAGCCCTGCCAGACGGCCGTCGAAGCGGTAGCTGGTGGCCAGGCGCAGCAAATGGCGCGGCTGCGTGGTGGCGGCGCGGCGGCCATCGGCCTCGGCCGCATGCAGATAGGTATAGCCGCCGCTCGCTTCCCAGGCCGGCGTGAGCTGGCCGGAAACGTCGAACTCGATGCCCTTGGCCGTCACGCCAGCGCCATTGGCCACCATGGCCTGGCCGCCGTCGGGCAGCAAAAAGCCGGGCGGTACCGTGCGGTCGAGTTCCGCCAGGTTCTTTTTCTTCGTGTGGAACAGGGCGGCCGATGCGTTCAGCTTGCCTTCATAGAATTCGCCCTTGATGCCCAACTCGGCATTGTCGCCCGTTTCCGGCGCCAGGAACTGGTTGTTGCGGTCCTTGCTCGATTGCGGGTTGAACAGCTGCGTGAAGCTGGCGTAGGTCGAATATTGCTTGTTGATGTCGAACACGGCGCCCACATACGGCGTGACTTCATTGCGTGTTTCCACGAAGTCGCCGCTGCCCGTGTACACGCCTTGCGTATTGTAGTTGCGCGTATCCGTACGGTAAGTACTGCTGCGCGCGCCGATGATCAGGTGCAGCGGGTCGGCCAGGCTCAGGCGGGTGGCCACATAGCCGCCCGCCAGGCGCGTCACGGTTTCCGTGTGCGAGCCGTCCGGGTGGAACACGGGACGGGGAATGTTGCCCGTCCAGTTGCGGTAATCGGGGATAAAATCCGGGTAATTGATTTCCGCTTCGCCTCCCAGCGAGCGCGAGCGCTGGTTGCCGCCGTTCCAGCCGACGATGGCCGTGTGCTTGCGCCCCAGCAAGGTGAAGGGACCGCTGGCGTACACGTCGAAATTGTCGCCCGTGTTCTTGCCTGCGCCCCAGGCGCCCGTCCACAGATGCATGCCTTCGCCCGTGGCGGGATCGGGATAACCTTTGCCCGCATAGAGAACGGTGGTGCGGTTCGTGCTTTCCGTACGCGCATAGCCCAGGTGCAGATTCCAGTTGCCGGGCAGGCGCTGGTCCAGCGACGTGAACACCGTGTGCTGCTTGTTGGCCCAGCTGCTCCATGGCGTCGTCCAGCTGGTGTTGCGCGGCAAGTTCGCCAGGCTGCCATCCGCGTTCCAGTAGGGCACGGCGCCCCAGGTGGCGCCTGTGGGCTGGTTATCCTGGAAGTCGACACCGGCCGTCAGCAGGGTGCCGGGACGCACGTCCGCCTCGACGATGAGCATGCCGACCGTCTTGCGTTCGTGATACATGTCCAGGTAGGAATCGCGTTTTTGCCAGGCCAGGGCCGTGCGCGCACGCACGCTGCCCTCCGCGTTCAGCGGCGTGGAGAGGTCGGCCTCGAAGCGCTGGTCATCCCAGCGGCCCATGATGAGGCCGGCGCTGGCCTGGAAGGTTTTCGTGGGACGCTTGCGTATCATGTTGATGGTGGCCGAAGGGTCTCCCTTGCCGCCCATCAAGCCGGTGGCGCCGCGCACGACCTCGATGCGGTCATACAGGATGGTGTCTTGCAACGGCGCATTGCCGCCGCGCGCCATGCCGTCGATCTGGATATTGTTGATGCCGAAGCCGCGCGCACTAAAGGTCGTGCGTTCCGTGTCGTTCTGGCCCACCTGGATGCCTGTCGTCTGCGCCAGCGCCTGGTCCAGGCGCACGGCGCCCAAGTCGTCGAGCAGCTGGCGCGTGATCACGCTGACCGATTGCGGCGTCTCGCGCAGGGACAGGTCCATGCGCGTGGCGCTGCGCGTTTCGCCTGCCGTGTACGCTTGCGTGCCTTCCGTCGTCGCTGTCGACTGGCCTGTCACGGTGACGGCCGGCATGGTCACGTCGGCCGCAGCGGGGTCGGCGGCCTGTGCCGGCAGGGCCACGCCAGCGGCAAGGCTGAGCAAGGCGATTTGTAACAGGCGGGGGAGGGGGCGCAAGGCGGGCTGGCGCGAAGAAGAGAAGACGGTAGTCGATTGCATCATTTTCCTGGAATATTTTTAGTCGTGTTTTCCTATCTCGTCTGGCGAGGTGCGCAGTAGCTGGGGGATGGCATGACGCTGGCCCGTGGTCTGGCTTGGATAGCAGTTCCACCGCAAGGCCCGGCGCGGTCGGGCAGTGGAAAAGAAGGGCGCGCGATTCCTCCTCACTTTCGTGAATAAGAATCATTATCAATATAAATGCTATTTGCCAAATAATCAAGCGTGCGCACCAAAAGAGTGCGGCAGGCCAATGGCGGCACATCGTCCGGCCTTCTGCGATAATGCAGGGGCTGATAAAATATTTCCCTCATTGAAAGAAATGCATGCGTACATGGATCGCTTGTGCCGGATGGTTGTGTGTCGTGTCGCTGGGCCAGGCCCAGGAACACGCGCCGCCGCCGGCTGTTCCCGTGCCGCTGCAAAGCGCCAGCATGCCGCCCGCCGCCGCTGTCGTGCCGCCACCCCTTGTGCCGCCGCCCGTTGCGCCTGCCACACCCGCTACGCCAGCAGAGGACGCCTCGCCCTCGCAAACGGTGACGATCACGGCCAATAGCGACGCCAAGGCGCCGCGCATACGTTTCACGGCTTACCGCGAGAGTTATCTGACGGCCAGGAAAGTGTGGCAAGTGTCGAGCGGTAGCGTGGTCATGGCCCTGCGCCTGATTCCGGCCAAGCTGAGCGCCACCATCGACGATGTGCGCGTGGCCCTGCAAGGCAATGGCGCCCCCGTGCCGATCAAGGTGTCCGACGGCGGGGTGTTTGTCGTGCCGCTCAACGATGACATCGCCGCGCAGGATGGCACCTTCCTGGTGAACAAGGGCAGGGGCGAGCTGACGGCAAATATCGTGCTCCAGCCATCCGTGGCGCGCGATGCGTGGAACGTCACGCGCGTGGGGCAAGTCTTGCACGACGCGCGGCGCGCCGTGCGGGCCATCACGCCGTGGTACAAGCGGCCGTTTGCCAACGATGTGCAATCGCTGGCCTTTTGCACGGCCGAGCGGGGCAGCGCCTTACAGTTGATGGATGGCGAGCAACTGATCGCCACCTTGCCCATGCACGAGCCGGCCGTCAACGACATCAGCCAGCCCGTGTTTTGCAAGATTTTCGACGGCGAAGACAAGTACCCGGGACATTACCGCGTGGTCTTGCCCGAGCAAGCCACGGTGCTGCTGCTGTAGGTCTAGTTGGGCTGGCGTTGCGCCAGCTCCAGGGCCGCCGCCAGGGCCAGGTCCATGGTGGCCTGGTGAAAGATCAGCCATTGCGGCAAGAGCGAGAGCGCATGGCGTCCCTGCTCCAGGTCGCCTTCATCGACGGCGGCCCAGGCATGGTGCAAGCCGCTGAGCACGCGCGCATGCTGTTCGCGGTGGTTGGCCAGCGAGGGAAAGTCGATTTGTTCCATCAAATCCTCTTCCTCGCGGAAATCGCGTTCGACGGCCGCAATCAGCTCGCGAAACGCCACGCTGAAATGCTGGTCGCTCAACTGTCCCAGCCGCGCCAGCTCCTGAAACAGCGCCTCATGCGCCTCGTCGATGGCGGGAACGCCCAGCGCCATCTCATCCTTCCAGTCCGATTTACCCATGCCGATGCTCCCGGTTAAGTCCGTCGCGATGCGAAGCGGACTGTTCCAGTGTGGGCGTAGCGAAGGTTGAAATCCATGATCTGGATCAAAAGTATGGTGAAGAGGGGGAGGGGAAACATGGAAAAAATGTGGATGGAGGAACAATTTCCCATCCGCAATAAAACGGATTGAACGATGCGCCTTGTTACCGAGCGCGTACTATTGCTTCGGCCAATGGTTCCACATGGCATGGGCATCGACATTCGGTACTTGCAGCTGCTGTCCTGCCGACAACTGCATCGTATCCCTCAGCACGAGGGGTGCGAGCAGCAAGGCCGACAGGGCAAGGCAGGCCAGCACTTTGAGCGTCAACATGGTCGTCTCCTGATGAGCCGGTGGCGGCGCGGGGATGCGGCGCCTGCCGGTCACTTCATTCGCGTACGCATTATCTTTACTACCATGCTTGCAGTGTAGCCCACTTGGTCGGAACTTCAACTTACTGCTGTGATGCACCGCACAAGTTCGCCTGTTGCCAGGGGCTTATTTGGCCTTGCGGTTGCGCCGCGGCTTGCCTGCCGCGGGCAGGAAGGAATCGAACCATACTTGCGTCAATTGGCGCGTATTTTTCGCCGCTTCGCGCTTGACGGCGGCCGTGGCGTGGCCGCGCGCCGTGTTGGCGATGCGGTTGGCCGCGCTCAGGTACATGCTCATCCAGGGGTTTTTCATGGCTAGCCTCGCAGACAGTGAGTGGGGCGGCGATCGTGCCGCCATGTCCCCACTTTAGTCCGATGGCTGGCCCTGACTGTGCGCCTGCCCACATAGCCGGGCGGCGCCGAGGGCGGACTGATGTATATCAATACACGTCAATACACGTCGCGGCGGTAGCGTCCGGCCGCCAGCAGGGCATCGAGGCCATCCTGCCCCAGCACTTCTTGCAGTACAGCATCGATTCCTGCCGCCATGCCGTGCAGGCTGCCGCATACGTAGACGATGGCGCCTTGCGCCAGCCAGTCGCGCAGTTCATCGGCATGGTCGCGCAAGCGGTCCTGCACATATTCCCGTGTTTCACTATCGCGCGAAAAGACGCGGTCCAGGCGCGCCAGGTGACCAGCGTCCAGCCAGCCTTGCAACTCTTCGCCGCAGACGCTGTCAAAAGCATGCTGGCGCTCGCCGAACAGCAACCAGTTGCGTGCCAGCCCAGCCCGCCGGCGCGCGCGCAGGTGCGCGCGCAAGCCGGCCAGGCCGGAACCGTTGCCGATATAAATGCAGGGCAGGTCGACCAGTGTTGGCGCGAAGGCGGGATTGGCTTGCAGGCGCAGGCGGATGCTGCCGTCCAGCGGGGCGAAGCGCGTGAGCCAGCCGGAACAGATGCCATGGCCCTGGTTCTCGCCGCCTGCATGGCGTTCCTGGCGCACCAGCAACTGCACTTCGCCATCGGATGGCAGCGACGCGAGCGAGTAGCTGCGCGGCGCATGTTGCGCACCCTGCGCGTCGCCATCGCTGCCGTCCGCGTTGCACCCGATGATTTCCGCCAGCGCGCCCGCTTCCCAGGTGGCACCGGCCGGTCCCGTCAAGGTGATTTCATGCAGCTCGCCGCCCAGGCTGCCGGGGTTGAGCAGCACGCGGCGCAGCAAGCGCCACTCTGCATATGACGCCTGTTCCTGCACGCCGATGGCATCGATGGCGCTGCCGCTACAGCGGGCCAGCGCTTTGGACCAGTCGGCCAGGGCGGCGGGGTCGTGCTTGTCCACTTCGATCAGGGGGAACAGGGGCGTGGCGCCCAGCGCGCGCAATTGCCGCTCCAGCGCATGACCGAAGCCGCAGAAGTCACTGTAGTGGCGGTCGCCCAGGGCCAGCATGCCAAATTCAAGGCCTGCCAGCGGCGTGCCCGCCGTTTGCTGCAACAGGCGCGCGAAGCGGCGCATGCCGTCCGGCGCTTCGCCTTCGCCAAAGGTGCTGGCAACGACCAGGGCCCGTTCATACTGGCGCAATTGCGCGGGATCAAAGCGGTCCAGCGACTGCACATCGACGGCCACACCCGCCTGCTGCAGGGCGCGCGCGCTTGCCAGGGCCAGGCGCTCGGCCTGGCCCGACTGGCTGGCGTAGGCTACCAGCGTGGGCAGGCCAGTAGCCATATTGCCGGGAGTGCCGGCCAGCAGAGCCCGCTGCGCCTGCACAGCCCGTTTCGCCTTGCGGCGGCCCAGGTACAACATCCAGCCCGTGATGGCGAACAGGGGCAGGCCCAGGCTGGCCACGGTGACGATGATGCGGCCCGGCAAGCCGAAATACGTCCCCATATGCAGCGGATAAATGATGTTGACGAGGCGCGCACCCAGCGCCTGCTGGCTGTACGGCTCGTTTTCCGTGAGCGTGCCATCGGCCGGGGAAATGCTTATGCGGCTGCGTGCCCGTTCGTGTGGCGCGTCGCTGGCCAGCCACGTGAATTGCACGGCTTCGCCGGCGCGCGTGGGCAGGCGCACGCTGGCCAGGCTCCAGCCGGGGGCGTGCTGCTGGAAGCTGCTCCAGGCCAGGCTGAGGTCGACGGCGGGCGTATGGTCCTTGGCTGGCCCCTTTTTCGCGGGCGCCTGTGCCATCCTTGACGGCTTGCCAGCCCAGGCGTCGATATTGTCGCGCACCACGTCATAGCTCCAGTAAATGCCCGTCAGGGTCAGCGCCACGTACACCACCAGGCACCAGGTGCCGGCCACGGCGTGCAGATTCCACAAAAACGAGCGGCCTTTTAATGCAGGATCGAAAGTCAGCCAGGTGCGCCAGTCCAGCGGACGGCGGGGCCAGCGCAGGTACAGGCCGGAGAGTGCCAGGCCCAGCAGGCACAGGGCCAGCGCGCCCGCCACTTGGCGGCCCGGATCGCGCGGCAGCAGCAGCCAGCGGTGCAATGACTCCGTCCACTCGAAAAATCCCGCGCCCATCAACGCGGGCTGGATCGCACCCGTGTACGGATGGACATAAATGGACTCGCCGCGCCGCTGGCCCTCCTTAGCCGCGAAGAACAAACGGGGCGCCACGCCCGCTTCTGCATACATGGTGATCGAGGCGACGCGCTGGCCGTGTTCCGTCGCGGCGATGTTGCTCAGCTGGGCTGGTGTCAGCGGCGCGCGGGTTTCCACGGGAACGTGGCGCACGCCGGGGTTCATGACATCGAGCAATTCCTCCTTGAAGGCCAGGGTGGCGCCACTCAGGCCGATGATCACCAGTACCGTGCCGGCCGTGATGCCGATAAACCAGTGCAGTTGAAACCACACCTGCTTCCAGCGCCAGCGCCAGTGCCAGCGCCCTTGTTGCGGGGCGGCGGCAAGCTGGCGCCGCTGGCTGGTCTCTGGCGCATCGTCGGCGCTGGCGCGCAGCTGGGGTTGTGGCAGGGAGGAGAATGAAATGGACGCCTCCCTCCCGATTCAGGCGATTCGGGCGAAGTAGGTCTGGTAGCGGGTAGCACGATAGGGGGGATCCTCACGGGCCTACGGCGTCAAAGCGCCTAAAG
>NZ_JBNYXM010000012.1:0-221855 GCF_051380665.1 Janthinobacterium lyxosi
AGTTTCGCTGCTGGACACCCAGCAGCGCTTCCAGCTTGTGAAATGAACCGCCGTATGCGGAACCGCACGTACGGTGGTGTGAGAGGGCGACGGGGGCAACTCCGTCCCCTACTCAATCGGTGGCAAGCTTACTTGTCGCTCCGGCTCTTTCTCTGATGGTCGCGCTGCTGCACGTATTCCTGGTAGCTGGTCTGGTTGCGCTTGCGGCAGGCATTGCGGTCGTCAAAATTATTAAGGCTGTTGCAATACTCTCCGATCTTGTCCCGGTTTGCGTCATACAAAACTTCACAGCCGGTCATGGCCAGCAAGAAGGGAATGATCAGATATTTCATTGCTACTCTCATGGATAGGGACGGATTGCGCGAAAAAAACACCAGATTGCCCACTGGATAAGCAAGCAGCTTTATCTTAACGCGATCTTGACGGAAAGTACAAGCGCTCGGTATTACTTAATGGAAAGGGTTGCCTGCGCGCGCGCCACTACATGCTATGGTGGAAGTTTCTCTCACCGGACTCGTACCAGGCATGCCGACCATTGCGCCCGCCCCCTGCGGCCCCCTGCAGCACCATTTCGACGCCTTGCTGCAAGACGTCTGCGCCAGCCTGTCCACGCAAGCCGGTCACTTGCTGGACGGAGTTTACTTGTACGGCAGCATCGCCCGTGGCGACGCCACGCCGGGCGTATCCGACCTCGACCTGACCCTGGTGCTGCGCCAGCCGCCGACGCCGCCGCAGGGTGAAGCGCTGGAAACGCTGCGCCGTGCCTTGCAGGCGGGCCACCCGGAGGTGATCAAGATCGATTTCGATATCGGTTACCGGGTCCAGGTGCTGGCGCCCGAGCACCTGTACAGCTGGGGCTACTGGCTCAAGCACCAGTGCCGCTGCCTGTGGGGTAATGATCTGGCACTGCACTTTGCGCCTTTCCCACCCTCGCGCGCCATCGCCCTGGCCGTGAATGGCGACTTTGCCCAGGTGCTGGACGCGTATGCGCGGCGCCTCGATGGCGCGCGCGCGCCTGCCACCGTCGTCCGCCTGCAGCGCGAAGCGTCGCGCAAGCTGATCCGCTCCTGCAACATCCTGCGCCAGGATGGCGATCCCTGCTGGCCTACCAGCCTGGACGAGCACGCGGCGCTGTTGCTGCAACGCTATCCCTCCATGCAGGCGCAAATGGCGTATTTCCTCGCCCAGGCCAGGCCCGGCGCCGTGCCGGCCAGCGGTTTTACGCCAGCGCTGCGCCAGTTCACACAGTGGCTGGCGCGGCAACAAACGATTTAAACGCCCAACTCCTCGTTCAGCAGCGGATTGCCCGCCGCAAACGCCGCCAGGTGCTCGAGCAATACGCGCACGCGGGCCGGCAGGTAGCGCTGCTGCGTCCACACGGCATACACGTGACGCGGCTGCGGCATCCAGTCGGGCAGCACGCGCACCAGGCTGCCACTGGCCACTTCGTCGCGGCACTGTAAAAGCGGACACAACAGGATGCCGATGCCCGCGTCGGCCATCTCCACGGCCAGGCGCATTTCATTGACGCGCAGGCGCGCCTGCGGTTCGATCAGCATTTCGGCGCCGTCGCCGGGTCGCCGCAAGCGCCAGCTGCGCAGCGGCTCGGCCACGATCAGCTCGTGCCGTGCCAGTTCCTGCAAGTCGCGCGGCACGCCGGCGCGCGCCAGGTAGGCGGGCGCGGCCACCATCACCAGCGCGGCACTGCCCAGGCGCCGCTGCATCAGCGAGGAATCGTCGAGCGCGCCCACGCGGATGGCCAGGTCGGCGCCGCTGCCCACCAGGTCTTGCAGCAGGTTCGACAACTCCAGCTCCAGGCGGATGTCCGGATACTGCTGCATGAAGCTGACCCAGGCCGGCGTCAGCAAGCCGCTGGCGAAATTCACGGGCGCCAGCACGCGGATGCTGCCCGAGACGGCCGACAGGCTGGCGTCGAGCTGCTGCGTCGCTTGCCGCAGCGCGTGTACCAAGGGACGGCACTGCTCGTAGTATTGCCAGCCTTCCGCCGTCGGCTGCAAGCGGCGCGCGCTGCGGTTGAGCAAGCGGTAGCCGAGCTGGCTTTCCAGCTTTTGCAGCCGGCGCGTGACGGTGGCGGCGGGCAAGTCTTCCTTGACGGCCGCCGCATGCAGGCTGCCCGCCTCCACGATGGCGACAAACAGGGCTAGGTCATCGAGCATAGATCGTCGAGCATGATTTCATTTATGGAATTTGAAATTAAAAATATGCCTCTAGTATAGATTGCTGCAAGTCGTTACGCTGCCCTATCCTTACAATTTGAAAGTGCCCCATGTCCGAAGCCCTGCGCTTGCGCTGCGTATTTGCCTTCCTGATGTCGCTGGTAATGACCCTGCTGATGAGCGCCTGGGTCACCTGGCTCAATATCGGCCTGCAGGCAGATTTCCTGCCCCGCTGGCGCCATGCGTTCTTTGCCGCCTGGCCCGTGGCCTTCTGCGCCGTGATGCTGTTCGCGCCCCGCGTGCAACTGCTCAGCCGCAATATCGTCACCCGGTGCGCCAGCCGACCTTAACCAGCAGTCGGCTGCCGACAGTACCACTCGGTCACTCCCGCCCACGGCCGCCCTGATCCGGGCTATGCTATGGCCGTCCTTGTTTTTACAGCGGAGTGCCCATGCTCGATCACGTTTCCCTCACCGTTAGCGACCTGGAACGCGCCGAGCGCTTCTACGACGCCATCTTTGGCGCGCTGGGCGTGCCCAAGGTGGGCAGCGACCATGCCCACGCGTGGATAGGCTATGGCGAGCGCAGCGATGCGGAACACCCGGAGCGCAGCTATTTTTCCGTGCGCCTGGGCCCCGCGCCCGACGCCGCGCCGCGCCGCCATTGCTGCTTCAAGGCCCCTTCGCGCGCGGCCGTGGAAGCGTTCTGGCACGCGGGGCTGGCGCATGGCGGCATCGACCTGGGCGCGCCCGGCCTGCGCCACTATCACGCCAGCTATTACGCGGCCTTTTTGTTCGATCCGGACGGCAACCGCATCGAAGCCGTCTGCCATCGCGCCGACGCCGGCTGACAGGACGGGAAATCCGCCTCTGTTCGGTATTTCCACTTCTATATGTTTTGCCTATAATGGCTGGCATGCCATACCGGTCCCCGGTCCGTGCACCAAGAAGGAGATTCATGCATCATCTATTCGTCGACCGCCCCGCGCGCACCATGCTCCTCTCCAGCGCCGGCTTGCTGCTGGCAGGCTGTTTTTCCGGCTGCTCCCTGCTGCCGTCCTCGCCGGCCACGCCAGGCGTGCCGGCCACGGCCGCCCTGCCCGACGCCAGCATCGCCTACACCTTGAGCGGCCAGGGCGGCTTGCCCGTGGTCTTCCAGTCGGCCATGGGCGACGGCAAGGAGGTGTGGGCCAAGGTGGTGCCCGAGGTGGCCAGGCAGCACCGCGTGCTCGTGTACGACCGTCCCGGCTACGGCGACAGCCGCAAAACCACCACGCCGCGCGATCCTTGCACCATTGCCGCCCAACAGCGCGCCCTGCTGGCGCAAGCGGGCTTGAAGCCGCCGTATGTGCTGGTCGGCCAAGGCTTGGGCGGGCTATACCAGTATGTGTATGCCAGGCTGTACCCGCACGACGTGGCCGGATTGATCTTGCTCGACCCCACGCACCCGCAGCAATGGAACCGGATGCAAACGGAGGCGACCACCTACGCCATGCTCGTGAAAACCCGGCGTAAGCTCATGTTCAACAGTACGGAATCGGCCGAATTCGATGCCCATACGCAGTGCCTGCAGCATGTCGACATGGCCAGCCCGCTGCGCGTGCCTGCCATGCTGCTGGTGCGCGACAAGTTCGGCATCGAGGAAATGGGTTCGTTTGAAACCCTGGTGCGGGCCCAGGAAAAGGATTGGCAGCGCCTGTCCGGCGCGCCAGCCATCGAACGCATCACGGGCGCCGGCTATTACATCCAGAAAGACAACCCCGTCATCGTCAACGAGGCGATCAAGATGGTGGCAAAGAAGAAATAAAAAAAGGGCAGAGAAATCTGCCCTTCGCCATTCGACACCACAGCATCAGCTATTGAAACCCTTGCCTTCGCCCGCCAGTTTCACCAGCAGCGGCGCCGGCGTCCACGCTTCGCCGTGGGGGCCTTTCGCGTAGCTGGCAATCGTATCGAGTACGTTCGGCAAGCCCACCGTGTCCGCATAGAACATGGGGCCTCCACGGAACAGGGGAAAGCCGTAGCCCGTCAAATACACCATGTCGATATCCGAGGCGCGCAGGGCGATGCCCTCTTCCAGGATGCGCGCACCTTCATTGACCAGTGCATACACGAGGCGTTCGACGATTTCCTGGTCGCTGATCTTGCGCCGCGCCACGCCGATGTCGGCGGAGTGCTGAGCTATCATGGCGTTCACTTGCTCCGACGGATACGCCTTGCGGTCGCCCGCCTTGTAGTCATACCAGCCGGCGCCCGTCTTCTGGCCGTAGCGGCCAAGTTCGCACAGCAGGTCGGCCGTCTTCGAATACGTCACATCCGGTTTTTCCACATAGCGGCGCTTGCGGATGGCCCAGCCGATGTCGTTGCCGGCCAGGTCGCCCATGCGGAACGGGCCCATGGCGAAGCCGAATTTCTCCACCGCCTTGTCGACTTGTTCCGGCAAGCAGCCTTCTTCCAGCAGGAAGCCGGCTTGGCGGCTGTATTGCTCGATCATGCGGTTGCCGATGAAACCGTCGCACACGCCCGAGACCACGCCCGTCTTTTTCAGTTTTTTCGACAGCGCCAGCGCCGTGGCCAGCACATCCTTGCCCGTTTCCTTGCCACGCACGATTTCCAGCAACTTCATCACATTGGCCGGGCTGAAGAAATGCGTGCCGATCACGTCTTGCGGGCGTCGGGTAAACGCGGCGATCTTGTCCAGGTCCAGGGTCGACGTGTTCGAGGCGAGGATGGCGCCCGGTTTCATGACGGCATCGAGCTGCTTGAAGACGGTTTCCTTCACGCCCAGCTCTTCGAAGACGGCTTCGATGACGATGTCGGCCTGCGCGATATCGGCATACGCCAGCGTGCCGGAAACGAGCGCGATGCGCTGCTCGGCCTTGTCCTGCGTCAGCTTGCCCTTCTTCACCGTGTTTTCATAATTCTTGCGGATGGTGGCCAGGCCCTTGTCCAGCGCTTCCTGCTGCGTTTCCAGCAAGGTTACCGGGATGCCTGCGTTGGCGAAATTCATGGCGATGCCGCCACCCATGGTGCCGGCGCCCACGATCGCCGCGCTGGCGATGCTGCGCACGGGCGTATCGGACGACACGTCGGGCACCTTGCTGGCGACCCGCTCGGCAAAGAAGGCGTGGCGCAAGGCCTTCGATTCAGGCGACTGCACCAGCTGCATGAACAGTTCGCGCTCGTACTTCAAGCCATCATCAAATTTCATCGTCACGGCGGCCGCCACGGCATCCACGCATTTCAGCGGTGCGGGGAACGGGCCGGACATGGCTTTCACCGTATTGCGCGAAAACTGCAAAAAGGCTTCATGGTTCGGATAGTCGACCTTGCGCTCGCGCACTTTCGGCAGCGGACGCACATCGGCTACCCTGGTGGCAAAGGCCACGGCGGCCTTCAGCAAGTCGGCACCGGGCGCGATGACTTCGTCGAACAGGGCCGTGCCAGCCAGTTTTTCGGATGCGACGGGCGTGCCCGAGACGATCATGTTGAGGGCCATTTCCAGACCCAGCACGCGCGGCAGGCGCTGCGTGCCGCCCGCGCCCGGCAAAATGCCGAGTTTGACTTCAGGCAAGGCCATCTGCGCGCCAGGCGCGGCCACGCGGTAGTTGCAGCCCAGCGCCAGCTCCAGGCCGCCGCCCATGCAGACGCTGTGGATGGCCGCCACCACCGGCTTGCTCGATTGTTCGACAACGTTGATCAGGGTGTGCAGGGTCGGTTCCGTGAGCGCCTTGGGCGAATTGAATTCCTTGATATCGGCGCCGCCGGAAAAGGCCTTGCCAGCGCCCGTGATGACGATGGCTTTCACTGCCTCGTCCGCCAGCGCCTGGCGGATGCCCGCCACGGCGGCCGTGCGCGTGGCCAGGCCCAGGCCGTTGACGGGTGGGTTGGCCAGGGTAATGACGGCAACGGCGCCGTTCACTTGATATTCAGCACTCATGTCTCTTCCTTATTGGTTTATTGGTTTTTGCTTAGCGATGAGGTGGTTGCAAGGGATGAAGCTTCACTATACCGCATAAAAGAACGCTCGTATTATTTTTGTCGCTTGCGTACTGCCGCCAGCATGGTACGCCATGGTACATCATCGTTTTCGGAAAGATTCTGCTGCAAGCGCTACCCACCAGTAGAAGCTATCACTTGAATATTCATTTAAATAAGAAAAACACAAGATTTATAACAGCGTTTTATTATTCGGAAATTGGTTTCTTATATACCAGCACGTGCCAATTTCGACAATTTTTACATTATTTATTCCCACCCCTTGTTTTTCAGCATGCGCTAGGGAATAATAAAATTATTGATACAAATCAATACTCTACAATTTATACAATATATGGCAGGGCGCATGGCAAACACTGGCAGCCGTTCATTGCGCACATTCTCACTGATTATCACCAGATGTCGACCCATGCAATAACATTCCTGTCTTATATGGATAGCAGAAAAAATAATAACAGCAGCCTTATCACCCCCATTCCTCTTCTCACACCGAAGGAAATACTATGGACGCAGCCAGCCATGTCAGCCACTCCCAGGATCTGGACTTACAAGCGATAAATACTGCATTGAACCGTGTCCAGGCCGTGATCGAATTCGAACTCGACGGCACCATCCTGCATGCGAATGACAATTTCCTGCGCGTCATCGGGTATACCCTGGCGGAGGTGCAAGGCAAGCACCATGCCATCTTCTGCGACCCCGAGTATGTGAAAACGGCCGAATATGGCGACTTCTGGGCCAAGCTGGGGCGCGGCGAGTTCGACCAGGGCGAATACAAGCGCCGCGCCAGGGATGGCCGCGAAGTGTGGATCAACGCTTCCTACAACCCCATCCTCGACGCGGATGGCAAGCCGTATAAAGTCATCAAGTTTGCCACCGACATCACGGCCAGCAAGCGCCGCAATGCCGATTACGAAGGCAAGATCGACGCCATCAGCAAGGCCCAGGCCGTGATCGAGTTCCGGCTCGACGGCACCATCATCCTCGCCAACGACAACTTCCTTACCTCCGTCGGCTACACGCTGACAGAGATCGAAGGCAAGCACCATCGCATGTTTTGCGAACCGGAATACGCCAGCAGCGAGGAATACGCGCAATTCTGGCACAAGCTGGGCAAGGGCGAGTTCGACGCGGGCGAATACAAGCGCGTCACCAAGGACGGCCGCGAAATCTGGCTCAACGCCACCTACAATCCCATCTTTGACACGGAAGGCCGGCCGTTCAAGGTGGTCAAGTTCGCCAACGACATCACGGCCCTGAAGAAGCGCAACGCCGAATATGAAGGCAAGGTCAGCGCCATCGGCAAGGCGCAGGCCGTAATCGAATTCGACATGCAGGGCAATGTGCTGGACGCGAACGAGAATTTCCTCGCCGTCATGGACTATGACTTGAGCGATATCAAGGGTGAGCACCATCGCACATTCTGCGAGCCCGAGTATGCCAGCAGCGCCGAGTACAAGAAATTCTGGCAAAAGCTCAACCGTGGCGAATTCGACGCGGGCCGCTACAAGCGCCTGGGCAACCATGGCAAGGTGGTGTGGATACAGGCCACCTACAACCCCATCCTGGACTTGAACGGCAAACCGTATAAAGTGGTCAAGTTCGCCATCGACATCAGCGAACAGGTCAACCTGGAAAACAGCATCCAGGCCAAGGCCGCCAACGACAGCCGCAAAGTCAATGCCTTGCTCGAGTCGGTGGCGCGCGCGGCGCAAGGCGACCTGACCTGCAATATCGTGCCCGAAGGCGACGAGCCGATCGACTTGCTGGCCGGCGGCATCAGCAAGATGATCGTCGACTTGCGCGGCGTGATCGGCAACGTGGTGTCGGCGGCCAACGGCTTTGCCGACGCCTCGCACGCCATCGCCGAGCGAGCCACGGGCGTGGCCGTGGGCACGCAGGCGCTGGGCGCCACGGTGGAAGAAATGAACGCCTCCATCGATGGCCTGACGTTCTCCATCAATTCCATCGCGGAAAACACCTCGAATGCGGACAGCCTGGCGAAAGCCACGCAGCAGGAAGCGGAAGCGGGCGCGCGCGCCGTCGCCAAATCGATCGAGGCGATGGACTTGATCAACCGCTCGTCGGAAGACATCGGCGAAATCGTCAAGGTGATCAGCGAAATCGCCAACCAGACGAATATGCTGGCGTTTAATGCGGCCATCGAGGCGGCGCGCGCGGGCGAGCACGGCCTGGGCTTTTCCGTCGTCGCCGACGAAGTGCGCAAGCTGGCCGAGCGTTCCTCGCAGGCGACCAAAGAGATATCCAAGCTGATCAACGAATCCGTCAAGCGCGTCTCCACCGGCAGCGAGATTTCGCGCCAGGCCAGCGATGCCTTCGACAAGATCGTCTCGGGCGTGGCGAAGACCACCGTGGCCATCTCGGATATTTCAAAGGCGGCCAATGAACAGCTGCTGACGGCGCGCGAAGTATCGACGGCGATCCAGTACATCGCCGAGGAAACGGAAAAATCGGCCGCCAACTGCGACAGCATCGCCCGTTCGACGGATGGTTTGAATGAGCGCGCGGGCAGTCTGAACCAGACTGTCTCCGGCTTCGTGGTGTAAGCCGTGAGCCACGCGGCCACCTTGACGCCCGAGGTGCTGACGAGCCTGCTCGCGCTGGTGCGCCAGCATACGGGCATCGCCATGACGGCGCGCAAGAGCGTGCTGCTGGAACGGCGTTTGCAGCCACGGCTGCAGGCGCTGTCCCTGCACAGCTACCAGGCTTACCTGGAGCGGGTGGCCAGCGACCGCGACGAGGTGGCCCATTTCATCGACCTGGTGACCACCAACGACACCCTGTTTTTCCGCACGCCATCGATCTGGGAGTACTTCCGCGACCGCTACCTGCCCGCCTGGGCCCGCGCCCATCCGGGCGGCTGCCTGGAAATCTGGTCGGCGGCGGCGGCCAGCGGCGAAGAGCTGTATTCGATCGCCATGCTATGCGAGCAATTCAGGCTGCAAACGCCCGCTTTCCGCTACCAGATCCTGGCCAGCGACATTTCGCAGCAAATCCTGGGCGCTGCCAGGGCCGGCCAGTATAGCGGGCGCTCCGTCGAGCGCATCCGCCTGTCGCACCCGGACTTGCTGCGCAAATATTTCACGCCCTCGCCGTATGGCGTCAAGGTCAACGAGGAACTGCGGCAACACGTCAGCTTTGCGCAGCACAATCTGCTCGAAGCGCTGCGCCCGGCCCGGCAGTTCGACCTGCTGTTCCTGCGCAACGTGCTGATTTATTTCGATGCCGGGCACCAGGAAACCGTGCTGCGCCAGGCGCGCCTGAGCCTGAAGGATGAGGGACGGCTGATCCTGGGCGAGTCGGAAACCATCGCCCGCCTGGGCACCGGCTATCAATTCGAGTTTCCCATGATTTATAAGGCGGGTACCGCATGAACATCATCATCGACCGGAGCCTGCCGCTACATCATGTTGGCATGGGGCAACTTAGCGTGGGCACCCCAGGGCAACAGCTGCAAGCCTTGCTCGGCTCCTGCATCGGCATCGGCGTCATCTGGAAGAACGGCCCTTGCTGCGGCCTGGCCCATTGTTTACTGCCGGAAGCGCCCGCTGCCGAACAGGGACTGGGCGCGCCTAATGCACGTTATGTGAGCCAGGCCGTGCCCTCGCTGCTGCGCCTGATGGGCGTGCGCGAGGCAGACTATGCCGATATCGATGTGGTGCTGGCGGGAGGTGCCAGCATGTTCGGCCCCGATAATGGCCATGGCCGCCTGCAGGTGGGGCGGCAAAACGCGGCAGCGGCGCAAAAATACCTGGACCAGTGCGGCTTGCACGTCAGTTTTTGCGCGCTGGGCGGACGCCACGGGCGCCGGTTGCTGATCGATTGCGCCCACCACAGCTACGCCGTCACCGATGTGGTGGCGCAACCCGGCTTGACTCCACGCAAGGAAGGCGCATATGGCTATGCATGAAAGGTACAAGGATGAGCGCGACGGCGCCGCCGAACTGTTCGGTTCCTTCCATCTGGGTGAGGATGAATTCGCCCTGCCCGCCAGTTGCATCCGCGAAGTGGTCAACTATCCCGCCAAAGTCACCGCCCTGCCCCTTTCACCCGCGTATCTGGAAGGCATGTTCACCTTGCGCGGCAGTGTCATTCCGGTGGTCAACCTGGGCCGCCTGTTCCGCGCCGATGCGCCGCGCGCCGTGGCCACCGACAAGATCGCCATCCTCGACTTCCAGCAAGTGCTGATCGGCATCGTCTTCCAGGATACGGGCGAAATCCTGCGCGTGCCGGCCAGCGCCCGCAGCGCCCTGCAGTATGCGGCCGGCGACGCGCACGCCGTCATCGCTGGCACGATATTGCTCGACGGCGGCGCGCGCCTGCTGCAAATCCTCGACCCGCACGCCCTGCTGCGCATCGAAAACGTGCCCCATGTGCTGGCCCTGCAAGCGACGGGCGCCAAACTGAGCACGGCCCGCTACCACGCGCAAAGCGAACGCCGGCAGTGCGTCAGCTTCCATGCGGCTGGCGCCACGTTTGCCTTCGAAATGCTGGCCATCCAGGAAATCATCCGGGTACCGGAACTGCACAGCTCCCTGCTGAATAGCGAGCTGTGCCTTGGTCGCATGCATTTTCGCGGCAGCCAGGTGGCTGTCGTCGATTTTGGCACCCTGCTGCAAGCGGCCGGGACGGCCAAGGCGGCTACCGGCGACCAGCGCATCATCGTCGTGCGCCTCGATGACACGAGCGTGGGCTTCCTCGTCGACTCCGTCGACAGCATCGTGCATTTTTTTGGCGATGAGGTGCTGCCGATTCCCCTGTTGAGCAAGGCGCGCGCCGCCATGTTCGCCGGCTGCATCACGAAAGAGGGCCTGGGCGACATCATTTTCCTGGACCACAAGGCCATCCTGTCGCAGGCGGAAATCGTCGAAATGCGCGACGGCCACGCGCGCCTGTACCCGGCCGACACGGAAACGGGCACCGCCGCCACGCCCAAGGCGCAGCGGCGCGTCTACATCACGTTTACCGTGGAAACCCGCTTCGCCGTGGAAATCGGGCAGGTGCGCGAAATCATCGACTTCAGCGGCGCCATCACCACACCACCGGGCATGCCGGCATGCATGCGCGGCATGCTGAACTTGCGCCAGCAAATGATCAGCATCATCGACTTGCGCCAGCTGTACGCGATGCCAGCCCTGTCTGACGCAAGCGCCGGCAAGATCCTCATCGTGGAACGGGGTAGCGAGCGCTACGGTTTCCTCGTCGACCATGTCGACAACATCATGACCATTTCCGACAGCCAGCGCTTTGCGGCGCCGCAAATCATCCGCACGGGCACGCACGACGACTTGCGCAGCGAAATGGATGAAATGATCGATATCGGCACGGATGCGCAGCGCCAGACCCTGTCCGTCTTCCAGTGCGATCACTTGCTGGAAAAGCTGGGCTCGGCGCTGCCGCAGGCGGCATAAGCGCGGCGTAGCGCTACATGCCGGGCAACTGGTGCCCCTTGAACTGCTCGCGCAGCTTGTTCTTCTGGATCTTGCCCGTCGCACCCATGGGCAAGGCGTCGATGAACAGCACGTCGTCGGGCGTCCACCACTTGGCGATCTTGCCCTCGAAGAACTGCAACAAAACCTCGCGCGTGACCGCCATGCCCGGGCGCAGCACCACCACCAGCACGGGCCGCTCATCCCATTTCGGGTGGAACACGCCGATGCAGGCCGCCTGCAGCACGGCCGGGTGCGCCATGGCCAGGTTTTCCAGGTCGATGGTGCCAATCCACTCGCCGCCCGACTTGATCACATCCTTGCTGCGGTCCGTGATCTGCATGTAGCCATCTGCGTCGATGGTGGCCACGTCGCCCGTGGGGAACCAGCCATCCTGCAGCATGTCGCCGCCCTCGTTCTTGTAGTACGAAGAAATGATCCACGGCCCTTTTACCAGCAAATGGCCGTAGGCGACGCCATCCCAAGGCAATTCCTTGCCATCGTCGTCGACGATCTTCATGTCCACGCCGTAAATCGCATGGCCCTGTTTTTGCAGGATCTTGCGCTGCGCGTCCTTCGGCAAGTCCAGGTGCTTGGTCTGCAAGCCGCCTGCCGTGCCCAGCGGCGACATTTCCGTCATGCCCCAGGCATGGATGACCTCGATATCGAACTTGTCGATCAGGGTATCCATCATGGCCGGCGGGCACGCCGCGCCGCCGATCACGGTGCGGCGGAAGGTGGAAAACTTCAAGTCATTCTGCAAGGCATGGTTCAGCAGCCCCAGCCAGACGGTGGGCACGCCGGCCGAGAACGTCACTTTTTCCGCCTCGAACAGCTCGTACAGCGACTTGCCGTCCAGCGCCGCGCCGGGAAACACCATGCGCGCGCCGGACAGGGGCACGGAATACGGCAAGCCCCAGGCATTCACGTGGAACATGGGCACGACGGGCAGCACCGTGTCGGAGGCGCGCACGTTCAGGGCGCTGGGCATGGCCGAGGCATACGCGTGCAGCACGGTCGAGCGGTGCGAATACAGGGCGCCCTTGGGATTGCCCGTCGTGCCGGAGGTGTAGCACAGGGTCGCGGCCGAGTTCTCGTCGAACAAGGGCCAAGAGTAATTGTCGGAATGCGTGGCGATCAAGTCTTCATAGCACAGCAGGTCGGGGATGGTGCTGCTGGCGGGCATGCGCTCACGGTCGCACATCAGCACGAAGTGGCGCACGAAGGTGCAGTCGGCGGCGATTTTCTCCACCACGGGCAGGAAGGTTAAATCAAACAGTAAAACCTGGTCTTCCGCGTGATTCGAGATATAGGCGATCTGGTCGGGAAACAGGCGCGGATTGATGGTGTGCAGCACGGCGCCCGAGCCGGACACGGCATAGTATGCCTCCAGATGGCGGTAGCCATTCCAGGCCAGGGTGGCGACGCGGTCGCCCATGCCGACACCCAGGCCATGCAGGGCATTGGCCAGGCGCCGCGCGCGCTGGTGGCAATCGCGGTAGGTGTAGCGGTGCATATCGCCTTCCACCCGCCGCGAAATGATTTCGCTGCCCCCATAATGACGCGCTGCAAACTCGATAATGCTGGAAATCAGCAGGGGCTGATTCATCATCTGGCCCATCACTGGGCTCAAGGGGAATGCCGACATCGTGTCTCCTGGGGTGGATACTCGGTTATTGTTGGAAGTTAAAGACTTTCCCTAGTTTCGTACGGTCGTGCGGAAATCGTCAACGCATTTCGATATTGCATTGCAGCATGGAATTTTTGATTCCGTTTTTTAGCCTGCCGGGCACCCGCCACGCGCCGTGGCACTGTGCGGTAAAATCGCATTCCAGGCTGGCGCTGCTTGCCGCCACATCGCCACATTTGATTTGAATGGAATTGCCATCACCGCTCCTACCTTACTACTGGATAACGCCTTTGCGGCCTTGCCGCCCGCGTTCTATACGCGTTTGATGCCCACGCCCCTGCCCGCCCCGTATTTCGTGGCCGCCAGCGCACCGGCAGCAGCCCTCATCGGCCTCGATGCGGCGCGCCTGGCGCAAGCCGATTACGTGGCGCTGCTGAGCGGCAATGCGGTGGCCGAGCGCTCGCTGCCCCTGTCGGCCGTATATTCAGGCCACCAGTTCGGCGTCTGGGCCGGCCAGCTGGGCGACGGCCGCGCCATTTTGCTGGGCGATATCGCGACAGAAAACGGGCCGATGGAGCTGCAATTGAAAGGTGCCGGCGCCACGCCGTATTCGCGCATGGGCGACGGCCGTGCCGTGCTGCGCTCGTCCATCCGTGAATTTCTCTGTTCGGAAGCCATGGCGGCGCTGGGCATTCCCACCTCGCGCGCGCTGTCCATCATGGGGTCGCAGCAAGGCATCCTGCGCGAAACGGTGGAAACGGCGGCAGTCGTCACACGCATGGCGCCCACGTTTGTCCGCTTCGGCTCGTTCGAGCACTGGTTTTACCGCAAGCAGCCGGATGAGCTGAAAATCCTTGCCGATTACATCATCGATGGCTTTTACCCCCATTTGCGCGCCGCATCAAATCCATATCAAGCCTTGCTGGCCGAAGTGTGCGTGCGCACGGCGCACATGATTGCGCAATGGCAAGCCGTGGGCTTCATGCATGGCGTGATGAACACGGACAATATGTCGATTTTGGGCCTGACGCTCGATTACGGTCCCTTCGGCTTCATGGAAGCGTTTGACGCGGAACACATCTGCAACCATACGGACCAGCAGGGCCGCTATTCCTACGCCAACCAGCCGCAGGTGGGCCACTGGAATTGCTACGCGCTGGGCCAGGCGCTGTTGCCGCTGATCGGCGAAGTGACCGAGGCGCAGGCCGCGCTGGACACTTACCAGCCCGCCTTTGCAGACAAGATGAATACCTTGCTGCGCGCCAAGCTGGGCTTGCAGACTATCCAGGACGACGATACGGCGCTGTTCGACAGCATGTTTGCGCTGATGCAAGCCAATCACGTGGATTTCACCAACTTCTTCCGCGCCCTGTCGATGCTGCAGGTGGCCGCCCCCGAGCACGACACGGTGCTGCGCGACATGTTCATTGACCGTCCCGCGTTCGATACGTGGGCAGAGACTTACCGGGCGCGCCTGCGGCAGGAAGACAGCGTCGATGCCGAGCGACAAGCCGCCATGAACGGCGTCAACCCGAAATACGTGCTGCGCAACTACCTGGCGCAAGTGGCCATCGAAAAAGCCAGGCAGCAGGACTACACGGAAGTGGCGAAATTGCTGGAAGTTTTGCAAAAGCCATTTGACGAACAGCCCGAACACCAGCACTATGCGGCCCTGCCGCCCGACTGGGCCAGCCACCTTGAAGTCAGTTGCTCATCCTGAGGAGTCATTATGACCACGAATAAAGTCAAAAAAACCGACGCCGAATGGCGCGCCATGCTCGACTCGATGCAATACGACGTCACGCGCCACGCGGCCACGGAACGGGCCTTCACGGGCAAGTTCTGGGACCACCATGAACACGGCATCTACACCTGCGTCTGCTGCAACACGCCATTATTTGCCTCGGACACCAAGTTCGACTCGGGCTGCGGCTGGCCCAGCTACTTCCAGGCGCTCGACCCGGCCAACGTGACGGAAATCGTCGACCGCAGCCACGCCATGGTGCGCACGGAAATCGTCTGCGTCGTCTGCGACGCCCACCTGGGCCACGTCTTCCCGGACGGCCCGCCACCGACCGGATTACGCTATTGCATCAATTCAGCTTCCTTGCGCTTCGATCCGCAGCCTTGAGACACAGGAGCGCCCGGGAGCACCTCAGTTGCTCCTAAGCCATTCCTAAGATGATTCTAATAAGACCAGTGTAAAGTCTCGCCATGAAATTTCTATTCGACCTATTCCCCCTGATCGCCTTCTTCGCCGCCTTCAAGCTGGGCGGCATGTATGAAGCAGCCACGCACGATTTCGTGCAGCAATATTTATCCGGCTTCGTGTCCGGCGGCCTGATCAAGGCTGACCAGGCGCCGTGGATACTCGCCACCCTGGTCGGCATCGTCGCCACCGCTTGCCAGGTCAGCTATCTGCTACTGCGCGGCCGCAAGGTCGACGGCATGCTGTGGCTGTCGCTATTCATCTTTGTCGTGTTCGGCGGCGCCAGCATTTACCTGCACGACGATTTCTTCCTGAAATGGAAGCCGACCCTGATCTACTGGCTGTCGGGCCTGGCCCTCTTGATCGCCCATGTTGGCTTCAAGAAAAACCTGATCCGCAAGACCATGGAAGCGCAAGTGCAATTGCCCGATGCCGTATGGAACCAGTTGCTGGCGGCATGGATCATCTTCTTCGGCGCCATCGGCGCACTGAACCTGTTCGTCGCCTTCGTGCTGTACAAGGGCGACATGGCTGCCTGGGTCAGTTTTAAAGCGTTTGGCGCGACAGGCATTTTCTTTGCCTTCATCGTGGCGCAAACCCTGTTCCTGGCCAAACATATCAAGGAAGACGCATGATGAACTCCACCACCGAAAACACTACACCAGAAACGCGCATGCAGCGCATTCGTACCCGCCTGGAAACGGCACTTTCCCCTCTGGAATGCGTGCTGGAAGACGACTCGGCGCGCCACCGGGGCCACGCGGGCGCCGCCTCGGGCGGAGGTCATTACAATCTACGCATTATTTCTAGTCAATTTGAGGGGCTCAGGCTCGTCATGCGCCATCGACTGGTGTATGATTCCGTGCACGATATGATGCATAATGAGATACATGCATTGGCGATTGTGGCCCTGGCGCCGTCCGAAGTAGTGTAAGGATGGCGTTTTGGCGTACCGGGGCAACTTGGTATGCTGCTTGCTGCAAGCGTCACGCACGCGTTTTCTTTCCATGCGTTTTTTACGAAACTTTCCCTAACAGGATTTAATAATGACTTTTAAGCCAGCCCGCTTGCTGATCGCACTACTCGCCGTTGTCGCGGTACCTGTTTTTGCGCAAAATGTTGCCGTTGTTAATGGCAAGCCTATCCCATCGTCGCGCGTTGATGCAGTCGTCAAGCAAGTCGTCGCCCAAGGCCAGCAACCGGATTCGCCGCAACTGCGCGAAATGATCAAGAAGGACTTGATCGGCCGTGAAGTGCTGATGCAAGAAGCGGAAAACAAAGGTTTCGGTAAAGATGCAGCCGTCAAGCAGCAAATCGAGAACGCACGCCAGGCCATCGTCATCAACGCCCTGGTCGGCGACTACCTGAAAAAGAACCCTGTCAACGACGCTGAAATCAAGGCTGAATACGATCGCTTCGTGGCCCAGACCGGCGACAAGGAATACCACGTGCGCCACATTCTGGTGGCCACCGAAGCCGAAGCGAAAGACATCATCGCCAAGCTGAAAGGCGGCGCCAAGTTCGAAGACCTGGCCAAGCAATCGAAAGATGCCGGTTCGGCCGACAACGGTGGCGACCTGGACTGGGCAGCCCCATCGTCCTTCCCGAAAGTGTTCTCCGACGCCTTCGTGAAACTGCAAAAAGGCCAGGTCACCGACACCCCGGTGCAAACGCCTAACGGTTTCCACGTGATCAAGCTGGACGACACCCGCGCAGCAAAACTGCCGACCCAGGAAGAAGTCAAGCCACAGATCGCCGAAGCGCTGCAGCAAAAGAAACTGCAAGCGTATCAGGAAGAAATGATCAAAAAAGCGAAAGTTCAATAAGAACTGACCTCCCCGGCGCCCTTTTCGGCGCCGGTCGTGTATTCTGCGCCTGAACGCGAACTGCACGGCAGTCGCGATCTCTTGTATCAGTTTTTTGTAAATTTATTAGGAATGAACATGATTTTGAAGCCAGCCCGCCTGATCTTAGCCCTGGTCGCCGTTGTCGCGATCCCTGCGTTCGCACAAAACGTGGCCACCGTGAATGGCAAGGCCATCCCATCGTCGCGCGTTGACCAGGTCGTCAAGCAAGTCGTCGCCCAAGGCAAGCAAGCCGATTCGCCACAATTGCGCGAAGCCATCAAGAAAGACCTGATCGGCCGTGAAGTGCTGATCCAGGAAGCCGACAAGCAAGGCTACGGCACGCGTCCGGAAGTCAAGTCGCAGATCGACAATGCCCGTCAAAGCATCATCATCAACGCCCTGCTGGCGGACTACGTCAAGAAAAATCCCGTCAAGGACGCTGAAATCAAGGCCGAGTACGACAAGTTCAAGGCGCAGGCGGGCGACAAGGAATACCATGCACGCCACATCCTGGTGGCCACCGAAGCGGAAGCGAAAGACATCATCGCCAAGCTGAAAGGCGGCGCCAAGTTCGAAGAACTGGCGAAAGTATCGAAAGACGGTTCCGCAGCCAATGGCGGCGACCTGGACTGGGCTAGCCCGGCTTCTTACGTCAAACCATTCTCCGACGCCATGGTTGCCCTGAAACCAGGCCAGGTCACGCAAACGCCAGTGCAATCGCAATTCGGCTTCCACGTGATCAAGCTGGAAGAAACCCGTCCGACGAAACTGCCGGCACTGGAAGAAGTCAAGGGTCAAGTGGCCGAGTCGCTGCAACAGAAGAAACTCGCCGCCTACCGCGATGAGCTGATGAAGAAGGCAAAAATCCAGTAATATTGGATGAATATGAAAAGGCGCTCCACGGAGCGCCTTTTTTACGCCTGAACTTGGGAAAACAGCATGGACTTGCACGCGGAATTAAAAATCGCACTTGAAACAGCCGCCGATCCCACCCGTGCCGCGCCCATGCAAGCCTATATGCGCGACCAGTTCATGTTCCTGGGCGTGGCAGCGCCGCAGCGGCGGATGGCCGCCAGGGACTTGCTGGCGGGTCTGAAGGGCATCGATCCCAGAACGCTGTTGGAACACGCGCAACTGCTGTGGCAGCAGCCGCAGCGCGAATACCAGCACGTGGCGCTCGACATGCTGGCCCTGCACCGGCGGCAACTACTACCGGAGCACATCCCTGCCCTGCTGGCACTGGCGCGCCAGCGGGCCTGGTGGGACAGCGTCGACGGCATGGCGGGCATCGTCGGCGAGGTGCTGCAGGCAGAGCTGCGGCACGGCGGCGATGGCCATGCGCACATGGATGGCGCCTTGCACCACGAGGACTTCTGGCTGCGCCGCATCGCCATGCTGCACCAGCTGGGCTGGCGCGCTGACACGGATGCCACCTGGCTATTTGATGCGGCCCTGGCGCTGGCCCATGAGGACGAGTTTTTCATCCGCAAGGCCATCGGCTGGGTCTTGCGCGATTACGCGCGCCACGCGCCCGAGGCCGTGACGGCGTTTGCCAACGCGCACCGCCAGCAACTATCGCCGCTCAGCTACCGCGAAGCGCTGAAGCACCAGCCACCTTGAACGCCTGTCCGCCGAGCAGGCGCAGCGCGGCGTCGATGCGCGGCGCGGCATCCCAGGCCGGCACGGGCGCCAGCAAGCCCAGCGCCATCTGCCGCAGCGGCTCAGCGATCACCATGGCCAGCAGCAAGCCGGCCATTTCGTGTCCATCGTGCCCATCGTGCAGCACCAGATGGCCGCGCGCCGCCTGACGCTGCAGCCATTCGGCCAGCAAGGCCGTGCCCCGCTCGATGCCGTTGCGCTGATACACGACCAGCAAGTCCGCGCGCGCGGGAAACTCCGTGCACAGCAGGCGGAACAGGCCCACGGCGTCCGCCGTCAGCACGCGCGCCGCCATCGCCTGCAATATCTCTTTCAATAAGGGCAGTACTTCGCCCGGCCCGGCCGCATCGTGCGCCATGGCCGGCAGGAAAGCGTCCGTCCAGTCGCGCACCACCAGGGCGACCAGTTCCTCGCGGTTGGCCGCGTATTGATACAGCGATTTCTTTGCCATGCCCGCGTGGCGCGCCACCGTTTCCATGGTCGTGGCCGCATATCCTTCATGCAACAGCAGCCAGGTGGCCGCCTGCACGGCCGCCTCGCGCGCTTCCTCGGGCGGCCGCGCCGGACGGCCCCGTCCGCGCAAGGCCTTGCTCTCTTCTTCCTGCATGTCAGCTCCAAGCTTGATTGATGAGCAATTTTACACTGAAACATATTTAGGAAACGTTATTAGTTTCTTTAATATATAATTGGCTCACCCCAACAAAGGAGAACGACATGACGCAGCATATTGAATTCCCATGGAGCATAACCAGCACGGGCGACTTGCTCGCCCCATTTCCCCTGCACCTGGAAACGGGCATCACGCGCCTGGATAATGGCTGCCTGCTGGTGGCGGCGCGCACGGAGCTGCACGGCTGCAGCGGCCGCATGCTGGACTGGTGGTTTACGTTTTTCGAGACGACGCAGCACATCAAGTGGTGGCACCCACACGATCACGTGGCCCATCACGGCTGGAACAGCGCGTGGAAAAAGGGAGAGCGTTACTACGGCGCCTCGATCGAGGCGGTGGAATCCCTGGGCGACATTCCGCCCGTAAAGGCCAAGCTGAAGTTCCATGATCCGAAAGACGTGTTTGATCCGGCGCAACTGCAGCAAGCCAGGGACAGCGGCGCCCTGTCGGCCGCCGTCTGCGCGCGCATCGGCTTTGGCGACCACGTGCAGCTGGACCCGCAGGGCGACCCGCTCGATGGCGAAATGCTGCACCTGACGCGCGACACGCCCACGGGCTGCGTGCTGCGCAGCCGCTTCCTGCTGGGCCGCAACAGCCTCGATCCCGTGCGCGACGTGCCCGATGTGCTGGGCCTGAATTTGCTGCGCCATTGCTACAGCGAATTTACCTATTTGTCGCGCTTCCTGCCCTCACTGTATTACGGCGAGCATGCCAACGGCGAAAAGGCGCCGCTGCCCTGGTAAGCCGGCGGCTTACAGCCGCTTGTGCATGCGCGCCAGCGGCAGTTTGATGTCATCGGGCAAGTCCAGATGAAACTCTTCAGTCACGGCAAAGCCGCTGGCCAGGTACAAGGGCACGCCGGGCAAGGTGGCGGCCAGTTCCAGCGCACTGAAACCGGCGCCCAGCGCCTGGCGTTCGCAATGGCGCATCAGCATGCTGCCCAGGCCCTGGCGGGCGGCGGCTGGCTCGACGAAGAAGGCGCGGATGCGCCCCGGCTGGCTGGCCGGATCGAGCAGCGGGTCCGGCCCGCTCTTGGCGCGGTCGGCGCCATACAGGGTGGCGCGCTGGCTCCAGCCGCCACAGGCCAGCATGGCGCCATCGCGTTCGATCACGAAATACGTCCGGTCGGCAACCAGTTGCGTATCGACGCCGAACACGTGGCGCGTCACGGCTTCGGCCTGTTCCTGCGTATAAAATCCCACGCTCAGTGCCACGCCGGAACGGGCGATCAGCGCATTCATTTGCGGCACATCGGCCGGCAGCGCCACGCGCAGGCTGGTCAAGGCGCCAAAGCTGAACCAGGCACGGCTGATGCGCCCCTGCTCCACCTCATACGTCGCCACCAGTTCCTGCGCCGATACGCCATCGTCCGTGTCGCCATGGACGATTTCATGGTCGATCACCAGCTTGCCGCAGGCGATGCGGTCGAGCAACTGCGCCCGCGGCCGGCTGGCGGCGAAACGGGCCGTGAAACGGGGGCCGATTTGCGCGCTGCCCGTGGCCAGCAAGGTATCGGAATGCTGGAATTGCTGCGCATCATCGGCGTAGATGGCCAGCAAGGCCGGCACATCGTGTGCGTTGTAGGCGTCCAGTTGTGCCTGGACCACCGCCGTGGGTGAAATGCGTGTATCGTTGGCAAGCACCATGCGTGCACCTGTTGTGATGTCGTTGGAAAGTTGCAAAGCGTAACACTGTCGCTCCTGTCGCGGCGCAGTTTGCTGCGATAATTATAAGACTCGTTATAAGATTCGTCCCAATAGGCATCTTTAAACGTCACCAATCAATCGCAAATCGCAGCAGGAGTAGATATCATGAAATGGGAAGGCAATCGCGAAAGCGACAATGTGGAAGACCACCGTGGCGAAGGAGGCAGTGGTGGTAGCGGTGGCGGCGGCTTCGGTTTTGGCGGGCGCTCGATCGGCATCGGCACCATCGTCATCGCCCTCGTCGGCTCGTATGTACTGGGCGTCAATCCCCTGACCTTGCTGAATTTGCTCAGCGGCGGTGGCGGCCAGGTCAGCACCCAGCAAAGCCAGGCACCCACGCGCCAGCCGCCCGAATCGGACGAAATGGCCCGCTTCGTGAAAACCGTGCTGGCCGATACGGAAGACACGTGGGGCGCCCTGTTCAAGGCCGAAGGTGGCACCTATGTGCGACCCAAGTTGGCGCTATTCTCGGGCAGCATCCCGACAGCCTGCGGCACGGGCCAGAGCGCCAGCGGCCCCTTCTACTGCCCCGGCGACCAGAAAGTCTACCTGGACCTCGATTTCTTCAAGCTGATGCAGCAGCGCTTCAAGGTCTCGGGCGAATTTGCCGAAGCCTATGTGATCGCCCATGAAGTGGGCCACCACGTACAGAACCTGCTGGGCTTGTCCGAGAAGGTCGACAAGGCGCGCCGCACGCAATCGGAGCGCCAGGCCAACGCCATGTCCGTGCGCCTGGAATTGCAAGCCGACTGCTTTGCCGGCGTGTGGGCGTATCACGCGAACGCCGACCGCAAGATCCTGGAACAAGGCGACGTGGAAGCGGCCCTGAAAGCGGCCACGGCCATCGGCGACGACGCGCTGCAGCGCCAGTCACAAGGCCATGTCGTGCCGGACTCGTTTACGCACGGCACCTCGGAGCAGCGCGTGCGCTGGTTCAGCAAGGGCATCGAGAGCGGCCAGATTTCCCAGTGCAATACGTTTGAGGCGCGCCAGCTGTAATGCAGGCAAAGCAAGCATGCCGCCTGGTCTGGCGGCATGCGCTCAGGGCATGCCGACGTCGTAGCGCTTGCCCAGTCGTTTCAGTTCGCCCGTCTCGATCAGGCTATTCAGTTCCTGGTCGAACTGCAGGCGCAACTTGTCGAAGGCGGGCGAGCGGGGAAAGGCGAAATAGCCATTCTGTACTTCGATGACTTTGGGCAAAGGTTTCACCTGGCGCCCATAGCCGAGGCGGGCGATCACGGGGTCGGTATTGCGGCGGTTGCTGACGAACACGTCGACGTGATTGTGCACCAGCATCTTCAAGCCATTTTCCACATTGTTGGCCACGCTGACCTGCAAACCGGGCCGCATGCGCTCCCAGTCTGCGCCATACGCCCAGCCATTGAGCAGCACCACCCTGCGCTGCTTCAGCACACTATAATCACCATTCCAGCCGAAGCTGGCGTCCTGGCGCGTATAAAAGACCATCTGGTCCTGGTAAAACGGCTTATCGGAAAACCCCATGCTGGCGATGCGCTCGGGCGTCTTGTAGGGGCCGATCAGGATATCGGCCTGGCCCTGCACCAGCATGGCTTGCGCGCGCGCCCATGGCACCATGCGAAAACGCACGGTATTACCCGTGCGCGCCGCCATCAGGCGCAGCAATTCCGCGCCCAGTCCGCCATACTCGCCACCGTCCTGGTATTCAAACACGTGCTCGAACTGCGCGCCCACGGCCAGCAGCTCTCGGGCTGGCGCCGGCAAAGGCACGGCGAATGCCGGCCACAGCAGCGCCAGGACCAGCAGGCGCGGCCCTGCTCTTCTCATCAGCCGACGATGCGCAAGGAGTAATCGGTGGCCCGCACATCCTTGGTCAGGCTGCCGATCGAGATGCGGTCCACGCCTGTTTCGGCAATGGCCCGCACGGTATCGACATTGATACCACCCGACGCTTCCAGCAAGGCGCGGCCATTCGTCAAGGCCACGGCTGCGCGCATCAGGTCGTTGCTGAAGTTATCGAGCAAGACGGAGACGGCGCCCGCGTCGAGCGCTTGCTGCAATTGCGCCAGGGTTTCCACCTCGATTTGCACGGGCACGCCCGCATCGAGGTTGCGCGCATTTTCCAGGGCCTGGCTGACGCCACCAGCAGCCGCGATATGGTTTTCCTTGATCAGGATGCCGTCATACAGGGCCAGGCGCTGGTTCTTGCCGCCGCCGACCCGCACCGCATACTTTTGCGCCAGGCGCAGGCCAGGCAAGGTCTTGCGCGTGTCGAGGATGGAAGCCTTGGTGCCGGCGATCACCTCGACATACTGGCGCGTGGCCGTGGCGACCGCCGACAGCAGTTGCAGGAAATTGAGGGCGCTGCGCTCAGCCGTCAGCAGGGCGCGCGCCGGCGCCTGAATCGTGCAGACAACGCTGTCGGCCGTCATCATGTCGCCTTCGGCGTAATGCCAGGCGATATCGATGCTGCGGTCCAGGCTTTTCATGATGCCTTCGAACCACGGTGCGCCGCACAGCACTGCCGCTTCGCGCACGATGACGCGGGCCGTGACGATGTGATCGGGCGGCACCAGTTCACCCGTCAAGTCGCACTGGCCCACGTCTTCCAGCAAGGCGGCCAGCAGATTGCCCTCGAACGCGCGCGCCAGGGCTGCATCAAAAGGAGCGAAAGAATTAACGAGGGTACTCATGCTGGACCGATTCCTTGGAACAATGTGGTTTCTTTTGCCAGGTCCGCGCCCGGCTTGAGGCCCGCCTTCTTGGCGGCGGAGAAGTCGAGCATGCGATTGATCGAGCGCACGGCCAGCTGGCCGACGGCCGGATCGACGTGGATTTCGTTGTGCATGTTTTCCAGCGTTTCTGCCAGGTTCAGCAAGCCGTTCATGGCCATCCACGGGCAGTGTGCGCAGCTTTTGCAGGTGGCGCTGTTGCCGGCCGTGGGCGCTTCGATGAAGCGCTTGCCCGGTGCGGCCGCCCGCATCTTGTGCAGGATGCCGTTGTCGGTGGCGACGATGAAGGTATCCGTATCCATGGTTTGCGCTGCCGCAATCATTTGCGACGTCGAGCCCACCATGTCGGCCAGCGCCACCACGTTGGCGGGCGACTCCGGGTGCACCAGCACCTTGGCTTGCGGATACTCTTCCATGAGCAAATCGAGTTCGATGCCCTTGAATTCGTCGTGCACCAGGCAGCTACCCTGCCACAGCAGCATGTCGGCGCCCGTTTGCTTCTGGATGTACGAGCCCAGGTGTTTATCGGGCGCCCAGAGGATTTTCTTGCCCTGCGCATGCAGATGGGCGACGATGTCGAGACCGATGGAAGACGTCACCATCCAGTCGGCGCGCGCTTTTACAGCCGCGCTGGTGTTGGCGTAGACCACCACCGTGCGATCCGGATGGGCATCGCAGAAAGCCGTGAATTCGTCCACCGGGCAGCCGAGGTCGAGCGAACAGGTCGCGTCGAGGTCGGGCATTAAGACCGTTTTTTCGGGACTGAGGATTTTCGCCGTTTCGCCCATGAAACGCACGCCGGCCACGACCAGGGTCTTGGCCGGATGGTCGCGCCCGAAGCGGGCCATTTCCAGGGAATCGGAGACGCAGCCGCCCGTGGCTTCGGCCAGGTCTTGCAGATCGGCATCAACGTAATAGTGGGCAACGAGCACGGCTTCGCGCTCGATCAGCAGGCGCTTGATGCGCGTGATCAGTTCGGCTTTTTCAGCCGGGGATGGCGTCGCTGGCGTGCGTGCCCAGGCGTGGGCAGTGCAGCTGGCTCCGTCTTGTGGATGTTCATACTCGACGGATTTGATGGCTAAAGTTTGCATGGCTGTGTCAAACAAAAACAGGATAGACCGGCACGAACGCAATGAAGCTGGTGCGCCGGAACGAATAGACCGCGGCGCGTCGGTGTGCTGCTGCCGGATGGGCGGCTGGCGCTTCACCCGGCATATTGCCTTAAATATTAATCAATACCCTGGCTTCTGAGGTAATCCTCGTAGTTGCCACGGTAATCGACCACTTCATCTTCCTTGATCTCGATGATGCGGTTGGCCAGCGAAGACACGAATTCGCGGTCATGCGAGACGAAGATCAGGGTACCTGCGTATTTTTCCAGCGCAATGTTCAAGGATTCGATCGATTCCATGTCCATGTGGTTGGTCGGTTCATCGAGCATCAGCACGTTGTGGCGGCCCAGCATCAGCTTGCCGTACATCATGCGGCCCTTTTCACCACCGGACAACACCTTGACGGCCTTTTTCACATCGTCGCCGCCGAACAGCAAACGGCCCAGGATGGAACGCACGGCCTGGTCATCGTCGCCCTCTTTCGTCCACTGGCCGATCCAGTCGGTCAGGTTCGTGTCCTTGGCGAAATCTTCCGTCGGGTCTTGCGGCATGTAGCCCACGTTGGCGTTTTCTGCCCACTTCACGCGGCCCTGGTCCGGCTGCAGGCCGGCGATGTCGCCCGCGATGCAACGCAGCATGGTGGTCTTGCCGGCGCCGTTGGCACCGATGATGGCGATGCGCTCGCCCGCCTCGACCATGATGCTGAAATTCTTGAACAGCTGGCGATCGAAGCCTTTCGAGATATTCTCGACTTCCACAGCCAGGCGGTGCAATTTCTTTTCGCCGTCGAAACGCACGAACGGATAGGCGCGCGACGATGGCTTGATATCGTCGACCTTGATCTTTTCGATCTGCTTGGCGCGCGATGTCGCCTGGCGGGCCTTGGATTTGTTGGCGGCGAAGCGGCGCACGAATTCCTGCAGCTCGGCAACCTTGTCTTTCGCTTTCGCGTTGTTGGCCAGCTGCTGGTTGCGCGCCTGGGTCGAGGCGAACATGTATTCGTCGTAGTTGCCCGGATAAATCTTCAGCGTGCCGTAGTCCATGTCGGCCACGTGGGTGCAGACCTGGTTCAGGAAGTGGCGATCATGGGAAATGATGATCATGGTGGAGTTGCGCTCGTTGAGCACGTCTTCCAGCCAGCGAATCGTGTTGATGTCCAGGTTATTCGTCGGCTCGTCGAGCAGCAGGATGTCCGGGTTCGAGAACAGCGCCTGCGCCAGCAGCACGCGCAGCTTCCAGCCTGGCGAGACATTGCTCATCGGGCCTTGATGCAGCTCAATGGCGACACCGGCGCCCAGCAGCAGTTCGCCCGCGCGCGATTCGGCCGTGTAGCCGTCGTATTCGGACACTTTGCCTTCCAGATCGGCCGCCTGCATGTAGTCGTCGTCGGTCGCTTCCGGGTTCGCGTAGATCGCGTCGCGTTGCTGGATGGCGGCCCACATTTCCGTATGGCCCATCATGACCACGTCTAGGACGCGCATGTCTTCAAAGGCAAATTGGTCCTGGCGCAGCTTGCCCAGGCGTTCGTTGGTATCGAGCATGACATTGCCACCCGACGGGTCCAGGTCGCCGCCCAGGATCTTCATGAACGTCGACTTGCCGCAGCCGTTGGCGCCGATCAAGCCATAGCGGTTGCCGTCGCCGAACTTGACGGAGATATTCTCAAACAATGGCTTGGCGCCAAACTGCATCGTAATATTTGCGGTTGAAAGCATTAGTGAGGTCTTTATCCAGTGAAAACAGGTAGTTAGGTACTTTTCTCCCATTATACAGCACCCACCCTCTTCCACTCTATAGTGGCCGAGGGCAGCGCACTTGGCGCGACGGAGAAAAAACAGGATGAGGATGATGGCAAGAAAATATTATTGCCGTATTTCCATTTAGCGTCTACGCTGCGCTGGCACTGTTTTTCTTCTCCCCACCCTATAGGTATCACTTGAAAAAAATCATCATCGCCGCAGCCGTGGCCGTCATCGCCGTCGCCGCCACCGCCTACGCTTCGCCGTACTACGCCCTACACCAGATCAAGACCGCCCTGGCCGAACGCAACGCCGAGGCCCTGGCCACACACGTGGACTTTCCCGCCATGCGCGCCAGTGTCAAGGCGCAGCTGGAGGCCAGCATGGCCCGCAGCATCGCGGCGACAGCCGGCAGCGACAATCCCTTGGCCGCCCTGGGCCAGTCGATCGCCAGCGCCATGCTGGGCAAGATGGTCGACACCATGGTCTCGCCCGCTGGCGTCGTCGCGCTGGTTAACAAAAGCGCCGTCGGCCCGCAGGCAAGCGACACGGCAGATGGGCCCGCCGATGGCGCACGGAAGAAGGCCGGCTATTCGGCAAGCTATGCCGGCGTGAACACTTTCGTCGTGCGCGCAAAGGATGGCAATGCGCAGGAAGGTGCACTGGTCCTGCTGCGCCATGGCGTGTGGGGCTGGAAACTGAGTTCGATTGAAATTGCGTCGGCGATGGCCGGGAGGTAAGTGGCAGAGGGAGTGAAACAAGGCCAGGGGTGATCACAACAACAGCAACAACCACAACTGGCCTCACTCTTATCTTTCAACTTTAATAGATTAGTACCGCGCATAATTAATGCACAACCCCTTCAATGTCGGAATCGTACAATTCAGGCAATAATAAAGAAGGAAAAGCTTAGCTCCGATTGGGGCGCAACATCGCAACCCACCGATGAAGTCCCTTGGGCTCTGCTGGCCGCACGATCGGCTCCATTAAAAAGTCACGGTTGATACTTTCTGCATCGGTTGGATGTAGGCACAGCTTACCATCAGCATCAGGAGGATCTATGATAAGTCCAATTGGCATGTTGCGCAATAAGGCGGCGGCAAGGAAACCCCTCAACTTATATTGCGGCATACCGTAGACTTTTAGTGCATTCTTATCAGGAAGCAATCCCAAATATGCCTCGGCATGTTTCTTTGATATAAATAATGGCAGCTTTACGGGGAAACTTTCAGGAAAGGCATAGAAGTCACCATCTGGAGCTTGATCGCGTTGATCAAGTACGGCAATGTACCAAAATGGCTCCCCAACGCAATTTTCCTCAGGAATAAATGCGGCCAAGATCCTTTTGCCAACCAACTGCCCAAGCGTAGGAAGATCTTGCTCCTTGAGCATGAGGATGCCATGCCGATCACCAACTTCAATTGCCCCGGATTGATACCCTTTCCGTGATATAAAAACACCTACCAACTCGTCACCAATATTTTTTATCTTCTGATGAAAGAGCAAGACCTGCCCCTGATCAACAGGTTTATTCCAATCCTTACACTCAATAGCGACGCGATGTCGCACTCCAGCATGAATGAATTCATAGTAAATATCGATCTCATAGGATTCACGCTCACTTATCCTAAACTTCGTGTTTTTTGAAACCTGGATGCGTTCACCTCTAAGATTTAAGATGGACTGATACACAAAGTGAACATAGCTTTCAAAACTTGCACCGTCTTTCATTGAATCTATTCCTTTTTAACATGCATTAGCCTTGAAAAAAATTCCTCTCGACACTTAGAGCACCACTCCAATCTTAATGGAAATTTTTAGAAACTCAATACCCCTATCGCAGATATCCATATCACATAAAAATTCTTATTTCTGAAATTTAAGTGTAAAACGCTCAATTTGACACAACCGGCAAACCTAAGCAAGACCACTGTCAACCATAACCTTGATATTGGCACCGATGTGGATTGGCACGGAGTTGGGAAAATAATATGCCACTCATCTGCCGATCACCACGTGCGACCAGACTCAGATTAGTCGACACATGGTATGAGCTGTGATAAGTGGCAATGAATTTCTTGTCGCCGAAAGCGCTTATTCGGAGAATAAGCAAAAACGGCACTGGCCTTTTGTTGAAAAATATGCAAATACATACTGGCAATATATCCATATCGTACGCGCCACTTACTTCACTCAATGCCAGAATGCATATAATCTCAATCCCTACTCCGGCGCAGAACTAATTGACGCGCCAGTTCAACTCCATGAGGCTGTATGCTCACAAAACATGCTTTTATAGTGACCATGACACTTGGCCTTGCCTGTGCCACACCATGCACCCATGCCTTCGATGGGGCAGCCACCGCCGAGCGCAGCCACTCTGTCGCCTCGCGCATGCAGGCGGAAACGTCCAGCGCCGCCGATCCAGATGCCCCGGCGCTGCTGCCCGTGCCCAGCGATATCTCGCTGGCCGAGCTGGAGCGCCGCTGGGCGTTGGGACAGGCGCAGGCCGAAGAAAAACACTACAACAGCGCGCTCGACCCGGCCGCGCTGACGGCCCTGGCGCAGCAGATGGGGTGCCACGATATCGTCGGCGTGCAACCGTATGGCTTCCCGCTGGATCGGGCGCACCCTATCGTCCTGAGCGGCGCGCACCTGTTGGCGCGCTGCCCGGACAGGGCCTACGTGACGATCACGGCGATGTCGATGGCAGGCAAGACGGGCAAGCGCGTTAGCATTTCGCCGCAAGCGTTCAAGCAGACGGTGGACGGCAGGCCCGCGCGGCGCCTGTATTACAAGGCGCCCAACGGACGCCAGAAGGAATCGCTGACCATCGTCGATGGCAGCTATGTGTATGCGCTCGAGTACTGGTCGCTCGATGCTGGCCAGCAGCCCGGCATCGCGGGAGAACGGCGGCTGGAAAAAGTATCTTCGTTGCCCCTCGCCCAGCCTCGCGGCGGCGCACACGATGTGCTGGCATGGCCGGGAATGCGATAAGCAATGAATGTCAACAAGATCATCAGGACAGCAAGGAATGCCGTCGCCATCAATTGCACCGTGCCGGGGACGGCGGGCGTGTACAGCTTGCGCAAGGCAAACATCATCGACTAGCGGCGGCAAGCATGCCGCCGCTAGTGGCAAGGCCCGTTTACATGCCCAGCGACTTGAGCAGGTCGGCGTTGTCGTCGTCTTCCGGTTCCACTGCAGGCGCCGGAGCAGCGTCGCGTTCGCGGTTCGCGTATTCCGTATCCATCAGCGAGTCGGCATCGACTTCGCGCGAATCGAAATCGTGCAACTTGATGAACTCGGTACGGTCGATCGCCAGTTCCAGATAGAAAATATTGTTCTTTTCCGTGTAGAAGGTGACGCGGCGCATTTCCGGGCGGTCCAGCGGCGTGTCGACGCTGAGCATCACCTGCTTGTTCAGCACCAGCATCTTCGGCTGGCTCTGGGTGATGTTCGTTTGCAGTTCGCGCCGCACCTTGCCCGTGAAGTCGCCCACGATCTGGTTCATCAGCTCGCCCATGATGTTCGACACTTCGTCCGACGTGTAGAAATTGGCCAGTTCCGACTTCGGCATACCCATGTGCAACATGTAGCGCTCGTAGATTTCCATCGCCGTATCGGCGGCAAAATTGAGCACCACCAGGCCCGTGAAACCACCATCGAACATCACGAAGCAACCAATGTCCGGCTTCAGGCCGGTCTTCGTGATGCGCTGCACCATGCCTGAATAATTGACTCTACTTTGCGTTGCAACGTTGAGCACCCGAACCACCGAGTTGCACAAACTCATCAACAAATCTTCTGTACCGTACACAACATCCTTTTCTGCATCCATGAGCAACCTCTCCTACTATTTTAAAGATGACAGCACTGTTTCCCTGCCCGTCGCGAGCCGAAACACGATAGTTTCGCTCAGCAAGCGGACGACTTCACCTTTGCATGCCTGACCTTGCCTGGCCGTGCGAGCCGCGTTGCCGCTGGCACGAACCGCCCTCCTACCTTTTTCCGTATAGAAATAAGTATCAGATGCGCAGAATACCCAGATGTAACATTTCCGTCCAGCCATACCTGCATTTACTTGACGATCTGTGCGGAAATGCCATACGCCGCCGTCCGCGGGACCACAGTGCCGGGGGCTAGCCGCCCATGGTCAAGGCCAGGGGCCGACGCGCGGCAGGCCGTGCCGCGCCGGCCTGCGTGGCCGGCGGCGCGTCCTTCAGGCGAAACACTTGCACGGCGTGCGACAGCTGCGCCGCCTGATCCTGCATGGCATTGGCCGCGGCCGCCGCTTCCTCGACCAGGGCCGCATTTTGCTGCGTCACCTGGTCCATCTGGCTGATGGCTTCATTGACCTGCTCGATGCCGAGGCGCTGCTCTTCGCTCGCATCCGTGATGTCGCCGATGATGGCGCTCAGGCGCTGCACACTGTCGACCACGTCTTGCATGGTGGCGCCCGCCTGGTCGACCAGCTTGCTGCCCGCGCCTACTTTGTCCACGGAGTCATCGATCAAGCCCTTGATTTCCCTGGCGGCGCTGGCCGAACGCTGGGCCAGGTTGCGCACTTCCGTGGCCACCACGGCAAAACCGCGTCCCTGTTCGCCCGCGCGGGCAGCCTCCACGGCGGCATTCAGGGCCAGGATATTCGTCTGGAAGGCGATGCCGTCGATCACGCCGATGATGTCGGCAATCTTGCGCGAGGAATCATTGATCGAACCCATGGTCTGCACCACTTCGGACACCACCGCACCGCCCTTGACGGCCACGGCGGACGCCGCCGACGCCAGCGAGCGCGCGGCCAGCGCATTGTCCGCATTCTGCTTGACGGCCGCCGTCAGTTCTTCCATTGACGACGCCGTTTCTTCCAGCGAACTGGCCTGCTGTTCCGTGCGCGATGACAAGTCCATGGTCCCGACGGCTATCTGCGCAGAAGCAGTGGCGATGGTATCGGTGCCGCCGCGCACTTCGCCCACGATGCTGACCAGCGCCGTGTTCATGTCGCGCAGGGCGGCCATCAGCTGGCCCGTTTCATCTTGCGAACGCACGACGATGTCGCTGCTCAGGTCGCCCTGCGCCACGCGCTTGGCCAACGCCACCGCTTCGACCAGCGGGCGGGTAATGTTGCGGGTCAGCAAGATCGCCAACATACAAGCCAGCAACGCGGCGATGGCGCCGCCGCCCAGCAGGACCAGCGTCGTGCGCGACTTCAAGGCGGCCGCTTCCTGGCCGCGCTGCCCCAGCAACATACTTTCCGTCTTGCCTATGTCGGCGAGCAAGATACGCATCGCATCCATGGCCGCCTTGCCCTTGCCGGCCTGCTCCGCCGCCACCACGGCGTCGAGGTTGCCATCGGCCGCCGCCGCGCGACGCAAGGCGATCACGGGATCGATAGCCGTCGCCAGCCATTGCTGCTGAGCACCTTCCAATACCTTCAGCCGATCCAGCTGGGTAGGGTTGTCGGCAGTCAAGGCGCGGATCTTTTGCAAGTGTTCTGCAAAGCCGCGCTGGCCACTTGCCAGCGGTTCCAGCGAGCTATCCTTGCCGGTCAGGGCAAAGCCGCGCTGGCCGGTCTCGATGTTGATCAGGCTTTCGAGCAAGGCATTGGCCTCTCCCATGACCTCGTACGTATGGATATTCAGTCCGTTGGCCTCACCCAGGCGGGAGAAATTCGCTTGCGCTGACGCGACCAGTATCGCCAGCAAGGTGACGATGGCGCCAAAGGCCAGATACAGGCGGGTGCCGATCTTCAAGTTGGACAATGCCATTTTCGTACTCCATTCAAGAACAAACATCAAGGCGCCATCATAGCGATAAAAATGGAAACATTTGTTGCTGGTGGGATACAATTTATATCTTATCGTCTTTTTATAATTTCCATGGATCGCTTGTCTGCCCTGTTGCTGCACTTTGGATTCTCAGCCGACACCTTCTTCCAGGGGACGTTTTGCGGCAGCAACCACTTTCCCGCGCAGCCGGGAAAGGGGCATCTGCACCTGGTGCGCGAAGGGCCGGCGATCTTCGTCCACGAAGACGGCACCCGGCTGCGCGTCGATGCGCCCACGCTGATCCTCTACCCGCGCCCGCATGCGCATAGACTGGGTACCGGTGCCAGCACGGCGCAACTGTTATGCGCCACCGTGCATCTGGCCGGCGACGACGAGGCAGTGATCGACAGCCTGCCGCCGTATCTGCAGGTGCCGCTGGCGCAACTGCCAGCCATGGCTGGCGTGCTCGAGCTGCTGTTCGACGAGGCGCTACATGGTGGGCTGGGGCAAAAACTGGTGCTCAACCGCCTGTGCGACGTCCTGATCGTCCAGCTGCTGCGCCATGCGCTGGCCAACCATCTCATGTCGGCCACATGCCTGCTCGGCCAGTCCGATGCCGCCCTCGCCAACGCCATGACGGCCATGCACGACCATCCCGGGCGTCATTGGACGGTGGCATCGCTGGCGACCCTGTGCGGCATGTCGCGCAGCCGCTTCGCGCGCCAGTTCCACGCGGTCATCGGTTGCCCGCCGGCCGAATACCTGACGGGCCAGCGCATGCTACGCGCCCAGGCGCTGCTGCAGCAAGGCCGGCTGGTGCAGGATGTCGCGCTGGAAGTGGGCTATGGCAGCCAGCCGGCCTTCACCCGCGCCTTCCGCGCTTGCACCAGGCTGTCGCCGCGCGACTGGCTAGCACAGGCTGGCCTGGCCGGCCCCATTGGTGGACGGCTGGCACAGGACGACAGCTAGAAGTCGAGCGCACGCAAGACCACGCGGCTGACCCGCAGATCGCGGCTCAGATAAGCGAAGGCGCGCTGGCCGATGCGCAGGCGGTGGGTGTCGAAGATGGCCAGCAAGTCGCCGCCCTGACTCTGGTCCAGGCGGCGCAATGCCGTCACGGTAATGCGGCAGGACTTTTCCACCCCGAAAACGTTCAGGTGGAAGCGGATGGCGTCGCCTGCCGGCTCGAGCGCGATGCTGTCGCGCAGGATGTCATAGGGCATGGCCGCCGCGCCCGTTCATGTGGCGAACGTGGCGACAGCACCGGCATGCCGGGGCAGGTCGATGATGAAGACGCAGCCATGGCCAGGCACGCTTTCCACGCTCAAGGTGCCAGCATTCGCTTCCACGCTGCGCCAGGCAATCGACAGCCCCAAACCCAGGCCCGTCTTGTTGGCACCGCCTTGGGTAAAGGGCAAAAACAAGTCCTCTGCGGCCTGCGGCGCCAGGCCGGCGCCGTTGTCTTCCACTTCGATCCTGATCCGCTCGCCGTGTGCATACGCGCGCAGCACCACCGTGCCATTCGGCGCGCCAAACTTGAAGGCGTTCTGCAGCAAATTCCCCACGGCACAGAGCAGCAAATCCTGGTCCGCATCGAGCTGCAGCAAGGGAGCGACCTCTTCCACGATCAAGGTGCAACGCAGCAAGTCCGCCTCCAGGCTGGCCGAGTAATTCAGTTCACTGATGAAGTTGCTCAGGAAGAACACCGACCGCTGCAAGGTCAGGCCCGCCTCCACCCGCACTTCCGCCAGCGAACGGTCGATCAGGGTCCGCAAACCCACGAGGCTGCGGTCGAGCACGGCGCCAGTCGCACCTGCCACGCCCATGCCGCCCTGCTTGAGCGCGGCGACGGCCAGGCTGGCCGTGCCCAGGTGATTGCGCAATTCATGGGCAAAGTAGCCGATGCGCTGGCTCAAGGCCAGTGCCTGTTCATTCGCAATCAGCACGTCGCGCCGCTGGGTAAATTCGGATACGGCTTCGGCAATGCCGTTGTCGAGGCAACGGTTCAGCGTCCTGAATTCCTCGACGGCGAACTGCTCGTCCCGCGCTACGGCAAGATCGCTGACGGCCTGGCACAGGTCGCCATAATCGTGCACCACCTGGCTGACGGAATAGCCCAGCGCCAGCAACTGCCCGCCGTGCGTGGTGGCGCTGTCGGCCAGTTCCGATGTCGCCAGCGCATTGCCATCGGCGGGGCCGGAAATGGCCAGGCTCTTCGCCATTTGGCCCGCCTCCTCCGCCTTCAGGGTGCGGATCAGCTGATCCAGGAAGATGGGTATGCCATGTTGCAACTGTTGATCGGTCGGCAATCGCAATGGCCTCTTGGCGACTTTATCTCGGCACCGGCTCTCCAGCTCGGCGCGATTTTCGGCTAGGAATATATGCATCATGGCGTCTCCAGCAATCTCAATGATTAAGAATAAGCAAGCCTAGCGTGGTGAGCTGTCAAGTACCGTCTGCTACCGAACATAGTTGCGCGCACGCCCGCCTGGCGCCGTGCAGCGCACGCGCCGGCCATCTCCCTGTGCTATTGTCATCAGATACATAACCAAGCAGGTGCCACGCATGCAAAACATCGTTACCAGCGTCTCGTTCCGCTACATCGATCCGCGCCATAAGGAACCGGGCCCGAGCAGGGAATTCATCAACCAGAACATTCTGCTACCGCCGGGCGCCCATTTGCCGCGCATAGGCGAAGCCATCGAACTGATGCACTGGGACTTGAACCGCGACATGAAATCCGGCGTGTATTCGGTCCTGTTTGTCCACACGCGCATCGCCTTGTTTGATGGCAAAGACAAGCCTTCCGGCTGGCATACCACGATCACCGTGGGACCGCAGTCCGATGATATCGATGTGCGCTTCCTCACCGCCCCTTCCTGACAACCATGTGGCCCTTGTTGCTGCCAGGCCCGAACACCTAAAATAGTGCTTTATATTAAACATGACCGTGACGGCTGCCGGTGGCGCTGTCACGCGCAAGACAGGAAAAGACGACGATACTGATGAATATTCTTGTAGAGCTGGCAACACAGGAAATGACGGCGACCATCCACGCCTGGTTCGATGAGCGCCTGCAGCGCACGGACCTGAAGCAGACCGCCAATCGCCCCCCCTTGCAAGCGGGCGTCTTTAATGACTTCATGCTCGACTACAAGCCGGGCCGCACCACCGCCGACGATCTCGACCTGGGTTTCGATGACGACGACGCGCGCCCCAGGACGCCGGCGCGCCTGGACGATGCGCAAGTGCGCGAGCTGATCGCGCCGCAGTTGACGGCGCTGGTGCAAGCCCGCCTGGCGCCGCTGGTGGACACGCCGATGATCGACTACCGCTTCACCTTCCGCGGCAAGTTCCAGACGGCGCAGGGCAAGCTGCACCTGACGTTGCTGGACTACGTCAACGACGGCAAGCGCCAGGCCTTGCTGGAAAACATCCACGCGTACATCGTGCAAACGCTCACGCAGGGCAGCGCGCCAACGCCACCGCAGGAAACGTTTTTCCTGGCACGCCACCTGCTCGACCAGCAGCTGTTCCCGCAACCTGACGTGGCCTGGATCATCGCCCAGTATGATCGCATCCAGGCCTTGAACAAGGCGCGCCCGGACACGCTGGCCGAGCACCGCTACCATATCATCCGCGCCATCACCGCATGGGCGGAAAATATCTTCCTGCCGCAATACTATGACCGCGCGCTTTCCGCCTACCGCGCCACGGAATACACCTTGAAAGCGGGCGCGGCGCCCGATGCACAGGCGCTGCAGCCGATCGACCTGCTGCTGTATGGCGCCGTGATGATATTGCGCCACGAACCGAGCTACGCCAAATCAAAGGGCCTCAAATTCCTGGAAATCGCGCGCGAACTGGGCAGCGAACGGGCCGTGCGCATGCTCAAGGAAGGCAGCGGCAGCTTCCCCGATGCCGACACCCACGTAAAAAATGCACTGCTGGAATGCCGCGCCAACGATGTGTTTGCCACCATCAACATCAGCATCGCCCGGGAAGAGGAAGGCGCGTATGCGCAGGCGCTGGCATTCATCACGCATTTGCTGCAAAACGGTTTCCCGAAAAGCTACCAGATCAAGCTCAAGTCCAAGGTGAAGCAATATCTTCCCTTGAAAGGCCTGGCCAAGTCCGATACGCACCGCTTCTTTGCCAATGCCCTCGCCCATGCGGCCCTGCAGCCACAGCTGGAAGTATATGCGCGCGCGGCCATCGAGCAATTCGAATTTTATGCCGACACGGAAGGCGAAAAGAATTGCATGCCCGGCAGCTATGCCACGTTTGGCCTGGGCTTGCTCGACGCGCGCTATTTTCCCCTGGTGCAGCACTATATGGCCAACATCGACGAGGAACATCAGTCCGTGCAGGACCAGTTCACGGTCGCCTTTGCCGAAAAACATGGCGTCACGACCGACACCATTGCCGTGCTGGCGGCGTGTCTGCGCGCCTGCACGGATAACGCAAAAGTCAGGATACAGGCGGAACTGGAGGAGGTGGAGAAACTGGAGCTGTTCTGCCAGCAACTGCAGGGGCTGGAAGGCTACGTGGTGGAGCACATGCTGCATCCGATCTGGGGCAAGCTGGAAAAACTCGCGACCCTGGCCCGCAAGGCGCAGGGCCGGCGCAAGGCGCTGCTGCTGGCCTTGCTGGCAGCGGCGAACAAGGCGGACGCCTAATGTGTGCAACGTTATGACTTTCACCATATATAATGCGCGCGCCAGAATTGCCGCTCGGCATCTTTTGGCGCCTGACATCGAATCGTGGAGAAAATACATGCATCAAACACAAGA
Source organism: Janthinobacterium lyxosi (assembly GCF_051380665.1). Taxonomy (NCBI): domain Bacteria; kingdom Pseudomonadati; phylum Pseudomonadota; class Betaproteobacteria; order Burkholderiales; family Oxalobacteraceae; genus Janthinobacterium; species Janthinobacterium lyxosi. Next base: position 37,470 of record NZ_JBNYXM010000012.1, read on the forward strand.
AACATCGCGCGCCGCCCTGCTGGCAGCAAGCTTTGCGGCTGCCGTGGCGCTGGTCCAACCCGCCATCGCCGCCGACATAGCCGTGGAACTGGCGCCGGTCGACGTGGCCAACCTGTACATCAAAACCATCATCAACCAGGATGAAGCCAGCGTCGCCAAGCTCAACGCCTACCTGCGCCCCACCCGCCTGGCGGGCCACCAGAGCGCGGAATACGCGTCGTACAGCGGCCTGAAGGAAGCGGATGCCAAGTTCCCAACGGAAACCGGCAAGCTGATCGCCGACCTGTTCCCGGCCTCCATGCACGCGGCCGTGACGCCAGCCGCCGAACTGCTGGCCGCGAATGTCATCGCTGCCAAGAATGGCGCCGCGTGCCAGGCTACCAAGGCGGACCCGGTGACGGTGGAAAACGGCATGCAGACGGCCGCCGTCAGCTTCGAATGCCAGGTCGTCAAGGTGCCCGTGGCATGGGCAGCTGCCGCCCAGCAACTGGCGAAGAGCGGCTGCAAGGTCGAGCAATGCACGGCCGGCCTGAAAAAGATCGCCGCGACCTACACCAGCGCACCGAAGCAGACCTGGCGCGCCGTGTTTGCCGTCAGCCGCGAAAAGCACTCGGAAGCCTGGCGCAATGATTTCGCGCGCGAAACATTCGATGAAATCTGGGATTACCTGTAATCCTGGCGTCGTTTAGAATGGCCGGATGAACAAATTCACTCCGGCACCACAGCCCGCAGGCTTGGCCTTGTTGCGCCTGCTCGACCCCGAGCATGTGGAAGGCGCGCTGGTCAAGCAAGTGCTGGCGCAGGACCTCGCCAGCCTGCACGGCAAGCAATTGCTGGCGCTGCTGCGCCGGCTGCGCGCCGCGCAATCCAACCAGCACAATTATGCAGGCGCCAGCCCAGCGCAGGCCGAGCAACAGTTCGGCGCCGCCATCGCCGCCGTCAAGGCGGAGCTGGCCACGCGCCCGCACATACTCAACAAGCAGGAAAGCAAGGCCTTGCGCCAGGCGGCGGCGAAAAAGCGCTAAGCGGCGCAGCGGTGCGCAGGCGGGCGCAGTCCTCCTTCTATAATCAGTCACGATACATTGTTTCCTGTACTGAAAGGTTTCTCCATGCCCACGTTAATCTCCCGCCACTTATTCAGCTGCGCCGTATTTACTTTTTCCAGCCTGGCCGCCATGCAGGTGGCCCATGCCCGGGAGACTGGCCCCATCGACGCGCGCGCCGTATGGCAGGAACGTTCGCTATCGGCCTGCCGCAGCGAGCAATCGTCCACGGCACCCGATGTCTGCCTGCTGCGCACCATGCAGCGCTCCGGTGCCCGGCCGCAAGCCATCGCCGCCGCCAGGATGCTGGTGAAAGCGGACAAGGCCGGCTTCATCTCCGCCTGGCGCCCGCTGGGCAAGGTGGCCCCGGCTACCGTCACCTATCCTTTCCGCGCCAACACGAATGAAGGCAGCTTGCTGATCGGCAGCGATGGCGCGGCCATCGACGTCGACGAAGATTCCGTGCGCGAGGAAGACCGCGCCACACCCGCCTGGCACGCGTTTGCCGCCGCCCACCCGGACGCCGTGCCGTTTGCCCCCGCCGATTTCGTCGGCAGCACGGCCACTGGCGATGGCGGCCAGCGCCTGCTATTTTCCACGCCCTTGAAGAGCTGCCATGCCTGCGCCGACGATGGCACGCTGCTGGTCGCCTATACGCTGGACAAGGCGGGCGTCGTGCTCGAACGGGAACTCTTGACGATCAAGTAAGTCAAGCAAGGCTGCGTCAAAGATAAAATAGATAAGATAGAATTGCCTGATGGCATGTCTATACAAGTACATGCCATCGATCCACTACTTATCACGAGAAAACATGCGCCGCTCTTGCCTTGCACTGCACCTCACCACCGCCTTACTGCTGTCAAGCGCCTTCCACCTTGCCACTGCCGCGCCCACCGCTGCCGCCAGCGCAGCCACCCCGCTCATCATCGGCGAAAGCTTTGTCATCGATTCGCAGGCGCTGCAGGAAAGACGCCACATCAATGTGTACATGGCGCGCGGCTGGGATACGCCAGCCGAGGCACCGTTGCCCGTGCTGTACATGCCGGACGGCGGCGTGGCGGAGGATTTCCTGCATGTGGCCGGCTTGCTGCAAGTGTCGGTGGCGAATGGCACGATGCGCCCCTTCATGCTGGTCGGCATGCAAAACACGCAGCGCCGGCGCGATCTGACGGGGCCGACGGACAGTGCCGAAGACCGCAAGATCGCCCCCGTGGTGGGCGGCGCGTCCGCCTACCGGGCCTTCATCCGCGATGAATTGATGCCGGAAATTGCGCGCCGCTACCGCACGACAGGCGAAACGGCCATCGTCGGCGAATCGCTGGCGGGCCTGTTCGTGGTGGAAACGTACTTGCTGGAACCGCAGCTGTTCGACCATTACCTGGCGTTCGACCCCAGCCTGTGGTGGAACCATGGCGCGCTGCCGCGTCAGGCGTCAGCCCTGCTGGCCAAGGGCAGTCCAGGCAAGCACAGCCTGTACCTGGCGTCCAGCAGCGAAGCGGGTATCGCCGTCGAAGTACAGCGCCTGACCGAAGTGCTGGAAAAACAGGCGCCGCCCGGCTTGCAATGGCGCCAGGAAAAGATGCCGGAAGAAAGCCATGGCACGATCTATCACCCGGCTGCCTTGAAGGCGTTCCGCGCCTTGTTCAAGCCGCAGTTGCCGGTCAGCCAATAAAACATGGACAAACTGTAATCTGCTGCGGGACGCGCCCGCCGTATCGGGCGGGTAAAATCGGCGGCCCGTCTTCCCCCGTTTGAGTCCAGATTCCCATGAGCTTTTTGCAATTATTTATTCTTTCCATCGTCCAGGGCTTCGCCGAGCTGCTGCCCGTGTCCAGCTCCGCCCACGTCATCATGGCGGAAAAATGGATGGGCCTGGACCCCACATCGCCCGAGCTGACCATGTTGCTGGTGATGCTGCACACCGGCACCATGTTTGCCGTCATCGTGTATTTCTGGAAATCTTGGCGCGCCACGTATTTCAGCTCGGCCACCGCCTTCCGCAGCAATGTCCTGCTGCTCGTGGCCGCCACGGCCCTGACGGGCATCGTCGGCTTTGCCTTATTGAAGGGCATTACGCACATCATGAGCAAGGATGCGCCCGGCTTTGAAATCGAGCACCTGTTCGGCAACGCGAAATTGATGGCCGCCGCGCTGGCCGCCGCCGGCGTGCTGATCATCGTTTCCTCGCGGCTAAAGGCGCGCGAAGGCGGCAGCCTGTCCATCGGCAAGGCCATGGTGATCGGCGCAGTGCAAGGCCTGTGCCTGCCCTTCCGCGGCTTTTCCCGCTCCGGCGCCACCATTTCCGCCGGCATCGCCATGGGCGTGCCGCAGCGCCGGGCCGAGGAATTCAGCTTTGCCCTGGCCGTGGTGTTGACGCCCGCCGTGCTGGTCAAGGAAGGCTGGCGCTTTTACCAGGCCGTGGCAAATGGCAGCCTGGACCATCTGGCACACGGCAACAGCCTGCTGCACCTGCTCGGTCCCAGCCTGCTGGGCATGCTGCTATCCTTCCTGGCCGGCTTGCTGGCCCTGCGCTGGCTGTCGCGCTGGCTGGAACAGGGCCGCTGGCATTTCTTTGGCGCGTATTGCCTGGTCGCTTCCTTGGTCGTGTTGTACCTAGGGTAAAATCGCCGGGTTTTAGTTTATACACACATCCCAGCCAGGTTTACAGAAAGCCAACGATGAATTTCGCCGCCACCGCCGCCCTCTCCCTTGCCATGTCCACCGATGCCTTCGCGGCCGCCGTAGGCAAGGGCGCCGCCCTGCACAAGCCGCAATGGCGCGAGGCGCTGCGCACGGGCCTGATTTTTGGCGTCATCGAAGCCATCACGCCCATCATCGGCTGGGCCCTGGGCAGCGTGGCGGCACCCTACGTGGAAGCATGGGACCACTGGATCGCCTTCAGCCTGCTGGGCATCATCGGCCTGTTGATGATACGCAATGCCCTCTCCGACGCCGACGAGGAAGAAGCGCCCGCGCAGTCGCACTCGTTCTGGGTGCTGGCCGTCACCGGCCTGGCCACCAGCATCGACGCCATGGTGGTCGGCGCGGGCCTGGCCTTGCTGGGCGCCAACATCGTCGTGACGGCCGCCGCCATCGGTTTTTCCACCTTCGTCATGGTCACCCTGGGCGTGATGCTGGGCCGTGTACTGGGCACGGTGGCGGGCCGGCGCGCCGAACTGGTGGGCGGCCTGGTGCTGATCGTCATCGGCTGCGTGATTTTGTACGAGCATATCGGCCATCCGGCCTGAGGCCTGGGCCGGCGCGAAATGAAGATAACTTTACACTCCAGGTTGACGTGCGGACACACAGCGTGCCGCCTGGCGTCATGATAGCCGCAACGCAGGCCTGGCGCGCACGCCACGGCCACTGCCGTGGGCGAAGGCGTACTTTGTGCTACATTCATTACTCTGCATTCCTGTCTCGCAAGGTGACCATCATGGAAACTCTGGAGTTGCTTTTTGCCTCGCTGGTGCGTGAGACGGCAGAGTCGATACGCGACCACCACGTCCCTTTTGCCATCAAACACGATGAGCGCGCCTATTTCGAGTGGATGGACGGGCACCCGATCAATGGCTATATCCAGGAAGCATATCGGGAGATCGAGGAAACGGCCCAGCAAATCCGCGCCATTCGCGCGGGGTGATGACGGCTGGCCAAATCGGCAGCGCGGGGCGCTTTGCGGCCTGCGATGCTCACCGTACTAATGTACGGTTGCGCTGCTTAGCCACAAATCACCGCCGCTCGCTTCGATTTTGCCAGCCATCGTGACGTTCGTTGGATCGTATTCAGGAATTTGGGTATTGATCCAAATCAAACACTCTGCTGTTCGATATGCGTAAAACGGCACGATAATCAGGTCTGGAGGCGGGAGACATGGAGCAGCAACAAAAACACCAGATCGGGGGCTATGAATTTCATGTGGCGGGGACGCTGGAGAAGGATGGGCGCTACAGGGGGATGATTTTGATCAGCAAGCGCGGCGATACGCAGCAGGTGTATGCCAAGCCCGTATTGATTGAAACGCTCAGCAGCTTCAAGTCCGTGCATGCGGCTTTGATCGAGGCATCGGCATACGCCCAGGAACTCATCTATAACGGCGCCATCAAGGCGCTGCTGCCCGCCGAGGCGCCGGCCGGCGGCAAGCAGGCGCCACAGCCGCCTGACCTGATCGGCAATTAAGACGACGCAAGGCCACGCCCGGCGCCACCCGGGCGGGCGGCGCGTATAATCGCGTTCCCCTTGTCAAGAGTTCGTCACCATGGAATATGTGAATTTACCGCTGATCTTCCTGATCGGCTGCGCCCTGATTGCCTTGCTGGCCAAAAAGAATGGCTACTCGTGGTACCTGTTCTTCTTCTTCGCCATCGCCGTGCCCGCGCCAGTGTTATTGCTGGCCCTGCCGCACGTGCTGGGTGTGGAGACGGCTTCGCTGAACGCCGTACGCCTGGCCGCCAGCCTGCTCTTCCCTGTGGCAGGCTTGCTGCTGGCCTTGCGGCGCAAAAGCTGACGCAGCGCACAGCTTAACGTGCCTGCATACCATCGGCCAGGCGCCAGCCGACGGACAGCGCCAGTTGCTGCGCCTCTTTTTCATTGCTGCAATCATCGTAATCGCAGGTATCCGCATAGGCGCCGCACGCCTGGTTCTGGCTGACATACGAACCGACCCAACGGCCATCGCGGCGCTGGCTGGCCGTGGCACTGATGGTAAAACCTTTGTGGATGGTGGGATTTTCAAAAGACATATTTCCTCCGATGCAAGAAGCGTTAGCCAACTGACTGGGCTCCACTGTGCGCCACATGCGGCCCGCAGTCTGTACGTTTGACCACACACAGAAAGTGCACACGCGCCTGTCGTCGCGGCGCCGGGCGATCGGGTATGATTTCGCCATGTGTGGACGATTCGATCAAAATGACACGGCGCGCGCTCTGGCGTCATCCTTCGGCTGGACCGACGCGGTCTTCGACAGCGAGGCCGAGCCGCACCTGAACGTCTCGCCCGGCACTTACCGGCCCATCTTGCACATCCAGGATGGTGTGCACCGGATCGACGACGTCTTCTGGGGCTACCGCCCCGCCTGGGCCGCGCAAGCAGTGCCCGCCCCCGGCAAGAAAAAAATCCCCATCGCCATCAATGCACGGCTGGAAAAACTCGCCGGCGCCTACTGGAAGCCGCTGCTGCGCGCGGGGCGCGGCATCGTCTGCGTCGATGGCTGGTATGAATGGACGGGTGAAAAAGGCAGCAAGCAGCCGTGGCACATCCACCGCCGCGACCGCGCGCGCCTGTTCCTGCTGGTGCTGGCCCAGTTTGGTCCCTACAAGCACAACCGCGAGGAGGCGGGCTTCGTGCTGGTGACGGCCGACAGCCTGGGCGGCATGGTCGACATCCACGACCGCCGCCCCGTGGCCCTCAGCCTGGAAGACGCGCACCGCTGGCTGGATCCCGCCTTGTCGCCCGAGCAAGCGCTGCACCTGGCGCGCAGCTGCATGCTGGACGGAGAATTGTTCGAATGGCATGCCGTGGATAATCCCCTCGTGCCCACGGCCAAGGCCAAGCCGCCGCCGGCATCGCCGCAAGGCGCGTTTGACTGGGGAACGGATTAAGGCAGGCGCGCCAGGCGGCGCCACAGCGCTTCCATCGGTCCCTGGCGGAAGTAGCGCAGCCAGTAACGACTGAGTATCACCTGCCCCGCCATGAGCAAGACCGCCAGCCCCAGCATCTCGGCGGGACGCAGCCTGGCGCCCCAGCCCAGGCCCGGCCCCTGCAGCAGCCAGGTGCCGATCAGCGATTGCAGCAAATAATTGCTCAACGCCATGCGTCCCACGGGCGCCAGCCATGATCCCAGCCAGCGCGACATGAAGGGCCCGGCCAGCATCAGCGCCGCCATATAGCCGGCCGCCAGCACGGGGCCGCCAGCGAACAGGCCCACTTCGAACAAGGCCGTATCGAACACGGTTTGATACGGATCAGCCACCTGCCACGCGATGGCGCCCGCTGCCAGCAGGTTGAATGGCAAGCCCACGCCCAGTCCCACGGCACGCACGCGGCGCCACAGACGCTGGTGGCGCTGCGGCTGCGTCAGCCAGCCACAACGCACGGACAAGATGCCCAGCAGGAACAGCACGATGATATGCGGCAGCATGACGGCGGCGTACAGCAAGGACACGAGGAAATCGTTGGCGCGCAGCTTGGCCACGGCCCACGCGCCGCCTTGCGTGTAGATCGCGTAGCGGTCCGCAAAGCCTTGCAGATCGCGCGCGATATCCGGCGCGCCGCCCTGCTGGCCCACGGGAATCAGCAAACACATGAATAGCAGGAAGCCGGCCGCCACCAACCACGCGCGGTTGCGCACGCGGCTGAGCCTGGCGGCTGCCAGCGGCAGGATCAGCATGCCGGCGACCGCATACGAAGTCAGCACGTCGCCGCTCCAGATGAGGAAACCGTGCAACAAGCCGAATGCCAGCAGCCAGCGCAAACGGCGCCGGTAGGCGGCTTGCGCGGCCTCCCAGCTGCCCAGTTGACGCTGCAGGGAACGTGTCTGCAAGGCAAAGCCGGCGCCAAACAGAAAGGCGAAGATGGGATAGAACTTGAACTGCGCCAGCGCCGCCACGCCGAAAATGACGAGCTGGTCCAGTGCGGGCGGCTGTGCCGGCAAGGTGCCGTAACGCAAGGAAATTGTGCCCCAGGCAAAGCCCCAGATATTCACCAGCAAGATGCCAAACACGGCGATGCCGCGCAGCACATCGAGCTGCAGCAAACGGCGGGGTTTGGCGGACATGGAGTTCAGGGCGGGCGTTCAGGGGCGCGACAAGGTGGGGTAGTCGGTCATTTGCAGGCTGAAGCCGGATGCGTCCGAACGTAGCTGCGCGTGACCGCCGAACGGCAAGGTAACCCGGCGCCGGATATGGCCGAACTCCAGCCCCGTCAGCACGGGCACGGGCAGGCGCTGGCGCACATAGGCCAGCATGACGTCAACATCGTAGCCCTTGTCCATGGGACTCAGTTTATAGCCGGAAAAGTCACCGAGCACGATCGCCTGCTGGCGTTGGAGCACGCCCGCATGCAGCAATTGCAGCAACATGCGCTCGACCCGGTACGGGTGTTCGTTGACGTCTTCCAGGAACAAAATGCCGCCATCGATCTGCGGGAAATACGGCGTGCCCAGCAAGTGCACCAGCATGGCCAGGTTGCCGCCCCATAATTTACCCGTGACCTCGATCTGTGGATTGCCCGCTGCCGTGCCCGTCACCGTGTGCGTGGGGCCGGCCAGGCACGACCACAGTTGATCGAGCGTAAATTGCTCGGCTTCGTCGCGGGTGAAATCGTCGCAGATCATGGGGCCGGCAAAGCTGGCACGGCCCGTTTTCGCCAGCAAGCCCATGTGGAAAGCCGTGAAGTCGCTATAGCCGACAAACAGCTTGCGGCTGGCGGCCATGGCGGCAAAGTCGATCTCGGGCAGGATGCGGCTGATACCGTAACTGCCGCGCAAGGCGATCACCACCTGCACGTGCGGGTCGGCGGCGGCCCCGTTCAGCTGCGCCAGGCGCCCCGCATCCGTGCCGCCGAAGCGCTGGAATGTGTGCTCGGGGTCGTAGTAATTGTGGACGGTGGCGCCTTGCGCCTGCAAGCGGGCAATGCCGCGCGCCACGGCCGCTTCATCGGGCGCGCAACCGCCCGGCGCCACAATGGCGATGCCAATCTCAGGTGTCTTCAAAATATGCCCGGCTAGTCAAGTGGTGGGCGCGCCTGGCTCAAGCTGGCTGGGAGCGCATCTGGGGCGCCATCTTACCTTGCAGATGCACATCGATCAAGGCGAGCAGGCGTTCGATCAGCTGGGGCGGCATATCGTGCCCCATGCCTTCGATCACCTCCAGCCGGGCACCCGGGATCAGCGCCGCCGTATCGATGCCGCAGGCGACGGGAATCAGGGGATCGGCTGCGCCATGGATCACCAATGCCGGGCAGCTGATGCTCGGCAGCAAGACCGTGCGCTCGCCCGAGGCGGCAATCGCCACCATTTGCCGCGCCACGCCCTCGGGGCAGCTGCCCCGCTGCAACGCCGCCTCGATGCGCTGGTACAGCAGTTTTTCCGATACGGGATAGGCGGGGCTGCCGATGACGCGCACGGTGGCCGCCATGTGCGCCATCAGTTCGGCGCGGCTGGCATTGCGTTTCGGACGTTGCAATAACGCATTGCGCGCCGCCCGCGTGGGGCCGGGTAAACCGCGCCGGCCGCTGCTCGACATGATGGAGGTCAGACTGAGCACCTGCTGCGGCGCGCGTGCCGCCATCACTTGCGCGATCATGCCGCCCATCGACACGCCGATCACGTGCGCCTGGGCAATGCGCAGGGCCGCCAGCAAACCCAGCGCGTCGTCCGCCATGTCGTTCAATGTGTAGGAAGTTTTCAGGGGCCAGCCGACGAGGTTTTTCACGTAGGCCAGCGGCAAATACGGTTTGCCCGCCAGCGCCATCTTGCTCGACAGGCCGCTGTCGCGGTTGTCGAAACGCACCACCCGAAAACCTTGCTCGACGATGCCTTCGACGAAGTCCGCCGGCCAGGCGATCAGTTGCATGCCCAGGCCCATGACCAGCAGCACACACGGATCGTCCGGGTTGCCGTGGCTTTCATAAGCTATGTTGAGGCCGTTCGCCATGATGGTTGCCATGATTGCCTCTCTTCCAGGAACCAGCACGCAGGCACGATCGCTGCGGCCTTGGAATCAGCATACCACTATTGCGATAGTGCCATCACGACTCATGCGTAAGTCGAACTGAAGTGTTGCCGCGCCGGTACGGCGCGCGGCAACGGTGATGCACCTTACTTGGCCTTAGGCAAGGAATCAGCCAGATCGACCCACGCTTGCGGCTGCGGTTTGCCCCGTTCGCGCACGCCGAAGAAGGAGACCACTTGCGTGCCTTCCTTGTCGAAGAATTCGACGGAAGTGACGCCGCCGCGCTTGACGACCCAGCCGCTGCGCAGGGCCGTGTCGCGGATGTGCAGGTTGAAGTCGGGGTCCAGCACGTTGAAGAAGCCGCCGGCGGCCATGGTTTTCTCGATCTTGCCGCTGTAGATCTGCGTCAAGCCGTCATTGCCCAGGAACACCATGATGGCGACCTTGTCCTTCGCCGCGTTGTCCAGCAAGGTGCGCAGCGCTGCGGGCGTCACGCGCTCGACCACGCCGGCCGGCGCCAGGCGCAGCGCCTGTTCACGCGTCAAATGGAATTCACGCATGATTTGCGCAAACTGGTGCACGTCCGTCATGTCTTTCCAGGCCAGTTGGAATTCCTTGACGTCGATCTCGGCATCGGGCTTTTCCGCCACTTTCGGCGCCACGGCCAGCACGTTCAATTCCCCGCTTTGCTGGGGCAAACGGAAGTTTGCCACCAGCTTGTCGTAGACGGCCATGCCCGCCTCGTTGCGCACATAAATCTTGTGCACGGCCGTGCCGTTGGCGTCAAAGAACTGCAGGCTGCGCGTCGGCTTGCCGTCGCGGCCAGACTGTTCCACGGCAAATGCGTATTTCCAGTTTTCAAAGTGGAAACGCAGGTCGATTGGGCCGCCCAGGTAGCCGCCGGCTATATTGCGCTGGCGCGCTTCCGTTTCCGGGTCCTTGGCATCGGCCTGCTCGGATTTATCGCCCGCCTGCTTGAACTTGCTGGCGACGCCCGTCGTTTCGATGACGCCGTTTTCATTGCGCGTGATCGCTTGCACGATGTCCAGGTCCAGCGCGGCGCGCATGATTTCGCGCGGCTGGTTGCCGTCCGCCTGCAAGCGCGTGACGCCCTTGCCGATGTTGGTGGCCAGCAATTGCGCTTCGGATACACCCAGCGCGCGCGCCGCGTCGCGGATCTGCAGTTTCGGCTGTTCCGTGCGCAAGGTGGACCAGCGTTCCGCCAAAGTGGCTGGGGCCGCGGTTGCGTTTGCGATCAGCAGGCTGCCTAGCAGGGATAGAACGAGTTTGGATAACTTCATAGAGAGACCATTCAATCAAACATGGAAAAAAAGAGAGGCAAGCGCCCCTCCCCGGTAAAAATCAATAGTTGACGCTGAGGCTGGCTGCCACGTTGCGACCAGGCTTGGCATAGCGTTCGATCTCCACGCGGCTGGCGGCCGTGGCGCCGGCGGCCAGGCTGCGCGAGGCGGCGTAATCCCAATACTTGCGATCCGTCAAGTTGTACACGCCGACGATAATCTTGGCGTTCTTGTGCACGTTCCAGTAGGTCGACAAGTCGAAGATGGTGTAGGACGGCACCTTGAAGCGCGGCGCGGTCGTGCCCATGAGCAAGTCGTTCGGCGCCTGTTTTTCACCGGCATGCACGGCCGTCAGCGCCAGGCCGAACAATTGATCCGCGTGATCGTAGCCCAAGGTCAACGCCGTCTTGGCCGGAGCCACCGAGTTCAGGTCGCCGCTTTCGCCCGTCAGGGTATTGAAGGAACGCCCTTTGGCCACGCCGGTGGCCAGGTCCACGTGATAGCCCTGCATGACCGGCGCCCAGGCGCCCAGCTCCGCGCGCAGGGTCAGCTCGGCGCCCCAGGTGCGCGCATTGCCGATATTTTCCGGACGGTACAAGCCCTGGGTGATGGTGGGGTAGTTCACCGGGTCATCTTCCTGCATCACATATTCGATCATGTCCTTGTATTCGGTCTGGTAGACGGACGCATGCATGCTCAAACCCTTGGCGACATCGCCCTTCAGGCCCAGCTCGTAGGCCTTGCTGGTTTCCTTGCGTAAATTGGCATTGCCCAGGATGGCATAGCCATTCGTGCTCGTGTAGCTGAAGGAGTCGTAGGTGCCCGTGCGCTCGGCGGGCGTCGGCAGGCGCGTGCCGCGGGTAACGGTGGCATAGGCATTGATTTGCGGCAGTACTTCCACGGACAGGCTCAGGCTGGGCGTGAAATAGCTATCGCTTTCCTTGCGCACTTCCTTGGCCGCATTCGGCACGGCGATCACGTAGTTTTGCAGGTTTTTCGGCTCGTTCTTGCGGTAGTCGGCGCGCAAGCCCGGCGTCAGGACCGCCTTCTTGCCCGCCACATTGAAACTGTAATCGTCGCGCACATACAACGCCAGCTTGGTGCTGTCCATGTCGGCCATGCGATTCTTGCGCGTGATCTGGTGCGCGCCCGTGGCGACCGCCGTGCGGTCCTCCACCCAGGGGCGGCGCGACTTCCCCTGCTCCAGCTGCACGCCATACAGCAGCGCGTTATCGGCATTGACTTGCTTGAACGCTTCCGACGTCAGGCCGATGCTGTCGTTCTGAAAGCTGGTGTCGATGGCGCGCAAGAAGGTGCCGCGATACACATAGCGCCCATTCGTCTTGTCCCCGGTCTTTGCATTCTGCAGATAAACTTTCGAGGTCAGGCGGTCGAACAGGGCGAAATCCTTCAGCACCACATCATGGCCCAGGCTGACGCGCGTGCGCTTGGTGGTGGAATCCTGCTGCACGCCGTCCGGATACAGGGCGCTGACCTTGTTGCGCAGATCGCGCTTGTTCTTGCGCTCGAACATGTCGACCGTCAAATCCAGCTTTTGTTCGCCCGGCAAAGCCCATACCAGCTTGGACAGCAAGGCGTTCGAATGCCAGTCGTCGGGATTGGCGGCGGTGCTGCCGCGCGTATCCGTCTGTTCGCCGTCGCGGCGCACGTACACGGCCAGGCCTTGCAGCGTGGCGCCGATCTTGGCGGCCCCTGTCAGGGTGTGCGCATTGCTGCGGTCGGCCGTGGCGCGGCCGTATTTATAGGCTACGTAGTGGTCCTGCCCTTCGCCCAGGTAATCCTCGGGCGACTTGGTGATGAAGGCCACGCCGCCGCCCAGGCCAGGATTGGCGCCGCTGGCGGCCGTCGTGCCCGAATCGATGCGCACTTCGCGGAAAGTTTCGGGATCAAAATAATCGCGGCCCGTGCCGAAGGCATTGAGGGTCGTGCCATCCGGCTTCGGCGCCGCATCCGGCAGGGAAATGCCGTCCACGTCCAGGCTGACGCGGTTGCCTTCCAGGCCACGGATGTTGTAACCCGTATTGCCGGCGCCATCCCACACGCCGCCGCCGCCCGACGCCGCCATCGGCGCGCTGATCAGGCTCTGGTAGCGCACGATGCCGCCCATGTCCGTCACGTTGCGGCGCTCCAGGTCATCGCTGCGGATCACGGTCTTGGTGCCGGCGCGGCGTTCATAGTCCTGTTTGGCATTGACGACGATTTCCGGAAACACGGGCAACTTGGCCGGTTCCTGGGCGGCCGTGCCCGCGTTGACAGCGGCCGTTTGCGCGGCCACGGGCAGCAGGGGCGCGGCGAACAGGCTCAGCAAGGCGGCACGCAGCACCAGGTTATGGCGGCGGGCAAGCAGGCGGGATGAGGATACGACGGGTGCAGCGGAGCGCTGCAGAAGCACTGTAGTCATGATGATCCGGGCTAAGAGTGAAGGCTGGCTCTTGAACCCGAATCAACGACGATGCGTCAGGGAAGATTGCTGGCGAAAACAACACTGTAACACGAATCATTCTCATTTGAGAATGGCAAAGTGGTCTAAACAGATGTTATTTCGCAACAGTTGCAAAAGTGCCAGTCGGGAGGGCTGGCAGCGATGGCATGCTGGGCAAGACCATGGCGCCCCTGCCCAGCCAGGGCTGGTGTCAGGCCTGCGGATTGGCCAGCTTGCGTGCTTCCGCTTGCGCGCGGCGGCGCTCGGCAAAGAAACGCTTGAGGAAGGCGCCGCACTCGTCGGCCAGCACGCCGCCTTCGATGGCCGTCTGGTGGTTCAAGGCTGGCTGCTCGAACAGGTTCAGCACGGAACCGCAGGCGCCCGTCTTCGGGTCGCCCGCGCCATACACCACGCGCGCCAGGCGCGCATGCAGCATGGCGCCCGAGCACATCACGCACGGTTCCAGGGTCACGTACAGCTCGCAGCCGGGCAAGCGGTAATTGCCCAGCTTTTCGGCGGCCGCGCGCAAGGCCATCACTTCCGCGTGCGCCGTGGGGTCGTGGCGGCCGATGGGCTGGTTGTAGCCCACGGCAATGACTTCCCCATCCTTGACGACGACGGCGCCGACGGGCACCTCGCCCAGGTCCCAGGCGTACTGGGCCTGCTCCAGGGCCAGTTGCATGTAGCGCGCATCGAGCGCGCTATCGTGCACTTTAGTCATCGGTCACTTCTGCCCAGCAATTCGGCGTTTCATGCAACACCAGCTTATGCAGGTGCAAGCCCGTGCCGAAATGGTCGGTAAACGCCGCTTTCAAGATCTCGAAGGCGATGCGCGCCAGGTTTTCCACGGTCGGGATGCGGTCGATGACGACGGTTTTATGGTCGGGCAGGCTGGCCAGGAAGTCGCGCACGACCGTATCCTTTTCATAGACCAGGAAGGCGTGGTCCCAGACATCGACCAGGTGCTGCTTGGCCAGGGTTTTCACGTCGGAAAAGTCCATGATCATGCCATTGTCGGAATTGCCTTCCGCTTCGATGACCTTGCCGACCAGGGTGATTTCCACCGTGTAGCGGTGGCCGTGCAAGTTGCGGCACTGGCTTTTATGGTCGGGAATGCGGTGGCCCGCGTCGAATTCGAGCTTGCGTGTGATAGTCAGCATATTGTTTTGTTAAGGTATTTGCAAGAGTTTATGGGTTTGCAGGCTCAGCTTCCACTTCGGGTTGCTTTTGCACGTTTCGATAGCCAGCTGCATGTTGTGTGCGGCCAGGGGGCCATCCATCGCCTGCACGAAGAAGTTCTCGAAATCGAGCCCTTCGTAGGCGGCCAGGTCTTGCTGGAACTGGGGGATGACGACCTTGATTTCATTGCCTTTGTGCACGACCAACGTGGAACCCATCTTGGGGCTGACGCAGATCCAGTCCACGCCGGCCGGCACGGGCAAGGTGCCATTGGTTTCAATGGCGATGGTAAAGCCCACTGCGTGCATGGCGTCGATCAGGGCCGTGTCCAGTTGCAGCAACGGCTCGCCGCCCGTAAACACCACGTATTTACTGGGCGCGTAACTGGCCGGCCACAGGCTGTCGATCAGGGCGGCCAGTTCCTGGGGCGTCTTGAACTTGCCGCCCAGTTCGCCGTCCGTGCCGACGAAGTCCGTGTCGCAGAACTGGCACACGGCCGTGGCGCGGTCGCTTTCGCGGCCCGTCCACAGGTTGCAGCCGGAAAAGCGGCAAAACACGGCCGGACGGCCCGCGTGCGCACCTTCGCCCTGCAGGGTGTAAAAAATTTCTTTGATGCTATAAGTCACTGTATTTCCTAAGAGCAGGCTGGCGTCCTCGCGCAGGGCGTACGCAGCGATGCCGGCGCACAGCGCCGTCACCGCAAAAGCCGATTGACAACCCTCTATTATATGCCGCCGCGACACTTCCCGTGCAAATGCCGTGGCCGCCACCTGGCGCCGCGGCGTCAACAGGCAAGAAAGCCACAGCGGCAGGCATAACTGCGTAGTTTTTGCGTTTAGACAATATAATATAAGCCAAAGTTAATATATTTTCTGTAAGAGCATTGCCTGTTGGAAAATATTTAGGGAGCAAGGACATGCTGCAACGCTGGATACGCCTGCCGTACCGCCGGAGCATTCTGGCCTGCCTGACAGCCGGCGCACTCGCGTCCCTATATGCAGGTCATGCCGCCGGGCCACTGGCGCAAGCCAACCTGCCCTGGCCCCTGATGACGACCTGCGCCCTCCTGCCGGGCGCGCTGGCGCTGCTGCTGTGGCGCCAGCGCCGGCAGGCGCTGGAACAACTGCGCGCGGACGCCGAGCAGACGCGCCTGGCCAGCGGCCAGCGCAAGGCGCGCGAGCAGGAACGCCTGCGCATCGGGCGCGACATCCACGACGACTTGGGCCAGCATTTGCTGACCCTGAAAATCGACCTGTCCATGCTGCAGGCCAGCGCGCCTGGCGCGACGCCCCAGTTGGCGCGGCAACTGGCCGTGATGGCGCGCAATGTCGACCTCAGCATCGCGGCGCTGCGCCGCGTCATCCACGACCTGCGCCCGCCCGCCCTTGATGCCGGCCTGCAAGCGGCGTGCGACGGCTTGCTGGCGGACTTCCAGCGCAGCACGGGCATACACTGCAGCTGCGATTACCGGCTCGACGCCGCCGCCGGCAGCGCGCACGGCCCCCTGCTGTACCACGCGCTGCAGGAAGCGCTGGCCAATATCGCCCGCCATGCGCATGCCACACATGTCCAGCTGTGCCTGCAGCAAGTGGGCGCCACCCTGACTTGCCGCATCAGCGACGACGGCGTCGGGCTGTCGGGCTCGCCGCCGCGTCTCGGTTGCGGCCTGTCTGGCATGCACGAGCGCGTGGCTGGCGCCGGCGGCAGCCTGCACATCGACAGCCACAGCGGTGCCGGCACCACCTTGCGCCTGTCGCTGCCCCTGCCAGGCTGCCACGACGAAGCGATGGTCCATCGCTGAAAATATTGCCCAATATCAACACCATCGCTACTCCACGCTGCATCATGAGCAACGAGCCAGCCCACATTCACGCCCAAGAAGGATGCATACATGCCGGATAGCCATGCACATGCCAGCGTATCTCCCTGCGATGCAGCCCAGGGCTTCGCCGTCAAGATGATGGAGTTGCTGGTGGTACCCACCTTTGTCCTCGATATGCATGGCCGGGTCATGATCTGGAACCGCGCCTGTGAGCAACTGACGGGCGTGCCGGCCAGCGAAGTACTGGGCACGCACGAGCCGGGCCGCTGTTTTTACAACGACGAGCGCCCCACCCTGGCCGACCTGCTGCTGGCCGGACGCGGCGGCGACATGCGCGCGCTGCATGCACAGCAGCAATACCGCAGCAGCACGGGCAGCAATCTGTGCGCGGAAAACTGGTGCGACATGCCGCGCACGGGGCGGCGGCGCTACCTGGCCGTCGATGCCAGTCCCATCTACGGCAATGGCGACGAACTGATCGCCGTGGTCGAAACCCTGCGCGACATGACCGAAGAAAAGCGCGCGCAGGTGGAACTGCAACGCCTGGCCACGCGCGATGGCCTGACGGGGCTGGCGAACCGGCGCTGCTTCGACGATACCATCCTGGCCGAGTGGCAACGCGCCCAACGGCAGGGCCAGCCCCTGTCGCTGCTGATGGTCGATGTCGACAATTTCAAGGAATACAACGACTGCCACGGCCACCAGGGCGGCGACCTGTGCCTGCGCAAGGTGGCCGGCGCCGTGGCCAGCGAAATGCGCGCGAACGACATGGTGGCCCGCTATGGCGGCGAGGAATTTGCCGTCATCCTGCCGAACCAGTCGCTCAAGGGCGCGGCCATCGTGGCCGAACGCATCCGCCAGCGCGTAGAGCGGCTGCAATTGCCGCGCAAGCGCCCCGACGGTGCCTGCGTCACCGTCAGCATCGGCGCCGCCACGGCCCTGCCCGGCCCCGGCACGGAACCGGGGCAACTGATCCACACTGCCGACTGCGCCCTGTATCGCGCCAAGTACCTGGGCCGCAACCGCATCAGCCTGCCGGAAGCGACACTCACGTAGGCAACAAGTGTCTGCATCAGGAAATACGACCAAATTTGGTGTATATTTAGTCCTGTCCCACTTTTCGATCTCGGAGCCGCCATGGACCTCAAGGAACGCATCAAGCCGATTTCCTATCTCAAGGCCAATACCACGGAGATCGTCAACAGCTTTGACGCGGGCCAGGACGAGCCCATCATCATCACGCAAAATGGCGAAGCGAAGATGGTCGTGCTGTCCATGCACGCGTATCAGGAAGGCAAGCGGCAAACCAGGCACATGCAGGAACAGCATGCGTTCATGAAGCTGATCGCCATGGGCAACCAGGAAATCGCGCGCGGCGACGTGGTGTCCGAAGAGGACTTCCTGGCCAGTCTCGACCAGGACTGACATGGCGCGCATCGTCGTGCTGGAAAGCGCCGAGGCCGATTTCAAGGAATTGCGCAGCGACTTCAAGGCGCACCATACGGCGGCGGCCCATGCGCAGTTCCTCCTCGCCTTCCGGCAATCACTTACTGATCTGAAAGCCTTTCCCGACAGCGGCACGCCCGTCGAGGCCGCCCGCGAAGTCGGCATGGATGTGCGGCAACGCCTGTGCGAAGAGATCCGCGTCGTCTACCACCATGATCGTGCGCACGACATCGTGTATATCCGCATGCTCCTGCCCACCCGGCGCGATTTTCTGTCCCACCTGACGGCACGCATCCTGCGGCCGGACTTTTAATCTACCCCACCGCACCCGTCCGCAAGCCCCCCGCCCCTATGCACGGCGGCACGAATATTCTATGCTGCGGCGTTGCACTTTCATAACATCCAAAAAGAAGGAGCCCTCGTGTCAAGAATCATGCCCGCATTGCTACCCACATTCATCCCCGCTTTCGCCCTGGCCCTGTCGGCCATGGCCTCGTCCAACCTGGGCGCCGCGCCCGTCAAGCCGGCCACCGCCAGCAGCGCCGCCGCCAGCAAGGCCGACTTGCTGCCGTTCAAGGCCACGGAAAAGACCTTGCCCAACGGCTTGAAAATCATCATCGTACCGACCGGCTTCCCGAACCTGGTCTCGCTGCAAATTCCCGTGCAGACGGGTTCGCGCAATGAAGTCGAGCCGGGCAAGTCCGGTTTCGCGCACTTTTTCGAGCACATGATGTTCCGTGGCACCAAGGCCTATCCGCCCGAGAAATACCAGGAAGTCATCACCCGGGCCGGCGCGCGCCAGAACGCGTATACGAGCGACGATTTGACCAATTACCACACGACGTTTGCCAAGCAAGACCTGGAAACCGTGCTGAAGGTGGAAGCGGACCGCTTCCAGCACCTCGATTACGCGGAAGATGCGTTCAAGACGGAATCGCGGGCCGTGCTGGGCGAATACAACAAGAACAGCGCCAATCCCGTCTCGAAACTGTTCGAAGTGATGCGCGATAGCGCCTATACGACGCATACCTACAAGCACACGACGATGGGTTTCATCCAGGACATCGAAGACATGCCGAACCAGTACGCGTACTCGAAGATCTTCTTCGACCGCTGGTACCGTCCCGAGCGCACCACCATCATCATCGCCGGCGACGTGGAGCCGCAGCAAGCCATTGCGCTGGTGGAAAAATACTGGAGTCAATGGCAGCGCGGCAAGCAGCAGGCGGCCGTGCCCGTGGAACCAAAGCCGCGCGGCCCCGTCTACAAGCACGTGGCCTGGCCCACGCCGACCCTGCCGTGGGTGGCCGTGGGCTTCCACGCGCCCGCGTTTTCCGTGAAGGACAAGGACCAGGCCGCGCTGGCGACCCTGCTGTCGCTGTCGTTCGGCCGCACCTCGCCGCTATATAAACGCCTGGTGCAGAACGAACAAAAGGTCGACCAATTGTTCGACATGACGCCGGAGCGGGTCGACCCGACCCTGGCCGTGCTCGGCGCGCGCGTGAAAAACATCGATGACGCCGTCTACGTGCGCGACGCCATCCTGGCCACCGTGGCGCAGCTGCGCGACACGCTAGTTAGCGAAAAAGACCTGGCGGACGCCAAGTCGGCCGAAAAATACGGCCTGATCCGTTCGCTCGACAACACCGAGCAGATCGCCGGCACCCTGGCGTCCTTCGTGCATTTCGACCGCTCGTATGCCACCATCAACCAGTACTACCGCCTGATCGATACGCTCACGCCGGCCGACCTGCAGGCGGCCGCGCGTAAATACCTGACGGACGATGGCCTGGTGGTGACCACCCTGTCAAACCAGCCGATGGCAGCCGCCATCGCCACCACGCCGAAACTGGCCAGCCTGCTGCCCGCCGCCTCGAACGCCAAGTTCGACGTGCTGGTGCAAAAGTCGGCGCTGCCGCAAATCCGCTACAAGCTGCTGTTGACGGCCGGTTCCGCGCAAGACCCGCAAGGCAAGGAAGGCCTGGCCGCGCTGACGGCCGCCATGGTGGCCTCCGGTGGTTCGTCCGAACGCAAGATCGACGAAGTCAACCAGGCCCTGTTCCCGCTGGCCGGCAGCTTTTCCCAGCAAACGGACAAGGAAATGACGACGTTTACGGGCTCCATCCACAAGGATAACTGGACGCAGTTCAACGCCATCGCCCTGCCCCTGCTGCTCTCGCCCGGTTTCCGCGAAGACGACTTCCGCCGCCTGAAGGATGCGCAAAGGAACGCGCTGCTGCTGGACCTGAAGGACAATAACGAAGAGGAATTCGCCAAGGAACGCCTGCAAACCAATGTCTACGCGGGCACGCCGTATGGCCACCCGGTACTGGGCACGCTCGCCGGCATCGACGCCATCACCCTGGACGATGTGAAACAGTTCTGGAAGAGCGCGTATGCGCAAGGCGCCGTCAAGGTGGGCATTTCCGGCGATGTGTCCGACGCCATGACGGCTACACTGACGCAGGCGCTGGCGACCTTGCCGGCCGGTCCCGGCTTGCCGGCCACGGTGAAACCCGCGGGCCGCAAGGCGCAGGGACTGGAAGTGGAAATCATCGAGAAAAACACGCGCGCCACGGCGATTTCCTTCGGCCTGCCGCTCGACGTGACGCGCACGCACCCGGACTTCCCCGCCCTGTGGCTGGCGAAAACCTGGCTGGGCGAGCACCGCGCCTCGAATTCCTACCTGTACCAGCGCATCCGTGAAATCCGCGGCATGAACTATGGCGATTACGCGTACATCGAAGCCTTCCCGCGCGGCATGGTTCAGTTCTTCCCGAACCCGAACCTGGGCCGCAAGGCGCAACTGTTCGAAATCTGGATCCGTCCCGTGGCGCCAGACAACGCCCACTTCGCCCTGCGCGTGGCCCTGACGGAATTGGGCAAGCTCATCGACAACGGCCTGACGCAGGACGACTTCGCCACCACGCGCGATTACCTGATGAAGAACGTCTTCGTCATGACGTCGACGCAAGACCAGCAACTGGGCTATGCGCTCGACTCGCAATGGTATGGCACGCCCGAGTTCACCAAGCTGATGCGTGATGGCCTGGCGAAGCTGACGGTAGCCGATGTCAACCGTGCCATCAAGCAACATTTGTCGGCGAAGAATCTGTCCGTGGTGATCGTCGCCAAGGATGCGGCCGGCTTGAAGGATAAGCTCGTCAGCGACGCGTTTTCTCCCATCAAGTACGACGGCAACAAGCCGCAGGCGCTGCTCGATGAAGACAAGGTCATCGGCGCGATGAAGCTGGACATCAAGCCGGAAGCCGTCACCGTGACGCCAGCGGCGCAGGCGTTCGCGAAGTAAGCGTTTTGCCAGAGCAACCTCGTCCGGCAAGCTGCATTGGACGCGGTTGATCTGGTATTCGGCGCGGCCAAACGCGCCTTCAAGCCGCCAATCCCGGCCTTGGTCGGAAAATAGCATCTTGGCAATCTGCTTATCCCCATACTGTTTTTCCACTCTTCCCGAGTGAAAACCATGACAAGGATATACATGCATCTGCTCCCGCCCTACCTTTACGCCAGCTGCGTCCTCGCCGCTGCCGCGCTGCCTGCTACCCTGTACGCCCAAACACCGGCCCTTGCGGGGCATTGGCAATTCCAGACGGCGACGGGGACGACAACGACGAATGGCGTCGAAGTCGACCTGATCGACACGGGCGTACTCGACATCACCGCAGACCAGGGTAGCTTGCGCGCGACGATATCCTGGCTCGACGAGCGGGGCCAGCTTACCTCGCCGCGCAAGGTCAACGGCACGTCCGGCCCCGCCGGCACCGTCTTCAGGCACGGAGGAAAGCGCGTCAGCACGGGGAGAAACGGCAAGGAAGTGAGCACCGAGGTGACGATCCGCTGGACCTTGCAGGCCAAAGGCGACCTGCTGAGCGGCGAACGCCTGGTCGAAACCGACGAGAACGAACCCAAGCCCGTGACGGGCACGCGGCTCAAGCAACGTTATGTGCCGGCTGCACTGCCGGGAACTGCGGCAAGCGCCGCCGCGCGCGGCCCTTCGACGCCGGCCGAACGCGTGCGCGTGGTACAGATGGCAAGTCAGGCGCAGCACGATCCGCTGGCGCTACAGCAACGTGATGGCGCCTGGCTCAGCGCATGGATCGAAGATATTCCCGACCTCACGCTCGAGGCAAGCGCACTCGATGGCTGGCTGAACATCGCCCCCAGGGCGGCCGCGCGCGCTGCGCTGCGCTTCCAGTACCTGGCCAGCGTGATGGCCTTCCAGATCGAACACCCGGACCAGGCGGGACAACAGAGCGCCAGCGACCTGGCGGGTATGCAGGACGTGCTGCGCGCCTATGAAACCCTGCTGCGCCAGGATAGCCGATACCGCTCCGCGAAACTGGACCTGGCGCTGGCGGCACGCCAGCAAGACAGGCTGCCCGCCTTTCTGGCCACGCTGTCCGGCAGGGATGCCAGCATTGAAGCCGCGCCCTCGCCTTCCGGCGACGCCACGGCGCGCCGGATTGTGGCATTGGGCACCAGTGACCCGCGCGCCATGGACTGGCTCGACATCCTGAGCAACCGCTTCGGCGGCCGCACGACCGGCAGCGATGCCTACACGCATGCGGCGCAATGGGCGCGCATGCAACTGCAGCAATGGGGCGTGCAGGCCGAACTGGAAGAAGCCGGTGACATGCCCGTCGGCTTCAACCGCGGCCCCTGGTCGGGCAAGATGCTGGCGCCCCGGGAACAGCCCTTGCGCATGGCGACGCCCGCCTATTCGGCCGGCACGCGTGGCGTGCAGCAGGGGCTGGCCACCCTGGGACCGGCCACCCTGGAAGAGGCGCAGGAACGCGCTGCGCAATTCAAGGACAAATGGGTGCTGATCGGCGGCGAAAACGGCGGTGGCGGGCGCGATGGCAAGGCCATCCACAAGCCCAGGGCCATCACCCGGTTGCTGATGGAAGCCGGGGCCCTGGGCACCATCCAGTCTGGCGAAGAACCCCTGTATGCCGCCAGTGCGGCGCCGGCCACCTGGCAGAGCCTGCCGACCTTGCCCGACATCAAGCTGGCCGCGCCACAATACGCCGACATCCGCCAGCGCCTGGAGCGCGGTGTAGCGGTCACCCTGGAGTTTGATATCCGCAACTGGTTCTATCCGGGGCCGGTGACGTATCACAACGTGGTCGCCCGCATTCCCGGCACGGAAAAGCCGGAAGAAATCGTGCTGATCGGCGCCCATCTCGACAGCTACGATGGCGGCACGGGCGCGGCCGACAATGGCGGCGGCGTGGCCACCATGCTGGAAGCGATGCGCCTGCTGGCCAAGTCCAATGCCAGGCCGCGCCGCACCATCATGCTGGTGGCCTTCGGCGCGGAGGAAATCGGCCGCAAGGGTTCGTTCGCATTCGCCCAGCGGCATGCGGGTGAATTGAAAAATATCGTCATGATGCTCAACCGCGATGGCCGGCCTGGCACCATCGACGGCATCGCGATCCCCTCGGCGTGGAAACCCGTGTTTGGCCGGGTGGAACAGGCCCTGCAAGACGTCCATCCCGTGTTCGGCTTCGCCGCGAGCATCCATGACGTGGCGCGCGATGCCAGCAAGGCGATGAACGCGCGGGCGGGCAGCGATGACGCCGTCTTCAGCCTGCATGGCGTGCCGACGCCGAAATTTACCGTGCTCGGCGATTTCGACTATGCCCGCGTGCATCACACGGTGCTCGACACGTACGAGAACGTGCTGCCATTTCGTTCAGCGCAGCAATATTCCGCCATCGTCATCGCCCTGACCGCGTATGAAGTCGCGAATGCCCCGGAAGAAATCAACCGGAAAGGCTACTATCGCGCCGCCAGCCCGGCAAAATAGGTGCTGGCCCCAACGTCACTCGAAAGGATTGGCCACCGACGTCACCTCGGGCGGCGGCAGCTGGTCCGGCAGCGCCTGCTTTTCCAGCTGCGCCACCACGTCGCCCAGCAGTTTTTGCAGCTGTTTCGCCAGGGCCAGGCCCGGCTTGTCCAGGGTCAGGTCGATGTCGCCGCTGATGCTGATGCGGTCGATGCGGTTTTCGATGGTCAGGCCGCCGATCTCCAGCACATCGCTTTCATTGGCGTAGGGAACGAATTTCTTTGCGCACATGGGATTTCCTCTCAAGGGGATTATTTTTTGGACTTGCTATTGATCTTGGGTAAACTCAGCATGCGCAGCTTTTGCTGCCGCGTCAGCGACGGTAACAGATCGATGCCTATCCTGTCTTCCAGTTGCGCAATGCTCAGCATTTCATACGCCTTGGTATCGACGTTTTCAATGAAGTAGGCGGCGCCGGCGCGCTGGCGCGGGCTGTACACAGCCTTGTACAGATGGCTGGGCACAATGACTCTTCCCACCTTGCGCAGGTTGCCTCCAATAAAAGCCGGCCCCGTGATCACGTACAGGTCGCCCTCTTTCTTCGCCATCTTGCGCACGGCGCCCTCGATACCGGCCCACACATAGCGGTTATTGCGCGCATCTTGCGGCACCATATTGGCCAAGGTAAAGCTGTCGCGCTGGCTCTGGCGGTCCGGCATGTCGCCGTTCGGCGCCATGTGGCCACGGTCGAAGCCGCTGCGCGCATAATCGGCCAGTTCCGCGCGTTGGGCGGCGGGCAGCTTGCGTTCCGCATGGAAGGAATTTTCGCGCGACAAGTCCTGTGCCGCTTCCAGGTTGTTCGCCGTCAAATGTTCCGCCGACCACAGCGGCGTGCGCGTAATACCCGAGTGCATCACGCCAAACACGTTGTAGCACAGCTCTTTCGTCGCCACGTCCAGCTTGGAGTTGGTGATTTCCGGCTTGCGGCCATCCACATAATGGGCGGGACAGGCATCGGCATGCGCCAGGTTCGCGGCAAAGGCGCAAGCCAGCAGGCCGCACGCCAGGGTCAGCCTGGCGATCGATCGTTGAATCATATTTCCCTCTGAAATCTTTGCAGGCCAGCATTCTAGCGGACGCCGGCCCTCACCACAAACCTGCACAAACCTGGCGTGCGCGGGTGTGCGCGGCGGCGAACTGGCGTGCAGGAGGGCGTGCAGGCGGCCCTGCGCAGAGCTGACGCAAATAAAGGCCAACAGGCTGCGCACAGCCATTCATATCTGCTAAGATTGCCTTGATTTGTTCGCATCGACCATTCAAGATTTGGAGAGCATATGATCAAAAAAACCCTGCTGCTGATCGTTGTCGTCGTCGCCGCCATCCTCGGCTATGCCACCACCAAGCCCGACACCTTCAGTGTCCAGCGCGAAATCACCATCAAGGCGCCGCCCGAGAAAATCGCCGCCCTGATCACGGATTTCCATTACTGGGCTGCCTGGTCGCCGTGGGAAAAGCTCGATCCGGCCATGCGCCGCACCTTTGCGGGCCCGGCCAATGGCTTGGGCGCGCAATATGCGTGGCAAGGCAATGACAAGGTGGGCGCCGGCCGCATGGAAATCACGGAAGCGGCCCAGCCCGAGCGTACCGTCATCAAGCTGGACTTCGTCAAACCGTTCGAAAGCCATAACACCACCACCTTCAGCATGACACCCGAGGGCGACAGCACCAAGGTGAACTGGACCATGACGGGCCCCAGCCCTTTCGTCAGCAAAGTCATGACGGTCTTCGTCAGCATGGACAGGATGATCGGCAAGGATTTTGAAAAGGGCTTGAACAACCTGAAGGCGGCGGCGGAGCGCTAAGCCTGCTCGCAGCAAGCAGAAACAGGGCCCGCGTGGCCCTGTTTCAGTTAATGCCCCGTCAGAACTGCTCGATCCAGGCCGCAAGGTGGTCCGGCGTGAGCGCCGGTTCAGCCTGCACCACCTTGCCCTGCAAGCCTTGTTCCGTCTTGCTCAGCTGCAAAGACCAGCCGCGCCGCGCCAGCCACAGCAAGCTGGCCAGCCAGAATGCGTGGATGGACGAGACGGGCGTGGTGGTGGGCGTTTCCAGGAATTCCGTCAGCAGGCGTCCATCGAGGAACAGCGCCGTGCCGCCCTGGTTTTGCAGTGCCGCGCCAAACACGGGCAGCAGCATGTCGATCGCTTGCTCCACGCCACGCCCCGGATGCTCGCGCTCGAGCGTGTCGAGCTGCTGGCGCACGGCGGCCGCAAAGGCGGTGCCGCGGAAGGCTTCCGAACTGACCAGGTCGGCATAATCCATCAGCAGCCAGTCCGGCTCGGGCGGTGTGACGCCGGCCGTCAGGGCAGCCGACAGATACGCGTCCACGGGCAGCTGCTGCTCCGGACCTGCCAGGCTGGCGCACAGGGCATACAGGGTGCCGATGCGGTTGGCGACGGCTTGCCGCTGGCGCACCATCAGCTTTTCGCGCAGCAACTGGGCGTGTTCATTGCGCAGCCGCGCCAGTTCCAAAGCCTGCTTCAATTCCATGCGCAGGGCCGCGATATCCCACGGCTTCTGGATGTAGCGGTGAATCTGCCCCTGGTTGACGGCTTCCACCGTGTGCTCCAGTTCGGAATACGCCGTGGTCAGGATGCGCACGATATGCGGATGGCGGTCCCAGGCATACGACAGCAACTCGTTGCCGTAGGCGCCGGGCATGCGCTGGTCCGATACCAGCACGGCGATGCGGTCGGCCTGCTCGTCGAGGATGCGCTTGCCCTCCTCGACCGAGGTGGCCGTCAGCACGTCGGCCAGCGGCGCGATGGCGCGCTGGAAATATTTGAGGGCGTTGGCCTCGTCATCGACATAGAGTATCGTCGGCAAGCCTTGGACCGGCTCACGCTGAGCCGGCAAACGCAGATTGGCGTCAATCATGCTCGTTCCTTATATGTACTGGAAAATTCAGGGTTACCGTGGTGGAACTGCCAAACTCGGTGGCGATATCGAGGTTGCCGCCGAACGACTGCATCATGCGGTGGCAAAATACCATGCCCCAGCCCTTGCCTTCGTCGCCGCTGGCACTGACGGGGTCGATCAACAGCTGCGCGACAATCTCGGGGGCGATGCCGGCGCCATTGTCGCGCACCGTGATGCGGCCGGCATCGATGCGGATGCCGATCGCAGGATGGGTTTGCTCACCGGCCGAGCGCAAGGCATTCGCCAGCACGGACGATAAAATCAGCGCGACACAGTTGGGTGACTCGGCAATGGCGAAATCGTCGCCCTGCTCGACCGTGATGGCGGCGCGCTGTGCCGTGCTCAAGGGGTAGCTGTCGAGCAAGGCGGCCAGCAGCTGGCGCGCGCTGCCGGCGCGGCGCCCCCCCTGCATGCCCGGCCCGGCACTGGCCAGACGCACCGTGTCGACAAAACTGGCCAGCACGGACAGGCAATAGCGCGCATTGTCGTGCATCAAGGTGGCCGCTTCGCCGATCTCGGCCTGCGGTGCGGCATCCGCCTGCGCGCGCCGCGCGATGCCGCGCGCAAAATTGGCGATGGCCGCCAGCGGCGTGTTCAATTCATGCGCGAGGAAGGCCAGCGACTCCTCCATCGCCACCAGCCCCTGGCGGCGCGCGGCGCGCTCGCGTCCCGTCTGCACGGCCAGCTGCAGCGCCGTTTGCATGGCGCGCAAGTCGAGCGGTTTTTCCAGCAGGCGGAACAGCGTGCCGCCGTTGATCAGTTCCAGCAGCACGTCCTTGTCCGCATACGCCGTCACCAGCATGCAGACGATGTGCGGATAGTGCTGCGCCGCTTCCTGCAGCAGCTCGCTGCCCAGCCGGTCCGGCATGCGGTAGTCGGTAACGAGCACGTCGACCTGGGCGCCATTGTCTTCCAGCAAGGCAAGCGCCGCATCGACGCTCTGCGCCGTCAGCACGCGGTAGCGCTGGCCGACGGCGCGCTCGAAATACTTGCAGGCCAGCGCTTCGTCATCCACGTACAGCACGCTGGCGCGGCTATCGTTATCCATGCTAACGGCCCTCCCAATCGGAGCGCTGCAGATCGAAATTCATGCTGGCCCAAACGCCCAGCTCGCTTTCGGCGCTGAGGGTGCCGCCGTGGCGCTCGATCACGCCATAGCTGATGCTCAGGCCCAGGCCCAACCCCTGCCCCACTTCGCGCGTGGTGAAGAACGGTTCGAAGACGCGCGCCAGGTTTTCCGGGGCGATGCCGGGGCCGTTGTCGCGCACGCTGATGCGCAGGCGGTTTTCATCCCAGTGGGCCGTGATACGGATCTCGAACGGCGGTGCATTGCCCTTGCGCATGGACAGCACGGCATTGCCCAGCAAGTTGATCAGTACGCCCACGATGGCCGCCTCGTCGCCGCGCACCAGGGTGTCGACCGGCAAATCGTGGCTGATGCTGACATTCTTCGTTTCATGTCCCACCAGACGGATGGCCGCATCGAGCGCGCTGCGGAACTGGAAATGCCCCGTTTCCAGCTGGTTGCCGCTCTTGCGGTAGGCAAAGGTCTTCAAGTCGGAAACGATGTGCTGCACGCGCAGCATGCCCTGCTTGGCGTCGGCCAGGCATTCGCTCACCAGCGCACTTTGCTGGGCGGCCGGGTCTTCGATGGCCACCTCGATGGCCATCATGCAGAAATTCACGGGATTGTTCACTTCATGCAGCATGCCGGCGGCCAGGGTGCCGATGGCGGCCATTTTCTCTTGCTGCAGCATCTGCCCCTTGATATCGGCCAGGCTCTTGTTGGTTTCTTCCAGCTGCGTGTTCTTTTGCGCCACTTCCGCCTTCAGCTGAAACAGCATGAAGCGGGCGCGCTCATTGAAATAGGTAAACACGGCGCTGATGCTGGCCGACATGATAAGAAATAGACAGTTGACGACGAACGTGCCCGGCAAGTCGAAGCCGCCCGCATGCCAGGCGCAGGCAGCCACGTACAGCAGGCAGGAGATGGCGCCAAAGACCATGTTTTGCCACAAGCCGAACGCCAGCACGATGCCCGACGAGTAGATGGCCAAAGTCATGCCCACATAATAGATCGAGATGGCGCCTTCCGTGACGGCGATCATCCAGGCGATCATGATTTGCGGCAGGATCAGCCAGACAAAGGTCAAGCCCTGGATGCGGTCTTGCGCCCAGCGCGTGCGCATGGTCAGCACGACGCAAAAGATCAATGCCGACACAAGGATGCGCGCACCGGTGAAGGCCGACTGCTTGTCCGGATACAGGGCCGAATCGAGGCCCATGCCCAGCAGGATCAGCACGATGCCCGTGTAGGCCCCGCCGCGGCTGAATTCCAGGCGAAAGTCGCGCAAAACGGCCGTGTAGCCGGCGTGCAGGCCTGGAGTATCCATCAAGGAATGCTCACTTCCGCAAACACATTCACGCCCGTGGCGTCGACATAGATCAGCGGATCCCTTGCATGCTCAGGCAGCAAGGCCGAGAGGCCCGCTTCATTGCGATAGATCAAATGCCACTCCAGCAAATGCTCCATGCCGAACTTGCCCGGATTGTTGGCGTGCACATTGGTGACGAGCAAACGTCCACCCGGCCCCACGCGCGAGGCGAAGTGCAGCAGCAGGCGCGCACACACCTTGTCGGACAGGTAATCGAACAGGCCGGCGCAATACACGGCGTCAAAACTGCCGGGCAAGCCCGCGGCGCCCGAGCCGTGGCGGCGCTTGAGCAGGTTGTGCACGGAATCGTGCACATAATCGATTTCCACCACGCGCCCCGTGCGCTGCATGATGGTGGTCAGGCGCGCGCGCGTCCAGTCCAGCGTCTCGCCGCTGAAGTCGACCAGCTCAAACGCCAGCCATTGCGCATCGGGGCAGGTCTCGAGAAAACGTTGCACCTCGATGGCCGGGCCGCACCCCACGTTGAGCACCTTGAAGACGCGCCCGGCAACACGCGCCGCGGCCGCCTTTTGCGCCAGGAATTCCGTCAGGATATCGATGCGGTTGCGGTGCGCCGTGGCCACGGCCGCCTGCAAGAAGGCCGCATTAACGATCTGAAAATAGGTGCTGGGCCCCTGGCGCGGATCGTCCAGCAGCTGGTTGACCATCTGGTAGTCGCCCGCATAGCCGAGCGGCTTGGTAAACGTGCGGAAGACGAACGGCGCGCGCAGGATCAGCGGGTGCAGCGCCGCCTGGGCAAATGCGCGATGGGCCGGCGCCCGCTCTTCCTCGACGAGGGAGGCTTCCACCTCGAGCTGGCGCAAGTACAGCTGGGTTTGCTCCATCAGCGGCAAGGCCAGCTCGTCGAAGATATCGGCGCGCAGGCGGCCGTTTTCCTTGGGTAGCGAATCGGACAAGTCGACCTGCTCGACCCAGCGCGCCACTTCCGACAAAAAGGCGCGCATTTCGTTGACGACGATCTGGTAGTCGCGGCGGATGCGGAAGCGCTCGCCCCAGCCGGCGACAAAGGCGCTGGACTCTTTCGCCACGGCGCCCTTGACCACCACCACGTCGCTCAGCTCGCGCCACTCGTCGATCAGGGTCACGGAAACGATGGCCGTCAGGCCCGTGTTGACGCTGCTGATGACCACGGCCTTGCCCACATAGGCGTTCTTCGCCCCCATGCGCACCGTCAAGTCATTGAGCACCTCGCTGACCTGCACAATCGAGTAAGGATTGTAGATTTCCATGACCAGCGAATTGCGCTGCAAGTTGAAAATCGTGCCGCGCACCGCCTCACCCTGGGTGTTACGGAAACTGACGACTGGATCGATCTGCGATTGTGAATACACGATTGAGCATTATCAAGTTGCCCGGTTTCCGGCGCACCACGCTGGGCGCACCAGTTTCCAGGCTGGGTTAAGGCACGGCACACCGGTCGCCTGCCGCCGGCCCGCCATCGAAATGGAGACGCGCGGCGTCGCGTGATGCCATGCCGGAGCGCCTCAAAGCGCATCTGTTCGCTCTCTCATCGAGTGTACTATGGATGTAGCAGAACGGGCAATTGTTCCCTATGGAATGACCGTCTGTGGCGCTGGCGCGCAACGCCGCCATTCAACCGGCCACGAACAGGGCCAGCGCGTGACGCAATAGCTGCGGCGTTTGCCCCGTCCAGCGCTTGAACGAGCGGCGGAAGTTGGTGGCATCATGAAAGCCGAGATAGGCGGCCACGGCATCGTTGTCGTAGCCATGCGCCTGAAACAGATAGATGGCCTTGTGCGCACGCACCTGGTCCAGCTCGGCCTGGAAATGCGTGCCATGGCGCGCCAGGTGGCGTTTCAAGGTGGCGGGACTGACGCCAAACTCCTGCGCCGTGCGCTCCAGGGTGGGGGCGCAGCGGATATTGGCCAGCAGGTAGTCGTACAGCGCGCCGAGCAGGCTGGCGGCGGGCACGGGCGCCAGGGCCGCCGCCCGCAAGGCCAGCGCGGCCGCCGTGGCATTGCCGCGCGGCCAGGGCTTGTCGAGCCAGCTGGAATCAATCAGCATGGCGTCGACCTGGCAATCGAAGCGCAGCGCCTGGCCCAGGTGCACTTCATGCTGCTCCACGTGACGGGGCCGCGCGCGGTTGAAGCAGAAGCGCCACGGCAGCGCCTCGCCGGCCAGCCAGCGGCACATGGCGGCCAGCGCCGTCATATGCATTTCCACCAGAAAAGGCAGCTGGCTCGGCGCGCCGAACGCGTCCGTCCAATACAGCACGTGCATGTCGCCCGCCTCGCGCAAGCGGGGCTGCAACAGCGGACACAGCAAGGTATGAAAATCGCACAGGATGCCCAAGGCCTGGCGCAGATTCTGCGCTTGCAGCAAGGCATGGCTGGCGGCGCCGTAATGGCCGGGCAGCATTTGCTGGCCCAGCATGAAGCTGGTGTCGGCACTGTCCAGGCCGCGTGCCACGTTGGCCAGCAATTGCAGGTATTGCGCGGCGCTGACCTGGCTTTCCGCGGATGGCAGCGCGCCGCCATCGAGGCCCGTGCCCTTCAGCAGCGGCGCCGTGGCCAGCTCGCGGCTGCGCGCGTAATCGAGCACCAGCGCCGGCTGGTGATGGGCAGCGATGCTGGGGTCGCCTTGCTGGTTCAGCGGCATCAGGCAGGCGCGGCGGCGCTGGCCCTGGGACTGGGACTGGCACCCCTGCCCGGCGTCTCCACGGCACGGCTCAGCTCGGCCAACACCACTTCCGGCACGCCATCGGTGAGCGAGCAGGCATGCCGCAGGCTCAGGCGGATTTCGCGGTTGTCGTTGGCGTGGTGGCGCATCTGCCCCACCATGGCGCACAGGTGGCGCGCCTGCACGGCCGCATCTTCACGCGACACGCCCGGCATCAGCACGGCGAAGCGATCACCCGCATAGCGGCACAGCAAATCGTCATTGCGCAAGTTCAACAGCAGCATGTGGCCCACGGCTTGCAGTACGCGGTCGCCTTCGCGGTGGCCGTATTCGCGGTTAATCAGGTGAAAGCTGTCAATATCGAGCAAGACCAGCGCGCAATCGAGGCCGGGCCGGCGCTCCTGTTCCAGGCGCATCTGCGTACGCAGATAGCTGGCGTCGGCCAGCTGCGTGATGCGGTCGAAGGCGCGGTGGTCGCGGAACAGGCGTTCGCGCTTTTGCAGGTGTTCGTTCAGCCGAAACTGTTCCTGGCGCCAGTAATACATGCCGATCGTCAACACCAGCATGCCAAATGGAATCAGGGCTTCCAGCCAGTTATCCCACACGGCACTCTTATCGACGGCAAAGAATTCATCGAGGCAATCGGCCCAGGATCCCAGCATGATGGCGCACAGGCCACCGGCGATCAGACTCGTCACCCGTCCGCGCGGCCGGCTGCTGAGAGTAAACAAGAACCAGATGCCCGCCATGACGGCCGTGCCGCCTTCGCAGACGATATCCATCCACTTCCAGATGGCAAACGGTTTAAGGTGCCCCAGTGTGGCGTACAGGAAAAAGAACAGAGGCAAAGCCAGCGCGGCGGCAATCAGGCTGTTACGGTGCAACGGCAGCATTGGGAAACCTTTAAAAGTGGTGCTGTCGCCACGATAGCGCCCGCCCATGACGCCACGATGACATGCCCCACGCCCGTGCGGCAGGTGCAAACGGCTCAGCATTACTAGCGACCATCCTGCAAATACGGCATGCCGCGCCCCATGCGCCCTGCGCCGGCAGGTCATTTCAGCTCACCACGGTTCAGTTCCGGCCGGAAAGCGTTCACAGGCCGTTGTTTTCAGGGTGGCAAGCCCCTGCCTGTCACGCAACCGTCATATTTGCTGCCTAGAATCCGCCCGGTTCCCTCCTCCCTAACCGAGCTCTTCATGAAAACCATGCACACTTCGCCCCCCTCCCCGCTGCGCCTAACGGCCCTGGCCCTGGCCATCATGGCCGTCTTCAGCGGTCAAAGCCACGCGCAAGCGCAAGATGCGGACGGCCAGACGGCCGCCACCGTGGTCGTCAGCGGCCAGCGCGCCAGCCTGCGCAACGCCATCGCCGCACAAGAGAAAGCCGACAACATCATCAGCGTCATCAGCAGCGACGATATCGGCGGCTTGCCGGACAAGAACGCGGCCGAGGCGCTGGCCCGCTTGCCGGGCGTATCCGTGCAGCGCGACCAAGGCGAAGGCCGCTACATCACGGTGCGCGGCCTGGGCCCGGACCTGAACACCGTCACCATCAACGGCGCGCTGGTGCCGTCACCGGAAGCGGGCCGCCGCGCCGTGGCGCTCGATATCCTGCCTGCCGGCCTGATCCGTACCCTGGAAGTCTCGAAGACCTTGCTGCCGGAAATGGACGCCAATTCGCTGGGCGCCACCATCGAAGTCAAATCGCTGTCCGCCTTCGACTTGCCGGGCAAGCTGCTGTCGGCTAACGTGGGTGCCAGCCATGATGAAAAGACGGGCAAGACCAGCCCCAGCGGCGGCGCCCTGTGGGCCCAGCGCTTCCTCGACGGCAAGCTGGGCGTGGCTGCCGGCCTGAGCGCGGAAAAGCGCTCGTTCGGCTCCGATGACGTGGAAACGGGCGGCGCCTGGAGCAAAGGCAAATTATCGGGCCTGGAATTGCGCGACTACCTGCCCGTGCGCAAGCGCGGCGCCCTGGCCGTCAACCTCGATTACCGCCCGGAAGCGGGCAACAGCTGGTTTTTGCGTTCGTTCGTCAGCGAATTTTCCGACAATGAAGTGCGCGACCGCCTGACCATCGGCAATATCGCCGGCGGCAGCCTGGCCGAAGGAGCAACGGCCAGCGCGCGCGCCGAGCGCCGCATCCGCCAGCGCAAGTACACGCAGCAAGTGCGCTCCCTCGTGCTGGGCACGCAGCAGAAATCGGGCGACTGGACCCTGGACGTGAAAGGCGGCATGAGCCGCGCCACGGAAGACACGCCAGAATCGCTGAACGACGGCCGTTTCCGCGGCACCAGCAATTTCGCCGGCATCAGTTTCACGGATACGCAAGAACCCAAGCTGAGCGGCCCCGCCTCGCTGTACGATCCGGCCAACTACGCGCTGAACGCCATCACCCTGCAAAAGCGCTACTCGAAGGACAATGAACACCACGCGCGCATCGACCTGGCGCGCAAGTTCGACATCGCCACCCTGAAATTCGGCGCGAAAGTCAGCCGCCGCGAAAAAAGCAATGACACGGATCAATGGGCGTATAACAGCAGCAAGGCCAGCAGCGGTAATTACTGGGGCGCAGGCTCGACCTCGATGAGCAACTTCGTGCAAGGTCACACCCTCGACTATGACCTGGGCAACATCGGCGTGGCGCTGGACCCGTTGCTCATCCGCGCCCGCGTCGCGGGCCTGGACCGCGACAAGGCGCGCCTGGCCACTGAGTCCATCATCAACGATTACCGCATGCATGAAGACATCAACGCCATGTATGTGCAGAACAGCTACGACTTCGATGCCTGGCACGTCCTGGGCGGCGTGCGCGCCGAGCGTACCAGCTTTGAAGCAGCCGGCTCGCAGGTGGACAGCACCGGGTTGGCCACGCCCTTGACGCGCGAACGCTCGTACACCAACTGGCTGCCGAACCTGCAAACCCGTTATGACCTGGATCAAAAAACCAGCGTGCGGGCCGCGTGGACGCAAGCCGTGGTGCGCGCCAACTTCAGCCAGCTGGCGCCCGGCATCAGCCTGGCCAGCAATACGGAAGCCGTGATCGGCAACCCGGACTTGAAACCGCTGAAGGCGAACAACCTCGACCTGGGCATCGAAAGAGTGCTGGGCAATGACGGCGTGATGTCGGCCTACGGTTTCTACAAGGACATCAAGAATTTTACGTACACGACCAACCTGGCTGGCACGGGCCAGTGGACGGGCTACACGACGGCCACCTCGTATGCGAACGGCGACGCGGCGAAAGTGAAGGGCATCGAATTGGCTTACATGCAGCCGCTGCGCATGCTGCCGGCGCCATTCAACAAGTTTCTCGTCGGCGTGAATGCCACCCTGAGCACCTCCAGCGCGCAAATCGGCCGCTTCGACAAGGCGACGAACAAGCAGCTCAAGCGCGACATCCGCCTGCCGGGCCAGTCGAACCAGGTGATGAACTTGATGCTGGGCTATGAAACAGGGCCTGTGAGCGCCCGCCTGGCCCTCAACTACAAGTCGCCTTATCTGCTGGAAATGGGCGGCGACATCCTCGATCAAAGCCAGGACCATATCGTCGCCGGCCAGAAGCAGCTCGATTTCTCGCTGTCATACCAGATCAACAAGCAGTTCCAGGTAATGTTCGAGGCGGCCAACCTGAACAACGAGAAATACTATGTGTATCAAGGCACGAAACAGTACAACGTGCAGAACGAACAATATGGCCGCACTTTCAAAGTGAGCCTGAAAGCCAGCGCCTTCTGATGATGATCTTGAATAACATGAAAAAACCCGTCCTGTGCAGCGCCCTGCTGGCCGCCTTTTCTTTCAGCAATCTGGCGCTGGCTGTCCCCGCCATTGCTTTACCTTCTTTAATGCAGGAAGCCGAAGAGCTGGCGCGCCTGCCCGGTGGCGGCTGGCTGCTTCTCGACAAGCACGGCTTGCGCCTGTTCGATCCGGCCGGCAAGGAACAGGACCGCATCGCCGTGCGCGCCAAGCAACTCGACACGCGCATCGATGGCGGCAAGGTCCTGGCCGTCTTCTTGGAAGCGGACACGCAGCGCCCGCTGCCCGTCTCCGTCGATGTGCAGGCTGGCAAGCTGGTCAAGCTGGCGCCGTTTCCCGTACCGACGTTTTCCGTGGAAGCGTCCTGCCTGTACCGCGACGCCCAGCAGCTCGACCATCTGTTCCTGATCGGCAAGGATGGGCAAGCGGAACAATGGGTGATGCAGGGCGAGCAACGCAGCCTGGTACGTAAACTCGCCTTGCCGCCCCATGCGAAACATTGCAGAGTCGACGATGGCGCGCAGCGCCTGCTGGTGAGCGAGGCTAACATGGGCGTGTGGGCGTATGACGCCGACTCCGAAGGCATGGGCAAGCGTGAAGTGGTGGCACTGCGCAAGCCGTACGGCCAGCTGGACGGCGGCGCTGGCGCGCTGGCCGTGCTGCCGGGCGGCGTGGCTGTGCTCGACGGCAAGGCGGACAAGCTGCACCTGTTCGCCCATCAGGGCGGACAGTGGACAGCCCTGCCACCGCAAGCCGTGGCCTTGAACGTGCGCAAGGGCGACAGCCAGTTGGCGCTTGACAAGGACTCCTTGCTGCTGCGCGGCAAGAACGGTTGGCAAGCGCGGCCCTTGAAATGGAACGGCAAGTCGGAAACATCGCCTGCGGTGGCCATCATCGCCCCGCAAGCGCAGACAGAGCCGATGGCGCGCCAGGGCGACGCGGCAGACGATCCAGCCATCTGGCTGTCCAGCAACCCTGCCGACGCACGCATCCTGGGCACCAACAAGAAGCAAGGACTGCTCGTCTACGACCTGCAAGGCAAGCAGACCCAACTGCTGGAAGTGGGCCGCCTGAACAACGTCGACGTGCGCCAGAACGTCAGTCTTGGCGGCAGCAAGGTCGACCTGGCCGTGGCCACCCAGCGCGACGACAACAGCATGATGCTCTTCACCATCAATGCCAGCGGCGAAGTGGCGGAAGCGGGCCGTTTTCCTACCGGCCTGAAAAGCATCTACGGCATGTGTTTGTACCAGCCGGCCAGCGGTGGCGTGCAAGCGTTCATCAACGACAAGGACGGCACTTTCCAGCAATACAGCATCAGCTTGAGCGGCAAGCAGTTCAGCGCCACCCTCTTGCGCAGCTTCAAGGTGGCCACCCAACCGGAAGGCTGCGTGGCCGACGACGCCAACGCCCGCTTGTTCCTGGGCGAGGAAACGCGCGGCATCTGGACCACCTCGGCCGACGCCGCCAAGCCGGACGCCCTCACGATGGTATTGCCCGTGGGCGCGCACTTGAGCGCCGACGTGGAAGGCATGGCCATCTACCGCAAGCCGGGTGGCAAGGCTGACTCTGGCTACCTGATCGTTTCCAGCCAGGGTGACAGCAGCTATGTGGTGCTCGATGCACAAGCCCCGTACAAGGTGCGCGGCCGCTTCAAGGTAGGATTCAACTTGCCAGCCGGCATAGACGGCACGTCGGAAACGGATGGCCTGGACGTCACCTCCGCCAACCTGGGCGGCGCGTATGCGCAAGGCATGCTGGTGATCCAGGACGGCTACAAGCGCTTGCCCGATGGGCCGCAGAACTTCAAGTATGTGGCGTGGGGGGATGTGGCAAGGGCGTTGGGTCTGGAGTAATCAGGCAAGAGCGGGGCCGGCTCCGCGGGGGAATGCGCCTCAAAAGGGTGCATTCCGATCCCGAGGCGACCGCCCCGGCACTAGCTGCGCGGCAGATCAATATGAAATGGCAAGCGCTTGCCGCACAAGTCCACCATGCCAGACACGAGCAGGCGCCGTGCGGACAATTCGATAATATTGACGGCCGACACGTCGCCATATTCCATCATATAGATACCCGATTCCTCCG
This sequence comes from Janthinobacterium lyxosi, assembly GCF_051380665.1. NCBI lineage: Bacteria > Pseudomonadati > Pseudomonadota > Betaproteobacteria > Burkholderiales > Oxalobacteraceae > Janthinobacterium > Janthinobacterium lyxosi. Next base: position 75,098 of record NZ_JBNYXM010000012.1, read on the forward strand.
CCTCGGGATGCGTATCCAGCATCCCGATCGCAAACGCTTCTCCCTGCCCTTCCGGTATGCGCAAGCCGTGCAGGAAAAAGGCCGGCGGATACAGCGCCCACGACCATTCCGCATCCTCCGGCTCGGTCAAGCGCATAAACACATCATCATCGCCATGGATATCGATATTGAGCTCCAGCATGCCGCTGCCATGAGCTTCCAGACTAATGCTTGATTTCGCTACATCCACTTCAAAATTGGTGTCGCCGATACTGAAAACAGTCATTCAATACTACTCCCGAGTTACAGGTAAATATGCGGCGCGACAGGCAGCAAGGAATGCAGGGCAACCTCATCGATCACCAAATCCGGCAATTACGGCGATCGTGCCGATGCCCAATTTTTATCCTTTTGCCCATGTTAGCATTAGTATCAGTCTTTAATGTGCTAATGGTAAAGACTGTTCGATTAGGAGCGGCTACTCCTGACCATTAGTAAACAATTTTACAACTGTAGCGTATTTTACAACATGATATAGAAAAAGAAGCCGCGATGCACCAGTCATGTCAGCAACTACCTCGTTAAATCTCCTCGGCTTACCAATCTGCCAGCGACTACCCCGCTCAGGCATATTAAAATACCGTCCCATGACCTCCCCCGCCCCGACCTCTTCCCTCCCCGACAGCATCCTGCTCCCATCCCTGGCCGTCCTGGGAGGGCAGATTTCCGTCAATCTGGGGGCGGCGATTGCGAAGAATCTGTTTCCTGTCATCGGGGTCGAGGGGATTACGGCGTACCGGGTGGGATTTTCGGCATTGATCTTGCTGGCCATCTTCCGGCCCTGGCGTTTCCGCCTGACGCGCAAGGATGTGCTGAACTTGCTTGTGTACGGTTCCGTGCTGGGACTGATGAACTTGCTGATTTACCGGGCGTTTGCGTTGATACCGATCGGCATTGCCGTCGCCATCGAGGTGACGGGGCCGCTGGCGGTGGCCATGCTGTCGTCGCGCCGGCCGCGCGATTTGCTGGCCGTGGCGTGCGCCGTGTTCGGCTTGTATTTGCTGTTGCCGCTGCAAGGCAGTCCGGGCAGCCTGGACCCGGTCGGCGTGGCGTATGCGCTGGGGGCGGCGCTGTGCTGGGCGCTGTATATCATTTTCGGCAAGCGCGCCTCGACTTTGCAAGGCGGGCAAGCCGTGGCCTGGGGCATGACGGTGGCGGCCATGGTGACGGTGCCCATCGGGGTCGCGTATTCTGGCACGGCCCTGCTGGCGCCATCGATTGCGCTGATGGGCCTTGCCATTGCCATGCTGTCCAGCGCCCTGCCGTATTCGCTGGAAATCTTTGCCCTGCGTCGTTTGCCGCAAGGCGTATTCGGCATGTTCAGCAGCGCGGCGCCCGCCGTCAGCGCGCTGGCCGCCATGGCCGTGCTGGGAGAACTGCTGAGCCTGACCCAGTGGCTGGCCATCGCCTGCATCGTGTTCGCGTCGGCCATGGCGGCGCTGGGCGCCCAAGGCGGCAAGCGCTAACGGTAGTCAGCCCATCCTGTATCGCTGCCTGCGCCGCATCCTGGCATTGCTGCGCAGCTGGTGGGCAGGTTTTGATGCCCGCCTGTAAAATGCGCCATCCCTTGCCACATAGTAAAAGTACATTCAGCCCATTCCCGCCTCACCGATGATATCCACCTCCCTTTTCCGCTTGTTCTCCCCACTCGCCGCTGCAGCCTTGCTGCTGGCGCCTGGCGTCGCCGCGCACGCAGCCAGCCGCGCCCGCCACCCTCACGGACAATGCCGAAGCGGGCAAGGCGGCGTTTCGCAAGTGCGCCTCCTGCCACCAGGTGGGGCCATCGGCGCGCGGCGGCTTCGGCCCCAAGCTGACGGGCGTGATCGGCCGCAAAGCCGGTGCCACCACCGACTACAAATATTCGGCGGCCATGAAAAACGCGAATATTGTCTGGACCGAGCAAAACCTGGCCGGCTTCCTCAAAGCACCCAACGATTTCATTCCTGGAAACAACATGCGCTTCTGGGGTATCGGCAATGCGCAGCAAGTGGCCGATTTGCTGGCCTACCTGCGCACGCAATAACCACATCCAATTAGCGCGTGCAATCGACGCATGCACCAACGCTGCTGCCGGCCAGCAAGCTGGCCGTGCGCCCTAGCTAGCACCTTCCCTGCTTGAACTCCCGTTCCAGCTGCTTGAATTAGCGTTCACGCTGGGGATAGGTACCGACGGGCATCGCTTCCCCTAGGGCTTGCCCGGCAGCTTGCGCACACACAGGTAAATGGAATACAGCGCCGCCAGCCCCACCAGCACGTACACGCCGCGCGAAGCCGTCGTCATGGCGCCGAGGATGCGGGCCACGATGTCGATATCGAACAAGCCCACCAACGCCCAGTTCAAGCCGCCCACGATCAGCAGGATCATGGAGATCCAATCGACCACGTTCAGGCGCTTCGCCGTCATTTCCTCGTTTGCCGCACCGTCCGATCCTGCCTGGATATTCGCCATCTCAGCCTCCTGTAAGAAGAAAGGACCCGCCGCCGGGTCTGTACAAAGCTCAGTGTAGGCGCGGCACCGGCATACGCCAGTCGGACGATGCCGGGGTTCGAGGTAGGACGAGTCTGTAATAAGGCAGGTGATTTTATCTGGCAACAAGCCAGGCGCCGGCGACAGGCAAAGCGGCTATGCATTTCGGCCATAGTTACCAGCTGTTGCTAAACAAGCAGTGACCAATTCCAATATGGAAATATTTATAGATTACTTAGTATTGCACTGCTACACTCATTTCACCCCGGCAACGTCAGGGGCAACAGCGCCGCGCCGTGCCGCCCGCATGGGTAGCGGCCACCATGGGACAACAGCTGAGGGGACATGAATATTTCAAACATACGCATCGGTGTACGCCTGACCACGGGTTTTTTGCTGGCATCGCTGCTGCTGGCGGTGGTCGTCAGCGTCAGCACGTGGCAACTGGCCACGGTGAGCGGGGAAATCGATAGCAGCGTGAACCAGCGCTATGCGCGCATCGAGCAATTGCAGGCCACACGCAACAGCACGCAAGAGCAGCCCGCCCTGCGCGACATCGACCAGCAGATCGCCACGCAATCAACGCAGATGCGCGCGGCGGCCGAGGCGGCCATTGCCCGCGCGCACAATACCAGCGTGCTGATCATCGCGCTGGGCCTGATCGGCGGCGTGCTGAGCCTGGCCACGGCCTGGTTCATCAGCAGCGGCATCGTGCGGCCCCTGCGGCATGCCGTCACGGTGGCGCGCAAGGTGGCCGGCGGAGACCTGAGCGGCAATATCCGCGTCGAATCCGGCGACGAGGTGGGCCAGTTGCTGCAGGCGCTGAAAGACATGAATGCCAGCTTGATCCATATCGTGGGCGACGTGCGCGGCGGCACGCAAGACATCGCCGGCGCCTCGGGCGAAATCGCCGCCGGCAACCTGGACTTGTCGCAGCGCACGCAGGCGCAAGCCAGTTCGCTGGAGCAGACGGCCGCCTCGATGGAAGAGCTGACTGGCACCGTCAAGCAAAATGCGGATAATGCGCGGCAAGCCAACCAGTTGGCGCTATCGGCCGCCGACGTGGCCGGCAAAGGGGGCAAGGTGGTGGCACAAGTGGTCGATACCATGAGCTCGATCAATGCGTCGTCAAAAAAGATCGTTGATATCATCGGCGTGATCGACGCCATCGCCTTCCAGACGAATATCCTGGCCCTGAATGCGGCCGTGGAAGCGGCGCGCGCAGGCGAACAGGGACGCGGCTTTGCCGTCGTGGCCGCCGAAGTGCGCACCCTGGCGCAACGCTCGGCCGGCGCGGCCAAGGAAATCAAGCAGCTGATCGGCGACTCCGTCGAGCGCGTCGACGCGGGCGCGCGCCTGGTCGATACGGCGGGCGCCACCATGCGCGAAATCGTTGCCAGCGTGCATCGCGTGACGGACATCATGGGCGAGATCAGCATGGCCAGCGGCGAGCAATTGTCCGGCATCGAGCAAGTCAACGCCGCCATCGTGCAGATGGAGCATGTGACGCAACAAAATGCCGCGCTGGTGGAACAGGCGTCGACGGCGGCAGCGAGCATGCAGCAGCGCGCCCAGCAGCTATCGGGCACGGTGGGCATCTTCACGCTGGGCAATGAGGTGGCGCCCCTGCAGGCGGCACCGGCCATCAGCCTTGTGGCGGCGCAAGACGCGACGCAAGACAAGGCGGCACCCGCCCTGGCACGGTCGCGCGCCCCTGTCGTTAGAGCGCGCCTGAAAGCCTGAGTTCCCGCTGATAGTTCATCGCTTATAGCTCATTGATCGCGCATTGCTATAGCTGCTTGTACATGATGGTGGTGGCGTCCAGCCGGTCGCCGGCCGGCGCCAGCGCATAGGCGGGGATGCTGCCCGCCACCACATAGCCCAGCGACAAGTACAGCGCTTGCGCATGGTCGCTGCTGCGCGTGTCCATGGTCAGCAGGCTGCGCGGCAGCTGGCGCGCCCGCACTTCCAGCGCCTGCATCAGCAAGCGGGCGATGCCGTGCCGGCGGAAAGCGGGCGCCACCAGCAGCTTGCGCACCTCGGCCCGGTGCGCCTGGTTGGGATTGGTGTCCCAGTCCAGCTGCACGGCGCCCGCCACCTTCCCTTCCACCTCGGCCACCAGCAGCAGGCGCACGCCGCGCGTCACGGCCGGCAAGACGTTATCCGTCCAGAACGCCTGGCTGACCGCCGTGTCGAACGGCAAGATAAAACCGATGCTGGCGCCGTCGTGCACGCAATCTTGCAGCAAGGCCCCCAGTTCCGGCAAGCGTGCATGAATATCGGCGGAGGTAAAAACGCGCAGCGATGGGGACATATCAACCTCAGACAAGAAAGAGAAAGTAGCGGGCGCCGCTGTCCGGCGGCGTCGTAAACGCGCTGGCGCCATGCAACTGATAGCGCAGGCAATCGCCGGCAAGCAAGTCGTGTGAGCGGCCGTCAACGGTCACGTTCAGCTGACCTTCCTGCAGCAACAGATGATGTTCCATGCCGGGCCGGGGCGAGGCGGCGTAGGCTATCGTCACGCCAGCGCCCAGTTCGCATTCGAGCGCTTCGCCGGCCAGCGCGCGCGACGGCGGCGAGAAGGAGCGGCGGATAAAGCCGGTGTCCGGATCCGTCCACACGCTTTGCTGGGCCCGCCGCAGCAGGGGTGGAAAATCATCCTCGACCATGCGCAGCAGGCGCGACATGGCCAGGCCATACGCGGCGCATAGTTTGCCCAGCACAGCCGTGGTCGGGCTGACATCGCCATTTTCCAGGCGCGACAGGGTTGCGCGGCTGACCTGGCTGGCACTGGCCAGCTGGTCCAGCGACCAGCCCCGCTCCACGCGCAACTGCTTTAAACGCGCGGCCAGGCGCCGTTCCGTATCGTTATCAGTCAATTCTGTATTTTCCATATATGGGAATTTATCCCTAAAACGGGAATTTGGCAAGCAATCGTCGCAGAGTTGCTCAACGCACGGACCCGCACCCGGACTCCAGGCATCATGGTGCCACCACTTCAAGGAGAAGCCATGTCCGCCACTCCCCCCACTCCCCAGCCGCGCCAGGGCCAGGCGCCTGCGCCGCTGGGCAGGGTCGAATTTCATTTGCAATTCATCCGCTCGTTTGCCGACCCCACGTTCGACGCCGTGCGCGGCGCCCTGGTACAGGTGGAAGAAGTGGCGTGGAAGAATTACCAGGATGGGCGCAAGGCGCCCGTCACGCAGAAGGCGGGACCGGGTTTTATCGACCCCGACTACGAGCTATCGGTGGAATGGCTCGCCACGCGCGAGCGCCTGCTGGCCGCCGAGGCGCGCCAGAAGGATCCCGCCACGCCGTCGCGCGTGCTGCTGATCTGCGGCGCGGCGCGCAACGACGGTTCTTGCCCTGGTGAAATATCAAAGACCTGGCGCATGACGCAATGGGCGAAAGAAGTGCTGCAGGCGGACGCCATCGAAGCGGACGTGCTGGACCTGAGCTTGCTGACCTCCTCGTATGACTTGCACATCCATCCGTGCAAAGGCTGCGTCTCGACGGCCATGCCCCTGTGCCACTGGCCGTGCAGCTGCTACCCGAACCATGGCGAACGCCAGACGAATGACTGGATGACGGATATTTACGAGCGCTGGACGGCCGCGCACGCCGTCATCATCCTCACGCCCGTGTACTGGTATCAGACGCCAGGCGTGCTGAAACTCATGATAGACCGGCTCGTGTGCGCCGACGGCGGCAACCCGGACCCCACGTCCACGCACGGCAAGAAAGCCGTGGAAGCGAAGGCCCTGGAATTGCAAGGCTGGAACTACCCGAAACACCTGGCCGGGCGCGCGTATGGCCTCGTCGTGCATGGCGACGTGGCCGGCATCGAAGGCGTGCGGCGTGGCCTGTCGGACTGGCTCGACTGGATGGGTCTGGTCGACGCTGGCGCCAAGTCGCGGCTGGACCGCTACATCGGCTATTACGACAGCTATGCGCAAAGCCATGAGGCGCTGGACCGCGATAGCAATATGCAGGAAGAAGTGCGCAACGTGGCGCGCGCCGTGGCCGAAGCCGTCCAACGGCTGCGCGCGGGCACACTGGCGCCGCCCGATGCGGCATTACAAGCTCCGCGGCCAAAATGAAACCGCACGTACCTACCCCGCCATGCGCGAGGCGTGGCGGCACAATTCCAGGAAACCCGTCAAACGGGGCGAGAGAATCTTCTTGGACTGGCGTATCAGGTAAAAGTTGCGCTTCAATGCCGGCAGCATGGTGTCCAGTTCCACCAGTTGCCCGCTGGCCAGCAGATCGGCCACCACCACGCGCGACAGGCAGGCGATGCCCAGCCCCGCAGCGGCGCCATACTTGATGGCTTCCGAATTGCTGAATTCGCCTGCGGGGCGCAGATAGTGCAGGTACGGCACCAGCGCCTGCTCCACCGCTTCACGCGTGCCCGAGCCCGCTTCGCGCAGCAGCCAGCCCGCCTGGTTCAATTCCGTAAAACTGAGCAGATGGCACAGCTGCGCCAGCGGATGCGTGGGCGCGGCCACGATCAACATCTGGTCCGTCAGCCACGGCTCCACCAGCAAGCCCGCTTCGTGGCACGGCCCTTCGATCAGGCCGATATCGACCTTGAATGCGGCCACGGCGGCGGCGATGTCGGCCGTGTTGGCAATCGTCACCTGCGGAATGCTGCGCCCGTACTGCTGCGCCGCCTGCGCCAGGATGTGCGGCAGCAGATAAATGCCGATGGTGGTACTGGCGCCGATTTGCAGGCTGACGGGCACGGACGGGTCGGCGCCCGCGAACTGGCGCTCGATGCTGGCGGCCCCGTCGCGCATCTGCCGCGCCTGCGGCAACAGCAGGCGGCCATTATCGTTGAGCAGCAATCGCTTGCCGACGCGGTCGAACAGCTGCGCGCCGAGCAAGGTTTCCAGCTCGTTCAGGGCCGCGCTGGTGGCCGATTGCGACAACGCAATGTGTTCGGCCGCCGCGCTGGTGCTGCCCGTGTCCGCCACGGCGAGAAAAATCTGCAGTTGCCGCAAAGTTAAGGCCATCAAATCTACCTGCTTAATTGGTTAAACATACAAAAACAATCCGTTTTACCATTTAATCAGCGAACTGTACAGTCATGCCATACGAATCAGTAACCATGGAGTACGGCATGTCATCCCTATCAACGACGAATACCACCAGTGTCAGCGACCGCTATGGCCGCCTTCTGCCTGGCCTGCTGCTGAGCGGCGCGATCGCCTGGGGCGCCATCGCGCTGGGCAAGCTGGAATGGATGCAAAGCCACGGCATGAGCGCGCTGACCCTGGCCATCATGCTGGGCATTGTGCTGGGCAACAGCGTGTATGGCCGCCTGGCGCCCACCTGCGGCGCGGGGGTGGCCTTTTCCAAGCAGACGTTATTGCGACTTGGCATCATCCTGTATGGCTTTCGCCTGACGTTCCAGGATATCGGCCAGGTGGGCGTGGCCGGCATCGCCATCGATGCGCTGGTATTGGCGTCCACGTTTGGCCTGGCCATGTTCCTGGGCACCAAGGTGTTCAAGCTGGAGCGCAACAGCGCCATTCTGATCGGCGCGGGCAGTTCCATCTGCGGCGCGGCGGCCGTGATGGCGACCGAACCCGTCGTCAAGGGGCGCAGCGAGGATGTCACCGTCGCTGTCTCCACGGTCGTAGTGTTCGGCACCATCGCCATCTTTTTGTATCCCTTGCTGTACCAGTTGAACCTGGGCTGGCATGTACTGGGCGCCACGCCCACCGCCTTTGGCGTGTACATCGGTTCGACCGTGCATGAAGTGGCGCAAGTGGTGGCGGCCGGCAAGTCGATCGGGCAGGAGGCGGCGAACGCGGCCGTGATCGCCAAGATGGTGCGCGTGATGATGCTGGCGCCCTTCCTCGTCATCCTGTCGGCGGTGCTGGCGCGCGACAAGGCCAAGGCCGGTGGCCACGACAAGGCGGCCAAGCTGGCCATTCCCTGGTTCGCCTTCATTTTTATTGCCGTGGTGGCCTTCAATTCCCTGGGTCTGCTGCCAGCGAGCGCCGTGGCCACCATCACCGATATCGATACGGCCCTGCTGGCCATGGCCATGGCAGCCCTGGGCTTGACGACACACATGTCGGCCATCCGCCGCGCCGGCATCAAGCCCCTGCTGCTGGCCGGCCTGCTGTTCTGCTGGCTGATCGCCGGTGGCGCGGCCATCAACCATGTGGTCGCCAGCCTGTTTGCCTGAAGCTGAGCCTGATTCAAGCGGGGGCGGCTGACGCGGGAGTCGAAAACTTCGTACAATAGCCGTGTTTTGACTCTCAATCCGGCCCCGGCCCCACCCAGGAACACCCATGCATCTCTCGAACTGGCTGCTTTTTTGCAGCGTCGCCCTGCTCGTCACGTTTTCTCCCGGCCCGGCCGTCTTGCTGGCCATCTCGAATGCCATCGCCGTCGGCCCGCGCCGCGCGATGATCAGCAGCATGGGCAATGGCTTTGGTTTGTTCATCATTTCCGGCGTGGCCATGGCCGGCATGGGTGTCGTACTGGCCACCTCGGCCACGGCCTTCATGCTGCTGAAACTGGCTGGCGCCCTGTATCTGGTGTACCTGGGCATCAAGCAATGGCGCAGCAAGACCAGCATCGTGGCCGATGCGCCCGTGGCGCTTGGCGCGGCCAATCCAAATTCCTTTTGGAAACTCTTCCGCCAGGGATTAACGGTGGCGCTGACCAATCCGAAGGCCATTCTGTTCTTCTCGGCCCTGTTCCCGCAATTCATCACGCCGGGCGAACCGGTGGCCATCCAGTTCACCGTGCTGACGACCTCGTTTGTCGCCTGCGCCATGCTGGCCCATTTGTTCTACGCCAACCTGGCGCGCCTGCTGAAAACCCAGCTGGCCACGCCAGGGCGCGCCAAGCTGTTCAACCGCATCTCGGGCGGCGCCTTCGTGCTGCTGGGTCTGAGCCTGCTGCGTCTGCGCGCCAAGGCGGCGTAACGTCACTGCGCCGATAAAAACGCCTCGATGCTGGCCGCCAGGGCCAGCGGCGTTTCATTCATCGGATAGTGTCCCGCAGTGGCCAGCACCTCCAGCCTGGCCTGCGGGTACCACGCCAGATACGTGCGGCGCATCAGGGCCGCATCAAAGCGGGGGTCGTGCTCCCCCACCAGCGCCAGCAAGGGCAGCGCCGTGTGCGCCGCCTTGACTTCTTCACTGAAATCCGTCCCGCTCCACGCCAGAAAATAGGCGGCAAACGCTGCTGGATCCGAGCTTGCCCACGAGTATTGCGCCTTCCAGTCCAGCCAGGTGGCTGGCAAGCGCCCGCCCGTGCTGCGATCTATGATGGAACGCCGGGCATCCACGTTCGCGCTGGCGTCGAGAAACAGTTGCCGCGCCGCGCCCTCAAGCGCCACGCCGCAGCTGGGCACGGGCGCCACGGCAACCAGCTTGCGCAAACGCAAGGGCGCCAGCAAGGCCAGCCGTTCCAGCGCCATGCCGCCCATGGAATGTCCCACCACGCTGAACGTGGCAAAGCCCAGCGCATCGGCCAGCGCCAGCGCGTCCGTGGCCACTTCGTCCATCGAATAATCGCCGGCCATGCCACGCATGCCGCCATAGCCGCGATTGTCCATGAAGACATAGCTGAAAGCGCCGCCATCGAGGGCCGCTTCCATCGGCGCGAACGCCTGCGCGTCGCCAAACCAGCCGTGCAGGACGATGACGGCGTGGGGGCCATGGCCCACGCGATGATAGCTATTGTGCATACGCTCTCCTGAAAAAGAGTGCATGGTAAGGGCAGATCAAGCGGCCCGCCTTCGATAGCAGGTCAAATACTGTAGAGTACGGGCCATGGATGATTTCTATACGGAAGTGCCGCGCGCAGCGATCGCCACCGCACGCGACCATGCCCCCGGCACCATTTTTCCCAGTCACGGCCATGCGCGCGGGCAATTCGCCTATGCGGCGCGGGGCGTCATCAGCGTGCACACGCCACACGGTAACTGGCTGGTGCCGCCGCAACGCGCCTGCTGGGTACCGGCCCGGCTATTCCACGGCATGCGCATGCATGGGGCCGTGACCATGCACAATGTCTTCATTGACGAGGCCGCCATCGCCAGGATGGGCTTGCCACCCGATTGCCAGGTGCTGGACGCCTCGCCGCTGCTGCGCCAGCTGCTGGCCGAAGCAGTGAGCGTGGAGGCATTGTATGCGGAAGCGTCACGCGCCGGACGCCTGATGGCCTTGCTGCTCGATGAGATCGCCGCTGCCAGGCCCCTGCCCCTGAGCGCGCCCCTGCCGCATGACGCCAGGCTGGCGCGGTTGTGCATGGAATTGCTGCGGCAACCCAGCCTGGACAGCAACCTGGACGCGATGGCGGCGCAGGCCGGCATGAGCCGGCGCACTTTTACGCGGCAGTTCCGCGCCCAGACGGGGCTGGCCTTTGCCCAATGGCGCCAGCAAGCGTGCCTGCTGGCAGCCATCACGCGCCTGGCCGAGGGACAAGCCGTCACCCGCGTGGCGCTCGACCTCGGTTATGCCAGCCCCAGCGCCTTTACGGCCGCCTTCCGCCGCGTGCTGGGGCAGGCGCCCAGCGCGTATTTAAGTCAAGTTACGCTGGACTAGGAAATGATGGCGGCGATACGCCAGGCCACCGCCTGCGCCAGTTTCTGCACATGGTAGCCGTCGACAAAACCATGGTGAGCCTGCGCGGAAAACGGTACCCGCATGCGGCCGTCTTCCTGTGCGGGGCCGAACTTGCCCCAGGTAAAGGTCGGGATGTCGGCGTCGCGGTGGCGGTAGATGGGGTGCTCGATGGCCGCCAAGTCCAGCCATGGCAGGCAGGTGACGAAAATATTGTTGCGCTGTTCACGCTCGCTCTCGCCCTCGCCCGTATTGATCAGCGCGCAACTGGCTTCGGCGATGCGTTTCGCTTCCAGGCTGCGCACGATGAAGAGATCGAGCTGGTCCGTCATCGTGAAACGCGTGTAGTTGAGGTTGTCGTCGCCGTTGATGACGGTGTAGGAAGCGGGGAAATCGTCGATCCTGATCACTTCGCCCTGGTAGATGCGGTACATGAAGTTGTCGATCTCCCTGACCGTATTGAGCAGGCAAAACAGGAAAAAGTGAAACACGGGAATCCGGCGCGCCTTGCAGTACGGCCGGAAGTCCGGCACGTCGAGCTGGAAGTTGATGTTGACGAGGGGATTGTCAAACGCGCGGAACAAGTCATAGCGGTCGCGCCGCTTTTCAAAATTTTTCATGCGGCGAGTGTAGACGATGGGGTGCTACCGTGCGCCAGGCCCCGCTGTACCTTCCACGCCAACGGCAAGGTCAGCAGCAATACGGCCGCCAGCGCCAGCAAGGCCGTGGGCACGCTGGTATGGTCGCCCAGCGCGCCGAACAGCACGGGCGACAGCGCCCCGCCGCCGATGCTGCCCGTGTAGAACAGGGCGAACGCGTGTTCGCGCTTGCCAGGGGCGGCCAGTTCCGGCACCGCGCCGTACAGCACGGACGACGTGCCGTTCAGCGCCAAGCCCAGCAACGGCAGCATGGCCATCACGCCGGCCAGGGGCAGCCACAGGGCAGCCACGATCAACACGGAAGTCATCGATTCCGTCAGCCACACGGTTTTCATCATGCCGATGCGCGCGCCCAGATAGCCGCACAGCAGCTTGCCGAAGGCGCCGCCCATGAACAGAAGAGATAGCGCCACGCCGATGCCGGCCGTGCCCGCGCCCTTGCTTTTCAGCAAGAATGGCAAGAAGGTGAGGAAACCCATGCGCACGGCGCTGTCCAAAGTGCCCGTGGCCAGCAGCGCACGAAAGCTGCCTTTCGAGCCGCTGCCCACGATGCTCTTGCCCGCCTTCTTCGCGCCCGCCTGCAGCTCGCCCGGCTTCGGCAATAGCCACCACAGCAAGCCGGCCGCCGCCAGGCCAAGCAGTCCCAGCAGCGAGACGCTGGCTTGCCAGCTGCACACCAGCAACAGCAAGCCCACCAGGGCGGGAATCAGGGTCTTGCCGATATCGCCGGCAAAGTTGTAGTGCGACAGCGCCTCCTTCACGCCGCCGCCCGCCTCGTGCGTGTCGGTGACGATGGACGAGGCCAGCGGATGCTGCGTGCTGGCGCCCAGGCCGCCCAGCAGCAAGGCAAACAGCAGCACGGCCAGACCACCCGCCTGGCCCGCGATCAGGTAAGCGCCCCCGGCCAGCGCCGTGCCGCCCACCAGCAGGCGTTCGCGTCCCCAGCGCATGGCCAGGCGGCTGGCCAGCAACTGGAAACCGGCCATCATGCCCGAGTACGATCCCCGCAACAGGCCCACCATGGCGTAGCTGATGGCAAACTGTGCCTGCCAGATGGGCAGCAGCACGTAGATAACGTCCGTCAAGCCGTCATGCACGGCATGCGCGCTGCAGGCGGCGAACAGCGAGCGGCGGCGGATCGATTTATCGGAGGGGGAAGAAACGGTGGAAGGCACGGCGGCGGACGGTTCGGTCATGACTATGCATGCAGGAAATCAGGAGGCGACCAGCTTACTACAAATTGCGTTGGCATCTCGCGCGCCTCGCTTGTTCCTTTCTCACCCGGACATAGTCCTCCGTCTATCTTTGTGCACCAGAAATAGCGTTCCACCGGCGGCAGGCCGTGGTATAACTACTGTGTACAACTCGTACCTTTCTCATCAGAGGCCAGCGCGACCATGACGTCATCCAGCGACACCTCGGGCCAAGCCGGGAAAAAAACAGGCTGCAGCCAGTGCCTGGACACCGAGCCACTGAACTTCGATTTCACCTTTGCCTATCAACCGATCGTCGAACTGTCCACGCGCTCGATCTTTGGCCATGAAGCCCTGGTGCGCGGTCCCAACGGCGAATCGGCATACTCGATTTTGTCCCAGGTCAATGACGAAAACCGTTATGTCTTCGACCAGGCCTGCCGCGTGCGCGCCATCGAGGGTGCGGCCCGGCTGGGCATCCAGGAATACCTGTCCATCAATTTTCTGCCGAATGCCGTGTATCGCCCCGAGGCTTGCATCCAGGCTACTTTTGCCGCGGCGCGCGAATGCAATTTCCCCATCCAGCGCATTATTTTCGAAGTGACCGAGGGCGAAGAAGTGCGCGACCGGCCCCACCTCGTGAACATCTTCCATGAGTATCGGCGCTTCGGCTTCCAGACGGCCATCGACGATTTCGGCGCCGGCTACGCGGGACTGAGCCTGCTGGCGGAATATCAGCCGCACATCATCAAGATCGACATGGAATTGGTGCGCGGCATCGAGGCCAGCGCGCCCAGGCAAGCGATCGTCAGAGGCATCATCGCCATTTGCAAGGAACTCCACATTACAGTCCTGGCGGAAGGCATCGAAACGGCCGCCGAACGCGATTGCTTGAAGGCGATGGGCATCGACTTGATGCAGGGATATTTATTTTGCAAGCCGGCGCTGATGGCCATCGGCGTGATCGATCCGGCAGCATGGTGACAGGCAGTCACCACGCCCCGATCTGCTCCAGTTTTACTTGCCCATCGCATCCTTCTTCATATCATCCTTTTTCATCTCGTCCTTCTTCATGCCGTCTTTCGCCATGCCATCCTTGGCCATGTGATCCTTCTTCATGTGTTTCCTGGCCATCGGCTTCTTCATGCCGTCCTTGTCCATCGCATCCTTGTGCATGGCATCGGCCGAGGCATCCTTGGCCATAGCGTCTTTCTTCATGGCGTCCTGGGCAAATGCGGCGCCCGACATGAGGATGGCGGAAGCGAGGATGGCGGTGATGGTGGTTTTCATGATATGTCCTTGTCTCAGTGTTGGATGGGCGAGATTGCCCGGTGGTAAAGCTATTACTGTGCTACAGGGTGTTGCTTGCTGCTAAAAACAGGAAGGCCGGGAGGTGGTCAGGGCCAGGCGCATTGCCGCAGGCAGTACGATTAGTACGACAAGGCAATGCAACGCCGCACTGGCCGCCTCCCCGGCCTTCCTAGGAACCGCCGAACCAGTTGTAGCCCTGATTCTCCCAATACCCTCCCGGATAGGTATTCGTGACAAAAATGGCCTGGACGTGTTTCGGATTCTTGTAGCCCAGCTTGGTGGGCATGCGCAATTTCATCGGGTAGCCATACTTGGGCGGCAATTCCTGGCCGTCATACGTCAAGGCCATGATGGTTTGCGGATGCAGGGCCGTGGCCATGTCGATGCTGGTGAAGTAATCGTCGGCGCACTGGAAGCCGATGTATTTCGCCGTCGTGTCGGCGCCGACCCGCTTCAGGAAGTGCGAAAACGGCACGCCGCCCCACTTGCCGATGGCGCTCCAGCCTTCCACACAGATGTGGCGCGTGACTTGCGTTTCCTGCGGCAGGGCGCGCAGCTGCGGCAAGCTCCAGGGCTTCTTGTCGGCGATCAAGCCGCTCAATTCCAGGCGCCAGGCGTCGCCGTCGACCTCTTCCACTTCATCCTCGCCGTAATACGCGTTGAAGGGAAACGGCCGGGTGATCATGGAGTCGGGATAAGTCGGCGCCAGCCTGGTCGGGTCGAAGAGCCAGCCCTGCACCCGGTCGTTGAAACGCGACACCGCCGTCAGGGCTGTCTCGATGCTGGACGGGTCGCTGACGTTGCAAGCGGTCAGCAGGGACAGGCCGCCCAGGCTCAGGCTGCGCTGCAAGAACAGGCGGCGCGACGGCTGTTTGATCTGGCGCAGGGCGTCGGCCAGCATGGCTTGGCCCTGCGCTTGCACAATAATGGATTTTTTCATGCTCATCTCCTTTAGCGGCCGCGCAGCATGGCCAGCAAGGTGCGCGGCACCAGCGCCACCATCATCAGGTGTACGCCGACAAAGCCCACCAGCAGCGCCATGGCGATGAAATGCACGCGACGCGCGCTCTCGTAGCCGCCCATCAGCTCGCGCAGCAGGGGGAACTGCACGGATTTCCACAGCACCAGGCCGGACAGCACCAGCACCATACAATCGAGCATGACGAACAGGTAGGCGGCGCGCTGCACCATGTTGTAGTGGCGTGGGTCCGCATGGGCCAGCCTGCCTTTCAGGGCAGCGGTGAAATCGGCCAGCAGCAGGCGCGGCGACAAGGGAAAGAACTGGCGCCGCAGCCTGCCCGAGACAATATTAATGATCAGATACAGCAAACCATTGCCCACCAGCAGCCACATGGCGGCGAAATGCCATTGCAGAGCGCCGCCCAGCCAGCCGCCCAGGGTCAGCGCGCGCGGCAGCTCGAACGGGAAGAATGGCGCCGCGTTGTAGATACGCCAGCCGCTGGTGGCCAGCACGACCACGGCCACGGCGTTGAGCCAGTGCGTGAGGCGCAGCCAGGCGGGGTGGATGGTGGCGCTGGAAACGGTATGCGTATGCATCACAGTACTCCCTTCGCGCATGGCGCCGTGCTGACGGCTTGCAGGATGGCGCTGCTGTCGGTCCGCTGCACGAAGGCCACCACTTGCAGCTGCTCCGGGCGCCAGCTGGCGGGTAGATGCACTTCGCGGCGCAGCTGGGCGCGGCCTTGCGCCAGCGCAACTGGTCCCAGCCACAGGCGCACGGCCGCATCGTGATGCAGGGTGGCGCCCCGGTTTTCGCCGCGCAGTACTTTCGAGACGATGCCGCTTTCGCTGATGGCCAGGTACAGCTGGCCACCGGTCTGCGCGTCCGGCGCGTTGGCATTAGCTTCCAGCAATAGCTTTCCACCCGGCCCCGGCGTGGCGGACAGGCTGATGTTGACGGGCGCTGCGGTCGCGTTGATGCGGCGGATGGCGGCCGGCAGCTGCGTATCCCAGCTGCGCAATTCCGTGCCGCCAACGAAAAACTGCGGCGTGTAGGCCACATGGCGCGGCTGGTGGCGCAGCAGCTCGGCCTGGCGCACGTCGAATTGCGCCTGCGCCAGCGGGTCCGTCCAGCCGATCTGGTCCCAGTACGTGACGTGCAGGGCCAGCGGTACGACCAGGCTGGCCGCCCCCGCCTCCTTGCGCAAGGCGTTCAGGCGCTGGTCGGCGGGCGGGCAGCTGGAGCAGCCTTCGCTGCTGTACAGCTCCACCAGCGCCGCCGTCTGCGCCCCGCTTTGCACGGCGCAGCGCTGGCCCGCTGCCAGCTGCGCGTACGCAGGTGCCGTCGCGGCCCATGCACAGAGCGGAACGAGGCTGGCGGCAAGGCGGTGCTTGATATGCATGATGACTACCCGTTATAGTGAATGAAGAAACGTGCTTGCCTGTCAATTCGCCGCGATGGCCGGATTGGTTACAGCCACCATCAATTATTTTTGAATTTATTTTTTTCAATGCCTGTCACCAAAGGCCTGCATGCAACGAATACCCGTTAGCGAGCATCTGCACGGCACGGAATTGCGGCTGCATGGCTTGATGCTGCGCGGGCTCGATGGCGATGCGGCGGCGTA
Organism: Janthinobacterium lyxosi; assembly: GCF_051380665.1. Lineage (NCBI taxonomy): Bacteria > Pseudomonadati > Pseudomonadota > Betaproteobacteria > Burkholderiales > Oxalobacteraceae > Janthinobacterium > Janthinobacterium lyxosi. The sequence continues at coordinate 91,946 of NZ_JBNYXM010000012.1, forward strand.
TCGCAGTTTCTTGCAGGCCACCAGCAGCCATTTGCGCGCGTTTTTGCGGCGCCGCCTGCAGCGCTGGCCTGACGAGGTGGAAGACCTGGTGCAGGAATGTCTGCTGGCCATCCACAACCAGCGCCTGACGTACGATACGGGCGTGCCGCTGACATCGTGGATCCATGCGATCGCGCGCTACAAATTGATCGACTGGCTGCGCCGGCATGGGCGGCGCGAGGCGCAGCACTTGCCGTATGACGAAGAAGATAGCGCGCAGGAACTGTTTTCCAGCGCCGATGCCGAGGCGGCCGAGGCCAGCCGCGACCTGGGCAAGCTGCTGGCCACCTTGCCGGCGCAGCAGCGCGACGCCATCGTGCATACCAAGCTCGACGGCTGGTCCGTGCGCGACACGGCGGCCGCCATGGACATTTCGGAAGCCAGCGTCAAAGTAGCCGTGCATCGCGGCTTGAAGGCACTGGCGGCCAATTTAAGGACTGAAGGAAGCACATCATGAAAACCGATGACTTGATCACCATGCTGGCCAGCGGCCCCGATGTGGCCGCCGCGCCGCCCCCGGGCGCCCGCTGGCGTGCCGCCACTACCCTGGGCGCCGGGCTGCTGGCCAGCGTGGCGCTGATGGCCATGCTGCTGGGCGTGCGGCCCAACCTGGAACAGCTGGCCCTGCTGCCCGACTTCTGGATCAAGGTCGGTTTTGTCATTTGCCTCTGCCTGGCAGCCTGGCATGTCAGCCGCCGCCTGTGCATGCCGGGTGCGCAGACGCGCGCCCTGCCCCTGCTGCTGGCCATGCCCCTGCTGCTGATGTGGGCGCTGGCCGCCATCATTGTGCAAGAAGCCCCGCCAGAACAGCGCGCCGAGCTGTTCTGGGGCGCCACCTGGCGCAGCTGCCCTTTGCTGATCGCCCTGCTCTCGCTACCCATCCTGGCCGCCGTGCTGCGCTGCATGCGCCAGCTGGCGCCCACGCGGCTGCGCCTGGCGGGCGCGGCCGCCGGCTTTGCCGCCGGAGGCATGGCGGCCCTCGTCTACTGCCTGCACTGCCCGGAGCTGGCGGCCAGCTTCGTCGGCTTCTGGTACGTGCTGGGCATGCTGGTGCCGGCGGCCATCGGCGCCGCCATCGGCCAGAAAGTGCTGGCCTGGTAAGCCAAGGACGTCCTTTTCTAAGAAGTGAATCCGTTTTCTTCGCCCGTGCGTATAAGTCAGGCAGCCTGCAGTTTCTTGGACTTGTCTGTCAACGCTAACAAAAATCGGGAGAATCGAAATGTCATTGTCACACTCGAAAACCGCAGTGGGCACCGCCCTCCTGGGCAGCTTGCTTGCCATGGTCATCGCGCCAGCGGCCTACGCTTCCAGCCACCGCGAAGCGCCATTCATCACGCAAAACCCCAAAGTCGACGCCACCGACTTCTATATGTTCCGCAGCTATGAGGCGGGCCGAGGGGCCTACACCACCCTCGTGGCCGACTATATTCCGCTGCAAGACGCCTACGGCGGGCCGAATTATTTCGCCATGGATCCCAACGCCCTGTATGAAATCCATATCGACAACAATGGCGACGGCAAGGAAGACCTCACCTTCCAGTTTCGCTTTACCAACACCATCAAGGATAGCCAGTTCACCGTGGGCGGCAAGAAAGTCTCGATTCCGCTGGTCATCAACGGTGGCGCCATCGATAGCGTCAACCCTGCCGGGCTGAACGTGCGTGAAACCTACAGCGTAACGGTGGTGCGGGGCGACCGCCGCACGGGCACGAGGAGCGTCGTCACGAATGCCACGGGCGGCGGCACGACCTTCGACAAGCCCGTCGACAATATCGGCAACAAGGCCATTCCCAACTATGCCGCGTATGCCGCGCAGCATGTGTACGCCGTCAACATCCCCGGCTGCGCCACGCCGGCGCGCCTGTTCGTCGGCCAGCGCAAGGATCCCTTCGTGGTGAATCTGGGCGAAACGTTTGACTTGATCAACATCAAGGCGCCCGCCACGGAGTTTGCGGCGAATGCGGAATCCGCCGCCAAGGATGACCTGGCGCGGAAAAACGTCACGGCCATCGAGATGGAAGTGCCGACCGCCTGCCTGACGGCCGGTAGCGACCCTGTCATCGGCGGCTGGACCACGGCCAGCCTGCGCCAGGGCCGCCTGCTGAACCCGGCGCCGGGCACGACCACCACGGCCTCGAAGGAAGGCGGCGCGTGGGTGCAAGTGTCGCGCCTGGGCATGCCGCTGGTAAATGAACTGGTCATCGGCCTGAAGGACAAGGACCGTTTCAACGCCAGCAAGCCATCGGGCGACGCCCAATTTGCCGACTACGTCACCAACCCGACGGCGCCAGCCCTGGTGGAAGTGCTGTTCGGCTCGGCAGGCGCCAAGGCGCCCACCAACTTCCCCCGCAACGACCTGGTGGCTACCTTCCTGACGGGCATCAAGGGCGTGAACCAGCCCGTCACCGTGACGGCATCGGAAATGCTGCGCCTGAATACCTCGATCGCCCCCACCGCCGTGGGATCGCAAAAGCGCCTCGGCGTCATCGATGGCGATAACGCGGGCTTCCCCAATGGCCGCCGCCCCGGCGACGACGTGGTCGACGTGGTGCTGCGCGTAGCCATGGGCAAGCTGTGCACCTTGAACATCGGCTGCGCACCGGCCGATGCACCGGCGGGCGGCCTGCATTTCACGGACGGCGCTTTCCTCGATGAAACGGCGTTCACGGCAGGTTTCCCCTACCTGAAAACCCCCGTGGCCGGTTCGCCGCAGCTGTAAGCCAACCAGGAGAATGCGATGAAAAAGCTCTATGTATGCAGCGCCCTGGCGTTCACGGCCTTGCTGGCCGGCTGCGGTGGCAGCGGTAGCAGCAGCCACGGCGGCGACAATGGTGGCACCACGCCGCCGCCCGTGGTCTTGCTCGATGCGTTTTATGTGGCCGTCAGCAACGTCATTCTGACCACCAGCGATGACAAGGACGGCGTGGGCATCGACGCCATTATGGCGACGTCTCCGGAAAACACGGAACCGGTGCCGCTGTAAGCCCCTGCGGGCGCCGGGGCAAGCTCTCCCCCGGCGCCTGTGCCACTCTACCGTCGACGGCGTCCACGATGAAAACACCGATTTCCCTGCTGTGCGCCTGCCTGCCCTTGCTGGCGCTGGCCGCGCCCTACACGCCGAAAGACGGCAGCGCCGTCATCGAACAGCTGCCGCGCCGCGCCGACGCCACGCAGCTCGCACTGCGCGGTCTGCGCCAGCAACTCGATGCCACGCCAGGCGACCTGGCCCTGGCCACCGGCCTGGCGCAGCGCTACATTGCCCTGGCGCGCAGCGAAACGGACCCGCGCTACCTCGGTTATGCGCAAGCGGCGCTGGCGCCCTGGTGGCGGCAGGCAGCGCCACCCGTGCCCGTGCGCCTGCTGCGCGCCACCATTTTGCAAAGCACCCACCATTTCGGCGCCGCCCTGCAAGACCTCGATGCCGTCATCGCGCAACAGCCGCAAAACGGCCAGGCCTGGCTGACGCGCGCCACCGTGCTCACCGTGCAGGGCGATTACGCGCAGGCCACGGCGGCTTGCGCCCGCCTGTCGGCGCTCACCACGCAACTGGTCACAGTCACCTGCCTTGCCAATATCGCCAGCGCCACGGGCCGCGCCGCCAGCAGCGAGCGCTTGCTGGACCTGACCTTGCAGCGTAGCGCCGGCGCGGCGCCCCAGCTGGAAAGCTGGGCCTTGACCCTGCTGGCGGAAATGGCCACGCGGCGCGCCGAGTTGGCGCTGGCCGAAGCGCGCTATAAGCAAGCGCTGGCGCAGCAACCGCGCGACAGCTATCTGCTGGGCGCCTACGCGGATTTCCTGCTCGACCAGCAGCGCCCGCAGGAAGTCGTCCATCTCTTGAAAGACCAGCAGCGCATCGACGCCCTGCTGCTGCGCTACGCGCTGGCGCTGCAATCTCTGCCCGGCCGGCAGACGGCTTTCCTGGCGGCAAAAGCGGAACTGGCGGCCCGTTTCAATGCCGCCATGCAACGGGGCGACACCGTGCACCAGCGCGAGCAAGCCCGTTTCGCCCTGTTCCTGCAGCAAGATATTCCCGCCGCCCTGCAGCTGGCGCAGCAAAACTGGGCCATCCAGAAGGAAGTGCCCGACATGCGCATCTTGCTGGAAGCGGCCCTGGCGGCACGCAATGACGGCGCGGCCCAGCCAGTGCTGGCCTGGATCGTGGCCAACGGCGCGGAAGACGTGGCCCTGCAGCGGCTCGTCAGGCAGCTGGGGCCGCAGAATGGTGCGAAAAGCAGCGCAGCGAAGAAAGCGGGGGTGCTGTGAAACGATACCTTTTCGTCCTGCTACTGTGTGCCTGGCTGGCTCCCGCGCAGGCGCACAAGCCAAGTGACAGTTACTTGAGCCTGACGGTGCGCGGCCAGCAGGTCGAGGGCCAATGGGATATCGCCCTGCGCGACCTCGATTTCGCCATCGGCCTGGACGGCAATGGCGACGGCGCCCTGACCTGGGATGAAATCCGCGCGCGCCACGAGGCGATTGCCGCCTACGCGCTGCAGCGCCTGCAGGTGGCCAGCGACCAGGGCGCCTGCCCGCTGCGCGCCACGCAGCAACTGATCGACAACCATACGGACGGCGCCTACAGCGTGCTGCGCTTCCAGGCCGCTTGCCCGGGTGGCGCACTGGCGAATGTACACGTCGGCTACAGCCTGTTCGCCGACCTCGACCCGCAGCACAAGGGTTTGCTCAAGATCAACAGCGACGGCGCCACGCAAACGGCCATCTTCGACCCGGACAGCCCGCGCCAGACGATTTCGCTGGCCGCGCCCGAGCGCCTGGCGCAGTTCGGCGCCTACGTGAAACACGGCATCTGGCATATCTGGATCGGCTACGATCATATTTTGTTTTTGCTGTCCCTGCTGCTGCCGGCCGTGCTGCTGCCGGGCTTGCGCGAGCAACAGCAGGGCTTGAAGGCGGCCTTCTATGACGTGCTGAAAGTCGTCACGGCGTTCACACTCGCCCATTCCATCACCTTGAGCCTGGCCAGCCTGTCGCTCGTATCCCTGCCCTCGCGCTGGGTGGAATCGGCCATCGCCGCGTCCGTGATCCTGGCCGCGCTGAACAACCTGCTGCCGCTGTTCCGCGGCAAACGGCCCGTGGCGGCCTTTGCCTTTGGCCTGATCCATGGATTCGGTTTCGCCAGCGTGCTGCGCGACCTGGGCTTGCCCCAAGGCTCGCTGTTGGCCAGCCTGCTGGGCTTTAACGTCGGCGTGGAGCTGGGACAACTGGCCATCGTCGCCGTTTTCTTGCCCGTCGCCTGGCTGCTGCGCAAGACCTGGCTGTACCGACAAGTGCTGACCGTGGGTTCACTGGCCATCGCGCTGGTGGCGTGCGTGTGGCTGGTGGAAAGAGTTGCCGATATCAAGCTGATTTCAGCCTGATGGCTGCCCGCTAGCGTTGCTGGCCCGCCACTAGCCAGCCACAAGCGCGCGTAATCGGGCTACAATACGAACAATTCTCAATCGCATCAAGGCCGGACTGTCCCGCGGACCATGGCATGGAAAGGTTGCATGCTAGGCCCCGAACTGGAACTGCACCGGCAAATCGAAGTCCTCTACAGCGACCACCACGGCTGGCTGCAGGGCTGGCTGCGCCGCAAGCTGGGCAACGCCTTCGATGCGGCCGACCTGGCGCACGACACCTATCTGCGCATCCTCGCGCGGGGCCGCGCGCCCGCCCCTGTGGAATCGCGCCAGCACCTGGCGCAGATCGCCAATGGCCTGGTGGTGGACCTGTTCCGCCGCCGGCATATCGAGGCGGCCTATGCGGACGCCATCGCCGCGCAGCCGGAAGCGCTCGTGCCGACGCCGGAAATGCGCGCGCTGATCGTCGAGGCGCTGATGGAGATCGACGCCATCCTGGCCAGCCTGCCGCATAAAGTACGCGATGCTTTTTTGCTGTGCAAGCTGGAAGGCATGGCCTACGCCGACATCGCCACGCGCCTGGGTGTGTCCATCTCGTCGGTTGAAAAATACATCGCCCGCGCGCTGCTGGCCTGCTGCATGGCGCAATGCGCATGAGTTCCCAGCTGGACACTACTCCCATCGCCCCCGCCGTGCTGCGGCGCGCCGCCGAGTGGATGGCGCGGCTGTGGGCGGAAGACGCCAGTGCGGCCGATGCCGACGCCTGCGCCGCCTGGCGCGCCGCCCACCCCGAGCACGAGCGGGCCTGGGTCCGGCTGCAGCGCTTCGCCCGGCAATTCGAGGCTTTGCCACGCGAGGTGGCGCGCGGTGCACTGGCACCGGCTCCGCGCCACACAGCCGGCCGCCGGCGCGCCTTGCAGCTATTAGGCCTGATCACGGCGGGCGGCGGCACGGCGCTGCTGGGGCACGACAAGGGCCTGTGGCAGCGCGCCGCCAGCGATTACCGCACGGCCGTGGGCGAGACGCGCGCCATCGTGCTGGCCGACGGCACGCAGCTGGTGCTGGACACGGCCAGCGCCATCGACGTGCGCTACAACGTCAATGAACGGCGCATCGTGCTGCGCGCTGGCGCCATCCTCGTCACCAGCGCCCACGAAGCGACGTCCGTCTACCGTCCGCTGCTGGTGGCAACGCCGCAAGGCACTGCCACGGCGCTGGGCACGCGCTTTTCCGTGCGCCTCGATGCTGACGCCAGCAAGGTCGCCGTGTTCCAGGGCGCCGTCGCCCTGCAGCCGCTGCAGGACGGCGCACCCTCCCTGCACTTGCAAGCGGGCCAGCGGGCCGGCTACACGCGCCTGGCCGTGCAAGACATCGGCCAGGTGGAAGACAGCGCCGCCGCCTGGGCGCACGGCAGCCTGGTGGCCGAGCGCATGCGCCTGGGCGAGCTGCTGGCGGAGCTGGGACGTTACCGCCACGGCGTGCTGCGCTGCGACGAGTCCATCGCCGGCCTGCGCGTGACGGGCGTGTATTCGCTGCGCGACACGGACCGCTCGCTGGCCAACCTGGCCCTGAGCCTGCCCGTGCAGCTGGTCTACCACACGCGCTACTGGGTCAATCTGGGGCCGCGCCAGGCCTCCTGAAAAATAAATGCAAAATAAGTGAAAAAACGTTGAGGGTTTTGGCGTTTCGTTCGGAATACGGGAAGAACCGTTTTTTTCCTGCCACTTTCCAAGGATTTGCACCATGCCACCTCGCCTGCACGCGCCCGCGCGCCATCCGCGCCCGTTCCCCCTCGCCGCCGCCATCCAGGCCCTGTTCCTGGCCGGCGCCGCAGTGAGTGCCCTGGCCGTCACGGCCAGCGCCACCCACGCGCAGACGATTGAGAATGCGCAAGCCAAGCGCCCCTACGCGATCCCCGCCGGTTCGCTGGAGCGGGCCTTGACCACGTTCGCCAGCGCAGCCGGGGTGGAACTGTCGGCCGATGCGACCCTCTTGCAGGGCAAGCGCAGCGGTGGCCTGGCAGGCAGCTACACGGTGCGCCAGGGTTTCGAAGAACTGCTGCGCGGCCAGGGCGTGCGCGTGGTGGCGGGCGCCAATGGCGCGTATGCGCTGCGGGCGGAAACCTCGCCAGCGCCAGCAAATGCGCCGGCGCAGACCAGTGCAATCGGCGCCACCCTGCCCGCCATCACCATCAATGCCAGCAACGAACGCGAAACGGCCACGGGTCCCGTGCGCGGCTATGTGGCGCGGCGCGCCGCCTCGGCCACCAAGACGGATACGGCCCTGAATGAAAATCCGCAATCCGTGTCGGTGGTCACGGCCGACGAAATCAGCGACCGCAATGCCGAGTCGCTCGATGAAACCCTGCGCTACACGGCCGGCGTGACGCCGAACCAGCGCCCGCTGGGCAGCGATGATTCCTCGCTGCTGCGCGGCTTCACCATCGAAACGAACGGCATCCTGCAAGATGGCTTGCGCAATTCGGGCCGCACCTTTGGCGCCTCCATCGAGCCCTATGGGCTGGAACGCCTGGAAGTGCTGCGCGGCCCCGCGTCCGTGCTGTACGGGCAGATTCCGCCGGGCGGCATGGTCAACGCCGTCAGCAAGCGCCCCAGCGCGGATGCCGTGCGCGAAGTGGGCGTGGAAGTCGGCAGCTACCAGCGCCGCCAGCTGAAAGCCGACGTGGGCGGCACGCTGGACGCGCAAGGCGCCTGGACTTACCGCGTCGTCATGCTGGGCCGCGAAGCCAACACGCGCCTGGCCCACGACCGCGACAACCGCCTGTATTTTGCGCCCTCGCTGACCTGGCAGGCGGGACCCGCCACGCGTTTGACTTTGCTGGCCCGCTACGAGCAGGACAACCAGCAGTACGCATTTCCCAACCAGCTGCTGGAACCTGGCCCGCGCGGCCAGGTCGATCCGGGTGTCAACCTGATGGGCGACGATAACCGCTTCAAGCGCCGCAACACCATGCTTGGCTACGAATTCGAGCACAAATTCAGCGATACCTGGTCGCTGCGCCAGAACCTGCGCTACACGCGCCTGAAGAACGACCGTACAGACATGTTCCCCCTGGGCTTGAATGACGATGGCACGGTGGAGCGCTATTTCATGCCCGTCGATACGGCGTCGAAAAGCCTATTCGCCGACACGCAGCTGCAGGCGCGCTTCGCCACGGGCGGCCTGGCGCATCAGGTGCTGCTGGGCGTGGATTACGCGAACATCCGCAATACCGACGATTACCGCCACCAGAAAGGCTTTATCGAGCCGCTCGACCTGTACCAGCCCGTGTATGGCAAGCAGCCCCTGGTCCCAGCCAAGGCGCCCACGCGCGCGGACGCACCGTCGCGCCAGCTGGGCCTGTATGCGCAGGATCAAATGAAATGGGACCGCTGGGTGGTGACGGCGGGCCTGCGCCGCGACAAGTCCACGCAATCGGGCGACGTCACCGACCTCCATAGCGGCAGCGTCAAACCCGACTACCACCAGTCGCCATCGGCCACCACGGGCCGCCTGGGCGCCGTCTACCTGTTCGATGGCGGCTGGGCGCCGTATGTCAGCTACGCCACCTCGTTCTCGCCCGAACTGGGCATTACGGCAAACGGCGACGCCTTGAAACCGTCGCGCGGCAAGCAGATCGAAGCGGGCGTGCGCTACGAACCCGTGGGCCAGCGCGCCAGCTACACGGCGGCCGTGTTCGACCTGGTGCGCGACAACGTCACCACCTCCGACATCGGCAATCCTGGCCGCCTGCAGCAAACGGGCCAGGTGGGCTCGCGCGGCCTGGAACTGGAAGCGCGCACGGAGTTCGCCAGCCGCCTGAGCCTGATCGCGCAATACACCTACCTGGATACGCAGGTCAGGAAAAGCAATAACGACGACCTGGGCTTGCAGCAGTCGGGCGCGCCGCGCCACAGCGCTTCGGCCTGGGCGCGCCAGTCCTTCAACGTGGGCGTGGCGCTGCCCGCGTATGCGGCGCTGGGCATGCGCTTTCTCGGCGCCATGCGCTCGAACTCCGACGGCGACAACCTGAATATCCGCAATGGCGGCCTGACGCAGTGGGATGCGGCGCTGGGCGTGTCGCGCGGAGCGTGGCAGTTTTCCCTCAACATCAACAATGTGCTCAACAAGCAGACCCTGTATGACTGCGGCTACCTGCCGGGCCTGTGCTACCGCAATGCCGAACGCACGGCCAACGTCAGCGCCATGTATCGTTTCTGATGCCATCGCCGCAAATGCGCCCTGCATTGGCGGCGCTGCACCGCTACGCCGGCCTGCTGATGGCTGGCTTCCTGATCGTGGCGGGCGTCACGGGCAGCGCGTTGGCCTGGAAGGATGAACTGGAGGCGGCCCTGCTGCCCGCCGTCTTCCGCGCGGCGCCGCCTTCGCCAGGCGCCGCGCCGCTCGATGCCTTGCAACTGCGCGAGTCCGTCGCCGCGCGCTTTCCCCAGGCGCAGGTCAGCTACGCGCCGCTGTCGGCGCCACCCGGCCACAGCATGGTGTTTTACCTGCAGCCAGCGCTCGGCTCGCCGCTGGCCAGCAACGAAGTGTTTGTCGATCCGTACACGGGCGCCGTGCTGGGCCAGCGTCGGTGGGGCGAGATCGGCCAGGGCGCCATCAACCTGCTGCCCTTCATCGAGCGCCTGCATTACGCATTGGCGCTGGGCGATACGGGCTTGCTGATTTTCGGCCTGATCGCCATCGTGTGGACGGTCGACTGCTTCATCGGCGCCGCCCTGACCTTCCCCGCGCGCCTGAAAAAACGGTCACCGGGCAGCAAGCCCTGGCTGCTGCGCTGGCGCCCGTCCTGGCTGCTGCGCCGGCATGGCGGCAGTTATAAACTGGTATTCGACCTGCACCGCGCGGGCGGCCTGTGGCTGTGGGCCATGCTGCTGGTGTTTGCCTGGAGCGGCGTCGCCTTCAACCTGTATGGCGCGTATGCGGCCGTGATGCATCCCCTGTTTGCGCACCAGGGGGCCGAGGAAATCGTCGCGCGCCACACGCCGTCGCCGGGGCCGCAGCTGGCCTGGCCAGCGGCGCGCGCGCAGGGCCGCCTCTTGATGAACGAGCTGGCACGCCAGCACGCGTTCGCCATCATCGAGGAAAACGCGCTGGCGTATGAACGCGAGCTGGGCGTGTACAGCTATCAGGTACGCAGCAGCCGCGACGTGCACGCCCACAAGGGCCTCACCAGCGTCTTTTTCGACGCGGCCAGCGGCCGGCAGCTGGCCACCTGGCTACCCACGGGCACGGCCAGCGGCGACACCATCCGCAGCTGGATCAGCGCCCTGCACATGGCCTCGATGTGGGGCTGGCCTTTCAAACTGTTCATTTGCGCCATGGGCGTGCTGGTGGCGGGCTTGAGCGCGACTGGCGTGCTGATCTGGCGCCGCAAGCGCCAGGGCAAGGCGAAGGTCAAGGCCCTCATTCATTAATCAGGGAAAGCCGATAAACCCCACCGGCACTGCGTCCGCCAGCCACACCCCATTGGCCGACACATAAAACACCTGCCCCTGCGCCTGCATGGCGGCTGCTTCCACCGTCAGCACGACGGGCTTGCCATGGCGCGCGCCCACGGCCACGGCCGTTTCGCGGTTGGCAGACAGGTGCACGTGCTTGCGCGATCCCGGCAGCAAGCCGGCAGTGCGTATCGCCTCGACAAAGCGGCTGGCCGTGCCGTGGTACAGCATGGCAGGCGGCGTGGCGGGCGGCAAAGCAATATCGACGGCGGCCAGCGAGTGGCCCTGGTTGGCGCGGATGCGCAAGCCGTCATCGCTGATGGCGTAGCGCGTCTTGCTGTCGCGCGCCACCACGTCATCCAATTGTTCACGAGAAAGATGGCGACCATGCTGGGCCGCTTGCGCCAGCAGTTGGCCGATATCGACCCAGCCCTGGGCATCGAGCACGAGGCCGATTTTTTCAGGCGCGTGGCGCAGGATAAGGGAAAGGAATTTACTGGTATTTACTAAATCATCTGTCATGCCCCCAGTTTACCGTTATCAGAACGCATATGACAAGGTCAGGCGCGCGGAACGCGGTTCCACGGGATGAAAATGCCGGTCGTTCACCCCGTCCGCCGCCTCGCCGGGCAGGCGCGAGGCATAGTAATAGTCGATGTCGCTGGCGCGCTTGTTGAACAGGTTGAACACGTCGAGCGACAGCCGCGTCTTGCGGTTGAGCTGATACGCCAGGCGCGCATACGCCAGGGTGGTCGAACCCGAGCGCACGCTATTGTCCTCGATCAAGGGACGGGGACCGAAATAGCGCAGCTGGAAGGCGCCCGACCACGGCCCCTGGTCCGTCACCGTCACGCCGAACGAAGCCACCTTGCCGATGGCACCGGGGATATGCTTGCCGGCCGGATCATGTTCCGTGTAGCGCGAGCGCGAGGCGGCCAGGTCCAGGTCGAACAGCAGCCACGGCGCGGCTAGGTAATGGTTGTTCCACTCGATGCCGTGGCGGCGGCTGGCGCGGCTCGCTTGCGTCTCGCCCGCGTCGCCCACGAACAGCAGTTCCGACCCGAGATCGAGGCGCCACAGGGCCAGCGAGCTTTGCAGGCCCGGCAGCCACTCCGTGCGCGCGCCCAGTTCCATGCCTTTCGTCGGCACCAGGGGCGTGACCGGAGTGGAAGACGTGCCATCGGGCAAGCGCGTCTGCGTCGTGCCGCGCGCATCGTTGCTATGGAATCCCTTGCCATAGTTCACGAAAAACTCCGTCCTGCGCCACGGCCCGAGTATCAATGACAGCTTCGGCGACACCACATGGTCGCTCGCCGTACCGCTGTTGCCCTCCACGCTGCTGTCGACCTTGAAACGGTAGGCGTCATAGCGCAAGCCCGCCACGGAACGCAGCCACGGCAGCCATTGCACGGTGTTTTCGCCGTACAGGCCGACGCTGGCCTCGCGCACCCGGTCTTCGCGCACCGTGCTTTGCCGTATCCGCTCCACCGTGCTGTACAGGGCCACGGGCGACAGGCGGTCGACACGTGCCTGCACGCCAAGCTTGTTGCGCAGGGGAAGACCGAACAGCTCCGTATTCCAGCTTTCGCTGGCATTCACGCCCGCCACCGTGCGCAGTTCGCTTTGCTGGAACTGATCGCCTGCTGCCGGCTTGGCCAGGAAGTAAGTGAAATCGCTGTTGAGTTCCAGCTGCGAACGGATCACATACGCGTCCAGCTCGAACAAGCGGTTTTGCATGCGCTGGCGCAGAGCGTAGGACAAGCTGTAGCGCGAGGTGTCGCCCCCATCGCTGGGCGCCAGCGAGCCAAAACGGCCGATCAGGCCGGACTCCACGGCGCGCAGCGACACCTGGTCCGTGGCGTTCCAGCTGTTTTTATAGGCCATGGCCGTCACGCTGAAACCGTTGTCCGGCGCACCCTGGCTGTAGCGCAGCACACCGCTGATTTTGCGCACGCGCTCCGGCACGTCCCAGGGGCCGTTGTTACGGTTCACTTCCAGGCCGTACAGCAAGGTACCTTGTCCTGCATCAAAGGATGCGGCCACGACGCCGCGCAGATAGCCGTGCTGCCCGACGGACACGCTGGCCTGGCCTTGCGGCAATTTGTCGGCCAGGCGGATGCGCGCCGCGCCGGCAGAGGAAAAATCGCCTTCGCCGGCGAAATACGGCCCCTTCCTGTAGTCGATGCGCTGCACCAGTTCGGGAATGAGGAAATTGAGGTCGGAATAACCCTGTCCATGCGCGTGCGTGCGCATGTTGACGGGCATGCCATCGACATGGGTGGCGAAATCCGTCCCATGGTCGAGGTTAAAGCCGCGCAAAAAATACTGGTTGGCCTTGCCGTCGCCGCTGTGCTGGGTGACGATCAGCCCCGGCACGAATTCCAGCAATTCGCCCGTGCGCAAGGCGGGCCGGTTGATGATCAAGTCCGTCGTGATGACGCCCTGGCTGGCCGCGTCCGAGGTGCCGACGGCGTTGTCGTAGTGGCCCGCCACACGCACGGTACGCGCTGCGTCGGCGACGGCGGTGGCCTCGGCTGGCGCTTGCGCCGCCACTTGGCGCGCCATGCTTAACAATACCAGTGCACAAGCTGCCACCTGTTTGCGTTTTCTCAATCGCATCGCGTCTCCAGTTTTTATGATGTCAGTACGGGCTCCTACGGGATATATACGCGGCAGGCCGGCTGCCTGGATTCAGTATTTTTCAAGGAGCGAGCGTGGACCTGAGCGACAGCGCCGGCAAGGCGAGCAAAACCTCCACGGCGGCCGCGCGCAAGCGCGACGTGCTGCCGTACATCCTGCTGTACATCTTGCTGGCGGGGCTGCTGGCCGTGCTGGCTGGCGCCCTGCTGCCGCCGTACTACCACGCCGTGCCGGCACTGCTGTGGAGCCTGGGCTTTTGCGTCAGCGGCATGCTGCTGGGCTTTTTGTTCGGCATACCGCGCAGCCTGCCTTCGGGCACCGTCAACGTGGCACCGCCCGACGAGCGGGCCAATGGCAAGGGCCACCCCACGGACGAACCGCCCGCAGCAAACGCCGATGCGGCGACCGGCAACCCCAGCAATACCCTGTTTTTGGGCACGCCCACGCCCATGGAAATCAATTCGAATCTGGTGGAAGTGTCGGACTGGCTGACGAAAATCATCGTCGGCGTGGGTTTGATCGAGCTCAAAAGCCTGCCCGGCAGCGCGCGCAGCATGACCGCCTTCATTGCACCCAGTCTGGCCACGGACACGCCCACGGCCATGGCGGTGGTGGGCGGCATCATGCTGTTCTTTTCCGTGCATGGTTTCCTGATCGGCTACCTGCTCACGCGCATTTACCTGTCCATCATGATCAAACGCGCCGACAGCCTCGTCAAAAACGAGTCCGTGCGCCTGGAAAGCGGCAAGGAAATCGACGTGACGGAACTCAGCCGTTTGCAGCAAAAGTCGCTCGACGACATGCAGGAAGCCGTCACGCAGCTGCTGCTGGCCCATCCGCCCGATGGCGGCGCGGCAGTCACGGCCCTGGCCGGCGTGCCGACGGCGCAGAAGCCGTCCAGCCTGGTGCTGTGGCTGGACGACCATCCGCGCAACAATACCTTGCTGCTGGAACAGCTGGAACGGGAAAACATCAAGGTCGACCAGGCCGTGTCGATGCGGCAGGCGCTGGCCATGCTGCAACAGAGACACTATGCGCTGCTGATCACGGACATGGCACGGGTGGAAAACCGCCGGCGCATCAAGGATGCTGGCGTGCGCACGGTGCGCGAAGTGCGCCAAGTGCAGCCGGAGCTGCCCATCATCGTGTATTGCAGCAAGGATACGGTCGCCAGCTACGGCGTGGAAGCGCAGGCGGCAGGCGCCCGTTTCATCACCACGTCGGGCACCAGCCTGCTGGCCAGCGTCAACAAACTATTGCACGAAGAGCGCGAGGATGACGATCAATCCACCCGGTAACGGTAGCTGCCCACGTAATGGAGCGAACTGCGCTGCGGGTGCGCCAGTTGATTCGGCGCAAACACGCAGATGCCCGTGTCGGCCAGCAAGCCCCGCGCATCCGCATCCGCATCCGCATCCGCGCAAGCCTGCACTATCCAGCTGTCGCCATACGAGACGCCATCGAGCAACTGTACCAGCGGTGCGGGCGCGGCCAGCAGCGTGCTTTCCACACACACAGGCTCGTAGTGCGTGAGGCCCGTTTCCAGGAAGAATGGCGACGGCACGGCATCGCCATCCTCCGTGTACGTGGGCGACAGGTAAGCCTGCAGTGCTTCCCGGCTGCCGAAGCGGCCGCTGCAGGCAAACACGTGGACAATGGGCAAAATTAAAGCTTCTCCATCTTTTGCCGCACGGCCGGCGCCGTCGAAGCCGTCGGCGCCAGTTCCAGATAGGTTTTGTATGCCGCCTTGGCCTTGGCGGCATCGCCGGCCTTGGCATAGGCATCGCCCAGGTTCAAATAGGCGATGGCGCGCGACGGGTCCATCCTGACCGTGTTTTCAAACCAGCGGGCCGCTTCGCGGTATTTTTCCTGCTTGTAGAAGACAAAGCCCAGGTTGTTGGCGGCCAGGGCGAAATCGGGACGCAATTTCAGCGCTTCCGTAAATTGCGCTTCCGCCGCCGCATATTGTTTCTCCTTGTACAGCTGCAAGCCGCGGTCGTTGGCCCGCTGCGCCAGCTGGCGCGTGGAGGTCGGCACGGCACCCGGCGTGACGATCTTCTGCTCACCGCCCTGCAAATCCTTCACCGTCACGCTGGCCGCTTGCGGCTTGGCATCGAGCTTGCTGTTCAGGGCGATGGCTTCCGTCGACAGCTGCGTCGTGTTCGGGCTGAGGAATTCCGTCTCGCCAGGCAACTCAAAGACGAAGTCGCCCCCTTCCGAGCCGGGCAGGCTGCCAAACGCGGGCGTCTGGTTCGATACGCTGGAGACGGCCGGCGCCACGTAGGCGGCCAGCTCCGTGGCCGTAATGAGGCCGTCGCCGTTCAGGTCACCCTTGCCCGCCAAGCCTTGCAGCAAGGTCCAGGTAAATACGGAGTGGCCGTTCGGCCCGCCATCGGCGACCAGCTGATCGCCGCCGCCAGCCGTCAGCATTTGCCGGCCGATACGCTTGGCGTTGTCGCGCAGGAAGGAGCTGGAACCGGCGCCGCGGGTCAGGCCCAGGCCGCTGTAACAGGCATCCATGACGAAGAACGCATGCTTGGCGGTCAGGGACTCCGCGATATTCTGGATTTCCGTCATCGGAATCGCATCCGTGGCGAACTGTGCCGGGTCGGAGTCGACGGGCACGATGTAGCCGAGGTCGCGCCCCGAGCTGAGCTTGCGCGTGGCGCCGTGACCGGCGAAGAAGACAAAGATGCGGTCATTCTTTTGCACGCCACCGTGGACCAGCTTGTCGTGGAAAGCGGCCAGGATGTTGTTGCGCGTCGCTTCGCCATTCTTCAGCGTCACGACACGCTCGGGCGCAAAAGCGAATTTTTCGATCAGGGTTTCGCGGATGCCCTGCGCATCGCGCACCGCATATTGCAGTTTTGGCCATTTCGCGTAATCGTCGATGCCGATCACTACGGCCCAGGAATTGGCATAACCGGTCGTCACGGGCACCTTCTCGGGCGCGGGCGTCGTGCTTTTCGCCACCTGGAAGCTGGTGCCATCCCAAGCCGCGAATTGATAGCCTTCGGCGATCAGCTTGTCGAGTACGGCTGGCAAGGCTTTCACCGTGCGTTCATGGATGTCGTGGAACAGAATGATGCCGCGCCCCGCCTTGTCGACGGACGCCAGCACACGATTCGTGATCGAGCTGGGCACGGGGTCGGCCCAGTCCAGCGAATCGATATTCCACATCACGGATTTCAGGTGCGCATCGGCCAGCGCGGCCATGCCTTCGCTGTTGCGCGCGCCATACGGAAAGCGGAACAACGCGGCCCGCTCGGGGCTGATGGCTTTTAACAAGGTGTCGGTGCCGAGGATTTCGCCTTTCAGCTTGTCGCCCGTCTGTTTCGACAATTGGGCGTGGCTGAAACTGTGGTTGCCCACGGCATAGCCTTCCTTCATCAGCTTGCGGCTCACTTCCGCGCCCGCGTTCAGCTTGGCGTGGCCTTCCGCGTCCAACGAACCCAGGTTGCGGCCCACGTTGAAGAACACGGCCGGCACGCCATACTGTTTCAAAATGGCGCTGATTTCTTCCGTGTAGCGGCGGTGCGGGCCGTCGTCGAAGGTCAGCACGATGGTTTTCTTCGGCAAGCCCAGGCCGAAGATTTCCGCCTCATCTTTTTTTGGTACGGGCTTGGCTTCGGGCACCGTGCCAGCTGACGGCGCGGCCGGCGGCACGGTGTAAGGCACGACAATGCCGTTTTCCTTCAAAATCTGTTCGCGGCTGTAAAGCTTTTTCAGCTGCGCCACGTAATCGTCCCAACGCTCGCGCTTGAGTTCGATGGCACGCTGGCCCAGGTTGCCGAAGATTTGCCGGATTTCCTTCTCGTAATTACGCTCGATCTCGCCCAGCGCATCGAGGTCTTCGGAAATGCGCTTGTGTAGCTTGATCGCCGGCAAGGACGAATCTTTGGCCACGTCGGCCAGCAGGCTTTGCAGCAATTCGCGGAAAGCCAGGCGGTCCGCATCATACAGGCCGGGATCGGATTCGATGTACGTGAGCAGGCTGTCGAGCGCCTCGACGCGGCCCGGATTCGTGGGCGCCGTCAGCTGGTCCAGCACCGCATCGAGCTTGGCGATGCGCTCCTGGTTTTCATGGAACAGCGCCTGCCCCACCTTGCGCGCTTCGTCGCGCGCCCCTTCCGGCAAGCTTTGCTCGTCGGCCAGCAGCACGATGATCTTGCGGAAATTGCCCAACAAGTCGCGGAACTGGGCGGCGACGGCGGCCGTATCAACGGCGGACTGCGGCGCGGCGGCCGGACTGCCCGAAGCGGGAGCGCCCGGCGTGGCGATGGCGGCGGGACGGGTGTAGGTATAAATGCCGGCCCCAGCGGCGAGAGCCACGACGACGGTGGCGGCGATCTTGATCGGCTTGGAAGTCACAGGCTTGTCATTCCCTTCACATACTATGCATAGAATTCAGATGGCGCGGATGCGCAAGATGCATAATTGTAGAGCACGCTTGGTAATTTGATCATCCGCACGCTGAATTTCGGCAATAATATGCCCGCAAATAGGGCAACAAGTAGGGCAACTAAGCTCCATCGATCAAAAAACGGGAAAGACGATGCACAAGAAACTCTGCGCGGCGGCGCTGATGCTGGGCGTGGCACTGATGCTGCTGCAACTGCGCGCGCATGCGGGCGATACGGAAGTAAAACCGGTAGGACGCGTGTGTCTGCCGCACTGAAGCGCCCCCCCACGCGACGACTACACCTTGGCCGGCTCCCAGTAATTGACCAGGCCCAGCTTTTTCAGACCGGCCGCCACAAAACGCGGTTCCAGCAATTCTTCCGCCGTCAACGGTAGTCGGATCAGCTTTTGTTCCTGCGCAAACGCCAGCACGCGCCGGTAATGCCGGTATACGGCGTCGTCGTACAGGGGCGACCAGCGTTCCTTCCACTGCAAGCCAGGATCGTCGTAGCTGCGCCGCACCACGCTGTCGGGCGTGCCATTGCGCGTGCCATCCTTGATCACGGCTTCGCGGTTGCCGTCCAGCGCCGCCCAATGCTGGGCCCGCAGCCAGGCCGTGGCCACCAGTTCCGCTATGTCTGGATGGGCTTGCGTAAAGTCACGCCGCGCCCACAGTTCCGCGCGCATCTTGCGTTCCGGCAAGCCCTTGCTGGACCAGATGATGCGGCCAATGCCCTTGTCTTCCAGCGGATAGCCATTGATCATGAACAAGGCGTCCACCGCGCCCGTGGCCAGCGCGGCCGTGCCCGGCTTCAAATCCATATTGATCAGGCGGAAATCCGTGGGCGACATGCGCTGGTCGGCGATCAGCTGGCGCAGCCCCAGCTCCCACGGCCGGCCCCGGTGCACGCTGATGCGCTTGCCCTTCAAGTCGGCCAGCGAGGTGGCGCGCGAACTGGTGGGCACCAGCAAGAACTGGTCCGTGCCCCGCCCCGCCGGCACGATCACTTGCGTGCGCACGCCGCCCGCGTTGAGTATGACGGACGGCAAGTCGCCATACGCGGCCATGTCGATGCGCCCGCTGGCGAACGCCTCGTTCATGGTGGCGCCCGTGTCACCCGTGACGGGCAGCCATTCCAGCCGCACGCCCTGCTGCTTGAGTTCGCGCGCCAGCCAGCCTTCCTGCTGCACCCGGTAAGCGATGCCGCCCAGTTCCGCCCTGCCATTTTCCGCAAAACCCGTCGAGGCGATGCGCAGGGCCGTCGGTGGCGCCCCCGCTTTCGCCGCCGACACTGCCTGTCCCGCCAGGGGCAGCAGCGCCAGCCCGCCCATCACCGTGCGTCGCCGCATCGCATTCTCCTCATCATCAATCATGGCCACTGTTGACGTGCTTCCCGCTCAAGCCGCACGGCGCGTCTGCGCCAGCGCCGCTTCGAATGGACGGGGATCGATCCACGCGCGCACATCGACTTTGCTAGGCAGGAAGTTCCAGCGGAACAAAAAGTCGCTGAAATCCTGCAAGCCCGCGATCGACGTTTCCGCCAGATCCGTGTCCAGGCGCAGATGCGCATCCTTGCCGTAGGCCACTTGCACCCAGTGCTCGCTGGCATTCGATTCACGCGCCAGGAAACGCCGCGTCTCGTCCACATGGCCGCGCGCCCACGCTTCGGCCCGCAGCACCTGCTCGACCAGGGTGACGGCGGAACTGAAATGATGCTCCAGCAAGTGCGCATCCACGCTCAGGGTGCGCGGCGTGCCGTTGTTGGCGCGGATCAGGGGTTCCGGATGGTTGCCCGTATCGATCACCGCATGCAAGCCGAACTGCTGCGCCAGCTGCGCGGCCGAGGCGCCTTTCAGGAAGATGGCGTCCACCTCGCCCCGCAGCAGTCCCGGCAGCTCCGGGCTTTGGCCGCCGCGCCGCGCGCCGCTGAACAGATTCGTCTCCGCACCCTGCTCCGGCGGCGATTCGCTCTGTCCCACCGCAATCACATAGTCGACCAGTTCCACGTCGGACACGGCTAGGCCTTCCAGGCTCAGCGCGTTTTCCAGACCACGCAAGGCTTGCGCGCGCGCAAAGTCGATCTGCGCCTTGGCCCACAAAGGCAAGCCGAAACGACGTCCCTTCAAGTCGCGCACCGTCTTGATGCCGCTGTCGGGCAAGGTCAATATCAGCTGCGTCTCGTCCGACCACGACAGGCCGATCACGCGCGTCTCGCGCCCCGCCGCGCGCGCCCACAGGGCGGGAATATTGCCGCCGTGGCGCACGGAATTTTGCAAGGTATGGTCGAAATGCGATTCGCGCACGGCTTCCTGGTCGGACTCGCGCAAGGAGCGCAAGCTGGTGCCGTCTGCGCGCAAGGCTGTTTCCAGCCAGCCTTGTTGCAGGGCTATCCCCAGGCCCGTGGGGACGGGGCAGCGCGTGTACCACAGGGTGTCGAGTGTGTCGTTGCTCATGGTGTATCTCCAGGGTGGGTGGACCGTTCAAAAAGGAAACTACAGCGCCATCCTGCGCGCCCATTCATTACCATCCCATAAGCTGCTGGGGTGTACCTCGTCCTGCGCTACGGGCGCGTGCGTGTCGTCGAGGTCGCTGAAATCCGCATGCAAGCCGTCGCGGATGGCGACAAAGCCGGGCGAACCGCGCTGGCGCGGATGGGCCAGCGGCACGTCCTGCACGCGGCGCACCTTGCCCGGGCGGGCGTCGAGCACGACGATGCGGTCGGCCAGGTAGACGGCTTCGTCGATGTCATGCGTGACCATCACCATGGTGATGCCCTCGTCCTGCCACAATCGGCGCAGCTCTTGCTGCAAACGCAAGCGGGTCAGCGCGTCGAGCGCGCCCAGCGGTTCGTCCAGCAGCAGCACGTCGGGCCGCCCGACGAGGGCGCGGGCAATCGCCGCCCGCTGCGACATGCCACCGGACAATTGATGCGGATAAGCATCCGCATAGCCATCGAGGCCCACGCGCGTGATTTCCGCCGCCACGCGCGATGCGCGCTCGGCCAATGGCACCTTGGTATTGCTGAAAGCCACGGCCACGTTCTGCTGCACCGTCAGCCACGGAAACAAGCGGTGATCCTGGAACACGAGGCCACGATGCAAATCCGTGCCACGTATCGGTACGCCATCGTGCAGCAGCAAGCCCGTGTAGTCCGTATCGAGACCCGCCAGCAGGCGCAGCAGGGTTGACTTTCCGCAGCCGGATGCGCCCACGATGGCGACGAATTCACCGGGCGCAATCGTCAGGGAAATGTCGTCGAGCACCAGCAGCGGTGCGCCTTTCAGCGAAAACGACTTGCTCACATGCTGCACTTGCAAGCCGCCGCTCAGGTGCTGTCGCTGCGGCAGCAAGGTCGATGGAGAAACGAAATCATTCATGGCGCACTCTCTGCGGTGGGGTCGAAGGAAGGAATGGCGGCGGGCGGCGCCCGGCGCAGCCAGCGGCTGCCGTGGAAATAGAGCCAGGCGGCCAGCCACGGAGCCAGCCAGATCAGGAACACATTGCGCAAGCCCGTCAGGTCAGCCAGGCGGCCCGCCGCCAGCGCGCCAGCCGTGCCGCCCACCATGCCGAACAGGGTCAAATGGGCGGAAACGCGGGCCTTGTCGACGGGGGCGCGGGCGATATTGTCCGTGTTAACGAGGTTATTCACGCCCAGGCCCAGTCCCAGCAGCACTGACGCGCCCAGGTAAGCGATGCTGGAGGGCCACAAGCCCAGGATCAGCAAGGCCGCCATGATGGCCAGGTGCGCGCCGCCATACAGCTGTTCGCGGTAGCGGCTGGCCAGCACGAAGCGCCCCAGGAACAGCAGCACCAGCACGCAGCTCAAGCCCTGCACGGCCATCAGCCAGACGGAGTGATGCGCAGGCCAGTGCAGCACGCGGATGGCCAACAAGATGGAAAACACGCCCACGCTGGACGCCGTGAAGCTGGCGAGGATTTCAAACAGGTACGTGACGCGCACGACGGGCAGGCGCAGCAGCGCGCGCAGGCTGGCCGCGCCGGGTACGGCAGCATATCCCCCCTGCTTGCGCGGCGCCGTGTTATCGGGCAACACTTGCCAGCCCAGCACGGCCAGGATGGCGAACATCAGGGCGGAAATCAAAAAGCCTGCCTTCAGCCCCAGTTGCGCGATCAAATAATTGCCGCACAAAGGCCCGAGGAACTGCATGCCCAAGATCAACGTCCCCTTGTACCAGCCCGCCTTGCCCTGCCCCAGTTCCGGCAGGCGCACGAGAAACACGGTGCTCATGGCCACGATGCGCAGCGAAATGCACAGGCCGACCAAGAACATCAGCAAGGCCACCCACTGCCAGCCAGGCAACCACGGCAGTACGCAAAACGCCAGCGCCAGGCTCAGGCTGACTCCCGCGTACAAGTGCTTCGGATTGCCGCGCGACAAGATGTAGCCGGCCGGTATGGTGCCCAGCGCCATGGCCAGGGTTTCCGCGCTGCTGATCGCGGCCAGCTGGAAATTGCTCACGTGTAAATGTAACCCCAGCAAGGTGGCCAGCACCTTGTTCATGCCGATGGTCACGCCCGACAGCAAGGTCAGGCCGATAAAGCGCAGCAAGAAGGCGCGCAGCTCCCCTTCGCGGGCGCTGACGGCCGCATCCGCTTGTAAAGGCATCGAGTCACTCACTGCTGCGCCCCTTCACCAGCAGGCGCGCCAGCCGCGCGAACGCCACGTTCATCGCTTGCGCCAGCAAGGCGATCACGAGCACGGCCAGCAGGACGACATCCATGCGACCCGACACTTCGCCGTTGAGCAATAATGAACCCATGCCGGGGCCGGCCGAAAACAGCAGTTCACCGCCCAGGCAGGCCAGCCAGGCGAACGCCAGCGCATGCGTGACGCCAGTGACGATGGCCGGCATGGCGCCCGGCAGCAAAATCTGGCGCAAGGTCTGCGTGCGCGTCAGGGTCAGCACCTGCCCCACTTCGCGCAATCTTCCCTCCACCTGGCGCATGCCCGCATACGTGTTGAGCACGGTAGGATAAAAGGCGGCGATGGCGATCACCAGCAGCTTGGCGCCGTCGCCATTGCCCACCCACAAGCCCAGCAAGGGAATCAGGCCCAGCAAGGGTACTTGCCGGATGCTGTGGAACAACGGGCCAATCAATCGGTCAGCCAGCGGCGACTGCGCCATCAGCGCGCCCGTGACGATGCCGGCGCTGCCACCCAGCAGCAAGCCGGCCAGAGTGCGGTCCAGGCTGGCGCGCAAATGCACCCACAATTCGCCCGTCATGACCAGGTCGCGCAAGCTATGCGCGAGGTCGCCCAGCGAGACAAAGATGTAGGCGGCCGCCGCGCCCTGGCCGGAGGCCCATTGCCAGGCGCCCAGCAAGGCCAGCGGCAGCAGCGCGCCCTTGATGACCAGCATCAAGCGTTCCATTATTAAACGCTGCCTCATGTTGACTCCCCGTCGCGCTTCCAGCGCATCAGCCACGCTTCCAGCGCGTGGCAAGCCCGGTCCAGGCCGAAGCCGATCACGCCCGTCAGTACCACGCCCACCATCACCACGTCGAGGCGGAACATTTGCCGGCCCATTTCCATCATCTGGCCCAGGCCGCTGTCGGCGGCCAGCAATTCCGCGCCCACCAGCACCATCCACGAGCGCGACAGGGCGATGCGCATGCCCGTCAGCGCGGCCGGCACGATGGCCGGCAAGACGATCAGGCGGATGCGCTGCCAGCGCGAAAAGCAATACACGTGCGCCACCTCAAAGTAGCGTTGCGACAGGTTGCGGATGGCGTCATGCACGGCCAGCGCCACGATGAAGAAGCTGGCCTTGGCCACGATAAACACCTTGAAGCTCTCGCCTATGCCGAACAGCAAGATAAACAGGGGGATCAGGGCTACCGTGGGCAACTGGCGCAAGACATTGAAAGTAGGGTCGACGTAGCTGCGCAAGGCAGGCGACAGGCCCAGCACGACGCCGAAGGCCAGGCCCGCGCTGGCGCCCAGGCCGAAACCGGCCAGCAGACGGAACAGGCTGATGCCCAGGTGCTGGCCCAGTTCGCCGCTTTCGGCCAGGTCGCGGGCCGTCAACAGCACTTGCCATGGCGACATCAGGATGTGCGCAGGCATCCATTCGAACGTGGTAGCTGCCGTCCAGAGCAGCAGCAAGGCGAGCGGCGACACCCACACGGACCAGGGTGAACGGATAAAGCGCTGCAGCAAGGGGACAGAGGCTGCTCGCGCTGGCGCAGGGGCGCGCGGCAAGGCGATGGCGTTGACGAGGGAAGTCATGGCGTCCAGTACGTTTGCAGCTTCAGCTGCGCCAGCGCCTGGTTGACGAACTGGGGCGCGAACAGGCTGTCGACTTGCAGGGGGCGCCCGATCAGGCCCGCGCTCTTCGCGTACGCCGCCTCGCCCACGTAATGCTGGCGCAGGCTGGCCGTAAACAAGGGCGACCAGCGCGCCTGCCATGGCGTGTGGTCGCCCGCCAGTTCACGCCGCACGACGCTTTCCACTTGCCCTGCCGCCGCCTCGCTGCGCACATATTCATCTTCGCCGCCCGCGCCGGCGGCACGGTGGTGCTCGCGCACATACGCCGTCACCACCAGCTGGGCCAGCTGCGGATAGCGTTGCAGGAAGCCGCTGTCGGCCCACAGTTCCGCGCGCATCTTCCAGTCCTGCGGCGGCGCCTTGCTGGACCAGATGATCTTGCCCACTTTTTTATCTTCCAACAAGAAGGCGTCGCTGAGGGTGAAGAAGGCGTCCGCGCCCCCGGTCGCCACGGCCGCCCCGCCTGCCTGCGGATTGAGGTTGAGAATCTTGACGTCGCGCAAGGTCATGCCATTTGCTTCCAGCAGGCGCGCAAATGGATATTCCCATGGCCGGCCCCGGTGCAGGGCGATCTTCTTGCCCTTCAAGTCCTTGATCGAGCGGGCAGTGGAACCATTGGGCACCACCAGGTAAGTGTTACTGAAACTGCCGCCGGGCAAGATCAGCCGCGTCTGCAAGCCCGAGGCATTGGCGATTATCGATGGCAAGTCGCCATACTGGGCCAGGTCGATCGAGTGGTTGGCAAACGCCTCGTTGACCTGCGTTGCCACGGAATTGGTGGTGACGGGCACCCATTCCAGCTTTACGCCCAGCTTGCCCAGTTCGGCGGCCAGCCAGCCCTGCGCGGCCACCTGGGCGGCCGAACCGGCAAACACGGTCTTGCCGGACGGCGCCGTACGGGCCACGACGGCGATGCGCACGGCGGCCGGCAGTGGCTCGGCGGCGGCCACCAACGCGATGGCGGGTGCCAGCAGGCTGGCCGCCACGACGGTGGCGAATACCTTGCGCCAGGTCAAACGTAAGAATTTCAATGACATCTCGGGCCTATTCTTGAAAGATTTAAATCAAATCGGTGGCAGGCAATAACGACAGCGCGCGCGCCGTGTCGATCAGCTTGCTCATCTTCCATTGCTGCAGCAACACGCCGGGACCGAAATCGCGCGAACCGCCGATGGCTTCGGCCGCGATCTGGATCTTGGCGCCCTCTTCCAGCAGCAGGATGAACTCGGCCAGCTTCAGCAAGCCCTGCTTGCCCCACACGGTGGCGCCGCCATTCGCTTCCAGGATGGCCGTCGCATGCGTATTGCGGGCGATCTCGCCGAGGATGAAATCGACTTCCGGCTGGCGGCGGTCGATATAGATGGGAATTTCGCGGATCAGCTGGAAGCGCTGCACGGGCACGTAGCGGATCGGCAGGGTGCGGTGCGTCTGCGCCCACGCGCCCAGCGACGGCGAGTGCACGTGCGAGATCGACGTGACCTCGGGCCGTTCGCGGAACAATTTTAAATAGCGCGCGCCGCCGTTGTTGGCGTCGCCCACGAGCACCGTGCCATCGAGCGCCAGCACGGCTGCCTTCAGGGGCTGGCCGCGGCGGAACGGGCCCGGATCGTTGACCACCACCACCTTGTCGCCGGCAGGGGTGCGCTCGACAAAGCCCACCGTGCCGTTGGCCGTCAGGCTGCCCGTCTCGCGCAAGCCATCGAAAGCGATTTGCGCATCGCGCCGCACCTGTTCCACGAAGGCCAGTTCGGCCGCCGTCAACTCCTGCGCCTGTACTTGCTCTGGTACTTGTGCCACGTCCGTCATGTCATGCTCCATTCGGTAAAAAGGTTGAGACCGGGTTTCGTCTACCTCCTGCTTTCGCAAGACGCGTGCCAGCGCCAGGGCCGCATCAATGCTGGACGGCTGCTGCCTGCGCAACAACGGCTGCTGGCGCGGCAGCAGCGCTAGACGCAGGCACTGTCGGCAAGCCAGCAAGCGCTGCGGGCACGTTTCCTGCACGGCTCAAGGCTCCCACTCACCACGAAGGAATCCCATGACTACCGCAAGCTCCGCTCCCATCGATACAGTCGATACCGTCTGGTTCACGCGCTGCCCCGTGCCCACGGCCACGGGCCTGGCCTACAAGCTTGGCTGGCTGGACGAGGAATTCTCCCGCGACGGCATCGCCCTGAAAACCCTGCAGGAAGTGGGTGGCAAACTGGCGCGCCACCATTACGACCACGGCCTGTCCACGCTCGTGCGCGAAGGGGGCAACCTGCTGGCCCTGCCCGCGCGCGCGCAAGGGGCGCCCACGCGCCTGATCGGCCTGACCTGGATCGACGAGTGGCAAGCCATCCTAGTGCGCCCCGGTTCCGGCATCATCACGCCCGCGCAGCTGCAGGGCAAGCGTTTGGCGCTGCCCGTGTTCCGCGCCGAGGATTTGTGCGAGAACCGGCGCGGGCGCAGCATCGCGCGCGGCATGAGCCTGGCCGGCTACAAGGGCGTGCTGGCGTCGGCCGGCTTGACGCTGGACGATGTGCGGCTGGTGGAAGTGGGGGGCGAGGCGCCAACACAGGCCAATCTGGGCGCGGGCCTGTGGCAAGGCATCGCGCCGCTCTTGCGCGGCGAAGTCGACGCCGTCTACGTGAAAGGCGCGGCGGCGGCCGAGGCGGCCCGCGCGGCGGGGCTGGAAGTGGGCATAGCCATCGACGCCCTGCCCGACCGGCGCTTCCGCGTCAATAACGGCACGCCGCGCCCGATCACCGTGCATGAAACGATGCTGGAACAGCATTTCGAGCTGGTCGTGCGCTTCTTGACGCAGACCCTGCGCGCCGCCCACTGGGCGCGCAGCCACCAGGCCGACGTGCTGGCCATCCTGCAGGGCGAAACGCGGGCCGGTGCCGACGCCGTGGCCGAAGCCTACCGCGATGGTTTTCACCTGACCCTGGCGCCCGACCTGTCCGACGAGAAGGTGGCCCTGTTCCGCCAGCAAAAGGATTTCCAGCTGCAGCACGGTTTTCTCGACCGCGACGTGGATATCGAGAGCTGGATCGACCGCCGGCCGCTGGAGGAAGCGCAGCGGCGCCTCGACGCGCTGCTGCAGCAGGCGGCATAAAGAAACGGGGCCGGCGCACGAATTGCGCTGGCCCCGGGTACTACGGCATCAAGGCAAACGGCGCCCTAGGCGGCCAAGGCCTCGTGCGGCGCGCTAGCCGGTTGCGCCAGCCGCTGCAGCGAGTGGATGGTGGCCGCGCAAGCCGTGGCCAGTTCGACGCCCTTGACCTTGAAATGCTGGAAGTAGAATTCCTGGTGCTCGTGGCCCGCATGGAAGTGGTGCGGGGTCAGCACGGCCGACAGCACGGGCACGCCCGTCGCCAGCTGCACCTGCATCATGCCGGAAATGACGGCATCGGCCACGAAGTCATGGCGGTAGATGCCGCCATCGACCACCAGGGCGGAAGCGGCAATCGCCGCGTATTGGCCGCCCCTGGCCAGCACCTGCGCATGCAGGGGAATTTCAAAGGCGCCGGCGACATCAATGACATCGATGTCGTCCTGCGTGAAACCCAGGGCCGCCATTTCGGCGATGAAGGACAATCGGCATTGCGCGACGATGTCGCGGTGCCAGCCCGCCTGGATGAAGGCGATGCGCTTGCCGGGTGCTGCGTATGCTTGTGACGTTTGTGACATATATAACTCCTGTTTTCAAGAATGATAAAAACAGGGCATAGAATCGAAGGGGATATGACAGGCGCGTGAAAGCCACGCCCAACTGCGCATGCAGGCACGCGCGCCCGCGCACCGACGGCAAACACAGGCCATCCATGCACCGGGCGTATGCCGGCACCAACACAATGATTCCATCCCGCTCTCTCTTTATCCGGACTATACCGTCGGCCCCGGAATCACACCAGGTCTGCTGACCTTGTCGTCATAGCCCGAAGACCATGCCGGCAAGCGCTCGCGGGCTAGGCACGCATGCCATTACCGCCGGTGGGGAATCGCACCCCGCCCTGAGAACGTTGCGTGGCCAGTGCACAGGGTGCCGCAGCCACGCCCAGCGACTATAGCATATCGCCCCTGCGCCTGCCCTGCGCGGTCAGAACTGCACCGTGTACGACGCACCCACCGTGCGCCCCTGGCCGATGATCACCGTGTCGCCACTCACGGCGCCCGGCACGAAGCTGGTGAGCGTGTGGTTGCGGTAGACCTTGTCGGCCAGGTTGTTGGCATACGCCGTGATGCGCTGCTTGCCGCCCGGGAGCACATACGACAGGCGCGCATTGGCAAGCGCGAAGCCGCCCTGGTTCAGCAAGCCGCGCGCGTCGCTTTGCGGGTCGACATAGTAGTACTGCTTGGACGTATAGCGCACGTCGCCGCTGAAGACCAGCTGCGCGCCACTTCCCAGCGGGTAGCGGTAGTCGGCCGCCAGCAAGGCCGTCACGTGGGGCGAGCGCACGAATTCATTGCCGGAACGGTCACCGCCATTGTTCTGGATGGCGAAATCGTCGAATTCCGTGCGCAGCAGGCCCAGATTGGCATTGATGTGCAGATTGTCCGTCGGCTGCGCCTCGATCTCGAATTCCGCGCCATTCACGTGGGCCTTGCGCACGTTCTGCAGGTAGTTGACGCTTTGGGTAGGGTCGCCGTTGTACACGCCCGTGATATTCACCTGCACGTTCTTGTAATCGTAATGGAAGACGTTGGCGTTGAAATTGAGGCGCCCGTCCAGCCATTCGGACTTGATGCCCGCCTCGAACGAATTCAGGGTTTCCGGCTTCACCGTGTTCAGGGCCCGCACGTCCGTGGCGCTGGTGTTGTAGCCGCCCGACTTGATGCCGTGCGCGTATTTCAGATAGCCGCGCAGGGTACGGCTGAAGCGGTATTCGGGCGTCACGTCATAGGTCAGCGCATTCCACGTGGTGGACGGATTCGACGTGAAGTTGTTGTTGGCCACCGAGGCGGCCGTGTAATTGCCGCCACGGACCGTGTTCCACCAGTTCGACGCATCGCCGAACGTCACGCTGTTCGATGCCGCCTGCACGCGCTGCAAATCGAGGTCCTTGGTTTCCGTGGTCCAGCGCAAACCAAAGGTGGACAGCAACAGCTCGCTGAAGTTGACGGTCGTGCTGCCAAAGATGGCCGCGCTGCGCGCCTTGTGCTGATAGATGGTGCGGTTGTAGCCGACGGGCTGCGTGCTGCCCGCCAGCGCCGGCACGCTGCCGTTGGGCAGGCGCGCGCCGGTCGAATCGGAGTCGATCTTTTCATTGAAGTAGAACAGGCCTGCCACCCAGCTCACGGCGCCGTTTTGCGGCGACGTCAAACGCAGCTCCTGCGACACTTGCCGGCTGCTGGCCTTCGAGCGGCTGCGGCCCACTTCCAGCGGCGTGTTGTCGCTATCGCCCGTCGCTTCGTTACGGAAGTTTTCATAGCCCGTGATCGACGTCAGGGTCAGTTCGCCCAGCGCATACTCCAGATTCAGCTGGGCGCCGCCCTGTTTCACGTCGCTGTCGGCCGGCGCATTCGTGCTGACATCGTCGGGATTGATGCTGGGGACGTAGCCGTTGCGGTACACGCCATTGGCGCCGTAGCTGGCCACGGTGGTGGTGGCGCCCTTGGTCGTATAGTCGCGGTAGTGCAGGTTCAAATTGGCCGTCAGGTCGCGCCCGATCAGGGCCTTGAGCTGGCCGCGGATGGCGCTATCTTTCAGCTTTCCATCGCGCTCGCCCGTAAACTGGTTGTGGAAGCGGCCCTTGTCCTGCTGCTCCGTGTGGAAAGACAAGCGCCCCGCCAGCATCTCGTCGACCAGGGCGCCACCAATGGCCCCTTCGGCCAGGGTGGTGTCGTAGCTGCCGTAATCAAGCTTGGCGTAGCCGCTGGACTTGAACGAGGGCTTGCGCGAAATCACATTGATGGCGCCGCCCGTCGTGTTCTTGCCCCACAAAGTGCCTTGCGGGCCGCGCAGCACCTCCACCCGGTCCAGGTCGAACAGGGGAAAGCCCGTGGCGCTGGAATTGCTGATGTATACGTCGTCGAGGTAAAAGCCGACGGGATTCGGAAAATCGATCTGCTGCTGGCCCGCGCCCACACCGCGTATCCACCAGCGCGGACGGCCGTGCTGCTGCGTGCCGGCCGAGGCGTTCGGTACGTAATTGAGAATTTCGCTGGCCGAGCGGCCGATGCCAGTATCGAGCAGCTCCTTGCCACCGAGGACCGTGATCGCGCTCGGCACCTTTTGCGCCGATTCTTCGCGCTTTTGCGCCGTCACCGTCACCGATTGCAAGGAGGCGCCCTCGCCGGCGCCGTTGGCGTCGGCCGTGGCAATGACGTCGGCGCCAGGCGTTTCCGCGTGGACCATGCCATGGACGAGCATCAAGCCGCCGATGGCGAAGGCCGAGCGCAGCGCGCGGCGCAGCGGCGTCAAATGGAAGGGGAAAGAGGAAACGGCGGCGGGGGCAGTCGAACGGCGCATGGGTGGTTATCCTTGAGTAAAGTCAAAACGCGAGATGGTGATGACTGTTATTGCAAGGGGCATGCCCGCTGCCGCAGCGCAGCAAAATTAACTTAAGTGTCTGATTTAAAAGGAAGACTATCATGATGATAGTACTGTTGATTTGGCAGCAGCGGCGCCGCCGCGTGCTGCCTGCGCGACAGCAGGCGGTGGCGCTGCTGTCGCGGCAACAGGGATGCTCAGGCGGCGCGCAGCAAGGCGGCGCCGTGGCCGCGCACGAGGGGCAGCACTTCTTCACCCACGCGGTACGCTTCTTCCAGGTGCGGCGTGCTGGCCAGGATGAAGGCGTCGGCGCCCAGTTGCACCAGCTCGTCTAGACGTTCGGCCACCTGCTGGTAGCTGCCGACGATGCCCTGCGTCTGCCCGCCGCGCAGCAGGTTGAAGCCGGACCAGATATTCGGCGCCGTGATCAAGTCCTTGTAGCTGTTCAGGGTCGTAGGGCGGTTGCCCCGCTGGCGCGCCGCGCCCACGGAATCGCCGCCGTCCGTGCCGAGGAACTGGCGCAGGGTGGCGGCATCCACGGCCTCGAAACCCTTGCGCACTTCGTCCCACGCCTCTTCCTCCGTGGCGCGCGCCACGATGTCGACGCGCACGGCGCACTTGATCTTGCGCCCCAGGAGCGCCGTCTTTTCATGCACGCGGGCGAATTTCTCGCGCAGCTGCTCGAACGGTTCCAGCCAGGTCAGGTAGTAATCGGCATGCTTGGACGCGGAACCGAGGGCCGCGTCGGACGAGCCGGAAAAATAAATCTCGGGGAAGTCCTGCTCGGACAGGGGCGTGGCCAGGCCCGCGTCTTCCACCTGGTAAAACTTACCCTGGTAGGAAAACGGTCCGCCGCGCCACACGCCGCGCACCACGTCGAGAAACTCGGTGGTGCGCGTGTAGCGGTCGTCGTGGCCGGCCGCATCACCCCACCACAGCTGCGCCGGGCCGCCACCGCCCGTGATCACGTTGTACAGGGCGCGGCCGCCCGTGGCCCGCTGCAGGCTGGCCGTCATGCGCGCGGCCACCACGGGGTTCAAAAAACCGGGCTGGAACGGGATCATGAAGCGGAAGGTGCTCGTTTCACGCGCCAGCAGCGCGGAAATGGCCCACGGTTCATCCGTCATGGGGAAGGACGGGATCAAGCCGCCCTGGAAGCCCGATATCTCGGCCGCGCGGGCAATTTCCGCCAGGTAGTCGATGTAGGTAAAACCGTCGGCGCCGCCCCCACCGAGGCCGGCCTGGCGCAGGTTGTCATTGCCAGGGAACCAGTCGCCGCGAAACGGCGTGCGGGCGCGGTGCGAACTCGGTTCGCCATGCGTGGGGATGCGCCAGAAAAAATCAATTGCCATCAGTGTTGCTCCTTCAGTGAGGTGGATACAGGAATTCAAGCCGCTTGCTGCTGCCCGTTCAGCGCTGCCCGCACGCGTGGCAGCACATGCTCGCCGATGCGGTAGGCTTCCTCGAAATGGGGAATGGCCGCCAGCACGAAACTCGACACGCCCGCCTGCGCGTAGGCTTGCAACGCCGCGCTGACCTGCGCATAGCTGCCGACCAGGGCGCCGCGGGCGCCCGTTTGCGCTTGCGCAAAGCCGGGCCAGAAGGCCGCCCCACTGCCCGCAGTGCTGTCATTCAACGGGGCATCGTCGGGCAGCCCCGCCCCGCTGCGGTAGCGACGCGCGTCGCGCAAGGCCTCGTCGAAGGTTTCGCGGGCCAGCACGTCGATGCGCAAGCCCGCCGCCACCGTGCGGCCCAGCTGCCCCACCTGCGCTTGCAGGCTACCGATGGCCGGCAGCAGGTCCGCCACGGGCGCCGCGTCGAACACGTGCACGTCGGCCTGGCGCGCCGACAGGGCCAGCGCCTCGGGCGACTCCCCCGTCAGGTAGATGCTGTTCACAGGATGGTTCGCCAGCGGGCCCTTGAAACCGCCGTCCTGCACTTCGAAGAACTTGCCCTTGAAGCTGAACGGCGAGGTGTTTTGCACGCCGCGCGCCACCGTGATGAATTCATCGATGCGCGGCACGATATCGGCATCCGGCGCCGCATCGCCCTGGCGCCGGCGCGCTGCCGCATCGCCGCCGTGACCGATCTGCCAGGCGAAGCGTCTGCCCGTAAAGCGCTGAAAGCTGACAGCGTTCTTTGCCGCGTACACGGCCGAACCCCAGGCGGCGTCGAATTCGGCGATCAGCTTTAAATGGCGCGTGCTGCGCGCCAGGTAGCCGGCGACGATCCAGCTTTCATCGCCCTGCGTATCGTGGCGTATCTGAATGCCGTCGAAGCCCGAAAGATCGGCCGCGCGGGCGATCTGGTGCAAGTAATCGAAATAATTGAAGGGCGGACGCGCGCCGCGCGGGTCGCTCACGCCCGGCTGCAGGGGACTGGGCGCGCCTGCAGCCCGTTCGCCGCGGCGCGTGATGCCGGGCGCCGCATAGCGGCCATCGCCGCTGGTGGGTAATTGCCAGATGAATTCAATGGTCATGCATGGACTCCTGTCGTGGGTCGAAGAAAGGGGCTGTACGCACATGGTGATCAATACGCACACAGGCCTGCCCTACCCTCCTCGCAGAAAACATGCCATGCAGCGTGCGCCCGCCAGCGCCCTTCGCTGCTGATTTGGCAGCAATCCGCTGCACCCACGGCAGCAGCGTGCTGCGCGCGCAGCAGCCATGAAAAAAGCCGGAGCCGCATCGCTGCGGTTCCGGCTCCAGGGGATCAGTCATGCGCCTAGTCGATGGCGCCCGCCTTTTTCAGGAACGTGCGCAGGATGTTACGGCTGAGATTGAGGTGCTTCGCCGTGCGCACCTGGTTGCGCTCATTGCGCTCCCACGCGGCGCGCACCAGTTCCTGCTGCATGGCTTCGAATTCCACGGCCTCGCCCGAGTCGAGCAAGGCTTGCCACGCACGGGCAAAGCGTTCGGCCGCCAGCAAGTCATCCTGGCCGGCCGCGCCGTGGGCCGCGTAGGCGATGTCGGCAGCGCCAGCCCAGGTGTCCGGAACGGGGACAGGGGCAGACGCGGGCGCTGGCGCGCGGTGCCAGCCCGACAAACTCAGGTCTTCGGCGCGCACCACGCCGCTGCGGCAGACCAGCAGCGCGCGGTGAATGACGTTTTCCAGTTCACGGATATTGCCCGGCCATGGATACGCCAGCAAGGCTTGCTGCGCATCGAGGCCCAGTTCCACTTCGCCCAGGTGCAAACGCTGCGCATAGATGGCCATGAAGTGGCGCGTCAGCGGCATGATGTCGCCCGGGCGCTCGCGCAAGGGACGCAGCGGCAGGCCGATCACCTGGAGCCGGTAATACAGGTCTTCGCGGAAGCGCCCGGCCCGCACGGCTTCGGCCAGGTCCACGTTCGTGGCCGCGATCAGGCGCACGTCGATGGGGATGGCGCGCCGTGCGCCCAGGCGCACCACTTCGCGCTCCTGCAGCACGCGCAGCAGCTTGACCTGCATCGCCAGCGGCAAGTCGCCGATTTCATCGAGGAACAGGGTGCCGCCGCTGGCCGTCTCGAACCAGCCGGGCTTGCCCTGCTGCGCGCCCGTAAACGCGCCCTTTTCATAGCCAAACAGTTCGCTCTCGACCAGGGTTTCGGAAAACGCGCCGCAGTTAATCGCCACAAAGGTCTGCTCGGCGCGCCCGCTCAAGCCATGCACGTGGCGTGCGATCAGTTCCTTGCCCGTGCCAGTCTCGCCCGTGATCAGCACTGTCGCCTCGCTGGGGGCGATGCGTTCGATCAGCTCATGCAGCTGGCGCGAACGGGGGTCGGCAAAGACAAAGGCCGTGGCGCGCACCAGCAAGCTCATTTGCTGCGGGTCGCGGAAGGCGACCAGCGCCTCGCTGTCGCCGTCATCGCCGGCGCCACGGGCAAGGTGGGCGCTGCGCGCGAAATCGCTGCTGAAGTTGTGGGCTAATAGTTCCATGGGCCGACTATACCGCGCTCCATCTCCAGGCGTGAACGAATGGTGCCGCGCTAGCTTATCCGGATTTTGCATATGCGGGGCGTTGGCCCGAACCTTGCTGCTGCAAGGGAGCAGGCAATGTCGTCTGCCCACCACGGAGCCCCCATGCCAGCACGCCAGCACGCGAGCTTGTCCTGAACATTTTTTTGCAACGCCACGGCCACCATCCGGCCGCCTGGCGCCATCCATCCGCCAGCGACAGCGGCCACGTTCGACAGTTTTTTCATTGCCGACTTCATCGGCCGCGCCGGCGACGTCACACCGGAAACGGGGTGCGCCGCCATCGGCCTGCCCTTCGAACCCTTCACCCTGCTGTCGGCCATTGCCGCCGTCACCAGCCATATCGGCCTGATCGCCACCGTCAATACCAATTACGAGCACCCCTACCATGTGGCGCGCAAATTCAGTTCGCTCGACCACTTGAGCGGCGGGCGCGCGGGCGGGAACGTCGTGTCTTCGTTTGGCGAGCACACGGCGCGCAATTTCGGCATTCCTGAAGCGCGCAGTCACCCTGTCCAAGGCCCTGTGGGATAGCTGGGATGACGATGCGTTCGACCGGCCCGACCGCGCTGGCGGCCAGTTTTACGCGCCCGCACAAGGGCATGCGCTCGACTTCCAGGGCCAGTATTTTGCCTCACATGGCTTGCTGGACTTACCCCGTCCCGTGCAGGGCCACCCCGTGCTGGTCCAGGCGGGCAATTCCGAAACGGGCAGCGAGTTTGCCGCGCGCCAGGCCGAGATGGTGTATTGCTCGGCCACCTCGCTGCCCGTGGCGCAAGCGTATTACGCGGACGTGAAGGGCCGCATGGCGAAATACGGGCGCGAGGAAGATCAATTGAAAGTGACCCCGGGGCTGTCCGTCGTGGTGGCCGAGTCGGACCTGCAGGCGCAAGACCAGTTCGACGAACTGCAGGCGCTGGGTGACTTCAGCAATCTGGAATTTGGCGGTTTTGACTTGTCCGGCTATCCGCTCGACGGTCCGCTGCCCGACCTGCCCTACCAGGCGGGCGAGAATGGCAAGGGGCGCTTCTTGCAGCAGCTGGAGCTGGCGCGCCGCGAGAATCTGACCTTGCGCCAACTGGTGCTGCGCTTTCGCGTGGCGCGCGGCCATCTGCAGGCGATCGGCTCCGTCAAGACGGTGGCCGACGTGATGGAACAGTGGTTCGCGGAACGGGGCGCGGACGGTTTCAACGTCGTGCCGCCCCTGCTGCCACAAGGCTTCGAGGATTTTACGCGGCTGGTGGTGCCGGAACTGCAGCGGCGCGGCCTGTTCCGCACCGAATATGCGGCCAGCACCTTGCGCGGCCATTTGGGACTGGCACGGCCCGCCAACCCGCACACGGTGGCGGGAACGCGGGTCGCCTGAACAGGGCCAGACTAGGCTTGATCGGGATCGAAATGCTTGCGCAAGCCTTGCCAGCACGCGAAATAGTCATTTTGCAGCAGGCCGCCGTCCAGGGCGAACGGCGTGGGCTTGAGGATGGTGCGCGTCTCGAACATGAAGGCCATGGTGTCGCCCACTTTTACGGGGGTGGCCGTGTCGCTGTGCGATGCCTTCTCGAAGGTCTGCGCATCGGGGCCATGGCCGGACATGCAGTTGTGCAGGCTGGCACCGCCCGGCACGAAACCGGCCGCCTTGGCGTCGTATACGCCATGGACCAGGCCCATGAATTCGCTGGCCACGTTGCGGTGGAACCACGGCGGCCGGAAGGTGTGCTCGGCGGCCAGCCAACGCGGCGGGAAGATGGCAAAGTCGATGGCGCCAAACAGCGGGTTTTCGCTGGGCGCCTGCAGCACGAGGAAGATCGACGGGTCGGGATGGTCGTAGCTGATCGAGCCGATGGTATTAAAACGGCGCAAATCATATTTATACGGCGCGTAATTGCCGTGCCAGGCCACCACATCCAGCGGCGAATGGTCAAGCGTCGTGCGCCACAGGTGGCCGCCGAACTTGGCCACCAGTTCGCACTCGCCATCGATATCTTCATACGCCGCGTGCGGCGTGAGAAAGTCGCGGGCGTTCGCCAGGCCGTTCGAGCCGATGGGCCCCATGTCGGGCAAACGAAAAGCCGTGCCGAAGTTTTCGCACACATAGCCGCGCGCCTGGCCGTCCGGCAAGGTCACGCGAAAGCGCACGCCGCGGGGGATGACGGCGATTTCCTGCGGTTCCAGCTCGATCAGGCCCAGTTCCGTGGCGATCGCCAGCCTGCCCTCTTGCGGCACGACCAGCAATTCGCCATCGGCCGAATAAAAGAAGCGCTGCATGGAACGGTTGGCCGCATACACGTGGATGGCGCAGCCGCTCATCGCTTCAGCGCTGCCATTGCCGGCCATCGTCTGCCAGCCGTCGATGAAGTCCACCGGCGCGGCGCTGTCTGGCAGCGGCAGCGGGTCCCAGCGCAGCTGGTTCGGCGGCGTGGGGGGCATGGCGTGGAAATCGCTGACGATGCGGCTATTCTCCAGCAAGGTGAACGGCGGATGCTGGCTGGCTGGACGGATGCGGTACAGCCAGGAACGCCGGTTCTGCGCGCGCGGCGCCGTGAAGGCCGTGCCCGACAATTGTTCCGCATACAGGCCCAGGGGCGCCTGCTGCGGCGAGTTTTGCCCGTGCGGCAAGGCGCCGGGCACGGCCTCCGTGGCAAATTCGTTGCCGAAGCCGCTTTGGTAGCCGGCGCCTATCATGCGCTCACCGCCAGACCGTCGGCAGCGTCGCGCAGCAAGCCTTGTACCACGTCGGCCTGGCCGATGGCGCCCATGGCCAGCAAGGCAAAGCGGGCCAGGAACAGCGGCGAGCGCTGCTCGCCCAGGCCACCCATGGTGTGGCACAGCTCAGTGTAAAGATTGTCCAGTTCAATATCGGTCATGTTGTCTCCTTGTTACTTTGATTGGGCGATGCCGGCCGCCGCCAGCGCTGCCGCCACCTGCCCCGCCTGCACCTGCCGCCAGCGACCCAGCACGTGGCCGTCCGGACGCACGAGGTAAAACGTGCCGGGCCGGGCATCAAACAGCGAGAATACCTGCGCCGTGTGGTCCCAGGCGCACCCTTGCGCCCCGCTGCGGGCGATCGCTACGGTCATCAACGGCAAGATGTCGCACAGCGCCAGCAATTGCGCAGGCACGCAGCCATCGTCGCTGAAATACAGGCCCATGAAAGCGCCATCGGCGTGCGTCACCAGATCAGTAATATACCCCGCTTTTTGCCCGCCGTTGTGCGGCAACGCCAGCGGACATTCCGGCAAGACCGTGCCCGGCGCTGCGTTCGCCATCGACCGCCACCAGCCAGTCCGTGTCGATCTGGTAGGTTTCATTGGGCGTGGCCACGGTGACGGTGGCGCCATCTGCACGCCGATCCACGCGCGTGACTTTCGTCTGCCAGCGGATATCGGTCAGCTCCGGCTGGCGTTCAGCCGCATCGAGCAGGAATTGCTCGATATGGTATTGCGCCAGGTTGATCATGGGCGGCAATTGCTGGTTCGCGTCTTGCGGCATCGTGAAGTGCAGCACTTCCTCGTCGCGGTAAAAGCTGCGCCCTCCCGCCCACGGCAAGCCCTTGGCCAAAAAGCCCTCGAACGTACCCAGGCGGGCTATGACTTCCAGGCTGCGCCGCGAGATGCAGATGGCGCGGCTGCCCGCGCAGACGCCATCGTCCGCTTCGATCAGCACGCAGCGCACGCCGTGGCGGGCCAGGCCCAGGGCCGTGGCCAGCCCCACGGGACCGCCGCCGACGATCACAACGGGCACATGCTGTGTGCCCATGCCAGCAGGCTTGCCAGGCGGATACACTTTCGGCACATGGGGATAGGCAGTGAACAGCCAGCCGGCGGCCGACAGCAGCATGGGCCTGACGATGTGCCAGCGGCGTTCCTGCAAGCGGTCCGAGCGGCGGCCCCACAGAATCATGCCGATGACGGTGCATACCTGCGGGATGGCGGCCAGCAAGCCGATTTTCGTGTTGCTGGCGTCGCCGCTGAAGCTTTTCACTATCAAGGGTGTCCACACGGCCACCATCGCCAGGGTATTGACCAGGCAAAAATAGGCGATGCCGAATTTCAGTACCGTGGGCGAGCACATTTCCGCCATCACCGAGATTTTCTGCTGTGGCGCCACCGGCTTGTGCTCTGCCGCCAGCATGCGCGCCAGCACCTGCTGTTCCAGCTTGCCCAGCCAGTTCGCCTTGCCGGGAGAGTCATCCAGGTAGCCGTACACGGCCAGGCCCAGCAGCACGGAAGGCATGCCTTCCAGCAGGAACAGCCATTGCCAGCCTTTCAAGCCCCAGTGGCCGTCCAGGCCCAGCATCAGACCCGACAGGGCCGAACCGATGGCGGCCGTGACGGGCATGGCGATCATGAACAGGGCATTGGCGCGCACCCGGTAGGCGCTGGGAAACCAGTCGTCAGGTACAGCAGCATGCCGGGCAGGAAGCCCGCCTCCGTCACGCCGACCAGAAAGCGCAGCGCATACAGACTGGCCGGACCGCTGGCGAACAGGGTCGCCGTCGAAGCCAGGCCCCAGGCGATCATCATGCTGCCGATCCACTTGCGCGCGCCGATGCGCACCAGCACGATGTAGCTGGGAATGCTGCAAGCGATGTAGGCGATGTAGAACAAGGTTGTGGCAAAGCCGAACTGGGTGCCGGACAGGCCCAGGTCTTGCATCATGGTCAGGCCGGCGAAGCCGATATTGATGCGGTCAAGAAAGGAAAACACGAACAGCAGGAGCAAAGATCCCAGCAAATGGCGCGATACCTTGCGCATCACCTGCTGTTCCAGCTGGACGGTGGCCGCGTCGAGGACGGGCGCACGGGTGGCGGGGGTGGCCGTTTGGGCGATGGTCATGCATGTCACCATAAGGTGTCACTCTCCCCTTGTTGATTTTATTGGGTGAGAGTTGCCGGATGCTCCGGCTTGCAACACAGTATGCAGACGACTACGCCGATGGCTGTCCCCATTTTGGGGACAGCCATCGGCCAAAAGAACTAGCCGCGTTTCTTGATGGGCACGTTGTCAATCTTCTGGTTGCCATAGCGGAAGGAGCCGTGGCCGCTCCAGTTGTTGTCGGTCACAAAGGTCGCTTCAAACTTGGCCAGGTAGCTGCCGATGGCCGGTGGCGGCACGGACACCACGTATTCGCCGCTCAAGCTGAAGACGCGCGTGGCATTGCCCAGGCCCAGGCCATGCACGGGGCCGCTAACGGGACGGATTACCACGCGGCCATGCGACGGCGCGATCGACTGCGTGATCAGGGCTTCGCCGCTGACGCTGCCGTCGTCGGGATTGTAAAACAGGGCCAGATTCAGGATGGGCGCGCCGGGCAGGCCGAGATTGCCGGCGATCAGATAGACGTGTTCTACCGCATTCAGTTCAGATAAGGACACAATGGACTCCTTCGGGGAATGATTCCTGAGCCATGAAGAGAGAGATCGCGCGCGGCGACAGACACTGGCTATCAGCCTTGCTGATGACGCTACAGCGCATCAACACTCTGCCGCCAGCATAGCCCTTATTTCCATATCAATATGCTCACATTATTGCCTTGAATTTCAGCATTTTTATGCTCTGCCCCCTATGCAGGGTGCGCTAGCATTTATGCGGCATGCGGACTTAGACATAGCGCAAACAATTGACGCTGGCTGGAAATGCCCAGGCATTTATATGCGCGTTTTTGATAGGTGATGACGCTGGACGGCTGCACGCCCATGCTCTCGGCAATTTCCACGGCCGTCAGCCCTTCCAGCACGCCGCGCAGCACGTCGAGTTCGCGCTTGCTCAATTGCGGGCCATGCCGGCGCAGCCGGGCCAGCATCACGGGCGACGCGCCTTGCGCGGGCTGGCCGTTCAGGCTGTAGTGTTTGGCCGCATACGCGATGCCATCGAGCGCGTAGTAGTGGCAGTGGCGCGCGTAGCTGTCGGCGATATCCTGCAAAAAACGCCCGTCGCGCCGGTCGGCCACGGCCACCGTGCGGGGCCGGTTGCCGAATTCATACGCGAAGACCGTGCGCTGGGCGATGGACGCGGCCGCACCGGCCGTTTTCAGGATGGCGCCCGCCATGGCATTCACGTCCGCGTGGCCGATGGCGGCCACCAGATCGAAGGCGCGCCCAAGGTCCAACTGCCCCTCCGCCTGCCGCCGCTCCACCTGCCAATAGCACATGGCCGTCTCCCGTGACGCTTATTGTTGACGCTGCGGCAAGACCCAGTCTGGCCGGATGTAGTGGCAGGTATAGCCGTGCGGCAAGCGTTGCAGATAATCCTGGTGCTCCGCTTCCGCTTCCCAGAACGGGCCGGCCGGCGCCACTTCCGTCACTACCTTGCCGGGCCACAGGCCGCAGGCGTCGACGTCGCGGATGGTGTCTTCGGCCACCAGGCGTTGCTCTTCGTTCGTGTAAAAGATGGCCGAACGGTAGCTCGTGCCGCGATCGTTGCCCTGGCGGTCTTCCGTGCTGGGATCGTGGATTTGAAAGAAGAATTCCAGTATCTTGCGGTAGCTGATGGTGTTCGGCTCGAAAATGATTTCGATCGCTTCCGCGTGCGTGCCGTGGTTGCGGTAGGTGGCGTTGGCCACATCGCCGCCGCTGTAGCCCACGCGCGTGGCGATCACGCCCGGATAGCGGCGCAGCAAGTCTTGCACGCCCCAGAAGCAGCCGCCCGCCAGGATTGCGGTTTCTTTGTCTTGTGCCATGATGTCTTTCCAGTTCTAGTCAGAAGCAGCTATCTTACTCTGTCGCGCGACTTTCTTCAGCGGGCCAGCAAGCGTTTGAGCTGCGCCGCCTGGTAGGCGCCGATGGCGTCGTTGAACAGGCAGCGGATCAAGGGATCGTCGACGATGTCGGCCTCCTCCAGTTCGGCCCGCGCCTCGGCATCGAAAGGGCCATCGTTGATGCGCATATACATCGACGTCAGCGATTCGCCCAGCGCCAGCGCCGCATGGCACTTCACCAGCGGCACCTCGGTGGTCCAGCCCGGCGCCTCGCCGGTGGCGGGCACCAGGTCGATCAAGTCGCCATGCGTACGGTAATGCAGGACGGTGGCCGCGCCGTCGTGGCCATACAGCGACAGCCGCCACAAACGCGGGGCCTGGAAATAGCTATCCTCGGGCAGTTCCATGTCGCGGTAGCGCTCGAGCAAGCCGTTCCGGAAAAAATCGAGCACCAGTGCCATGGCGTCGGCATTCAAGGATGCGAAACGCCGGGCGATCTCGGCGGTGGCTGGCGGAGAAAACGCCGGGCGATAGTCGAAATCGACGTCCTGCGGCCCCACCGGTATCACCCAGGGCAACGGCGCGGCCGGCGTCAAGCCCTGCGCATCGAGCAGCACCGACGTGGAAGGATCGAGGCGGAAGATGTGCGCATCCGGCAGCGCGGCACCGATCTCCTGCGCAAACTGGCGGTAGGTAATCGGGAACATCGCGTGGTTGTACCAGGACCAGTCTTCCTGCACGAACTGGCAGGAACTGGGCACGATGTAACGGGGTGCCAGCGCGCGCAGCTGCGGCACCCAGTCGTCGGGAAATTCGACCGGGCCAGGCAGCGCTTGCGACGGCGCGATGACGGCGATCTCGCGCATGGTCTGGAACGGCCACAGCACCATGTCCCAGGGCGCAAAGGCAGCCAGCTGCGCCAGGGTTTCGGGACCGATCCAGGAATCGACGACGTTAAGCACGTTCAGTCCGGCGGTGCGCACCTGGAACAGCGAGTCCACATCGTCGTCCAGCGCCCGACGCGGGATCACCTCGATGGCGCCCACCCGCACGGGCACGTCGACCTGCAGCCGCTCGACCGCGGTAAAACCCAGGGCGCGCAGCATGACGAACAGTTCGTCGAAGACGCAGTACAGGTAGATGGGCGTGGCGCGGTCGAGCACATCGAGGCTGTCGAGCGAGCAGTGGTCGTCGTGGAAGTGCGAGATGAAGACGGCATCCCAGCGCAGCCGGCGCACGGCATCGAGGTCGAAACGCACGGAGGGGAAGGCGTGGCAGTTACGGCTGAACGGGTTTTCGACGATGGGGTCGAAGGCGATGGCCGTGCCTTCGCATTCGAAGACATAGCCGGCGTGCAGGATGCGGGAGATTTTCAGGGGCATAAACAAGCTACAAATAAAACCCGGTTGGGCAGCGCGCCATGATAGCTGAAAAGGCGGCCGCCCTGCCCCATGTTTACTTAGTACGGATTATTCAGCACATCCATCGCGAAATACGTAAAGATCATGTCCGCGCCCGCGCGCTTGATGGCGCCCAGGGTTTCCTGCACCACGCGGCGCTCGTCGATGGCGCCCGCCTGTGCGGCGAACTTGATCATCGCGTACTCGCCGCTGACCTGGTAGGCGCCGATCGGCAGGCGCGTCACTTCACGCAGGTCGCGGATGATGTCCAGGTAGGCCCCGGCCGGTTTCACCATCAGCGCGTCGGCGCCTTCGGCCTCGTCGATCAACGATTCGCGGATGGCTTCGCGGCGGTTCATCGGGTCCATCTGGTAGGTCTTGCGGTCGCCCTTCAGGGTGCTGCCGGCCGCGTCGCGGAACGGGCCATACAGGCCGGAGGCGAACTTGGTGGAATACGCCATCACTGGCGTGTCATGGAAGCCGGCCGCATCGAGCGCGCTGCGGATCGCCGCCACCTGGCCATCCATCGCGGCCGATGGCGCGATGATGTCGGCGCCCGCCTGGGCCGCGATGACGGCTTGCTTGCCCAGGTTCAGCACCGTGCTGTCGTTGTCGACCGTGTCGCCATGCAGGATGCCGCAATGGCCGTGGTCCGTGTACTCGCAGAAGCAGGTGTCGGACATGACCACCATTTCCGGCACGGCGTCCTTGATGATGCGCGACATGCGCGCCACCAGGCCGTCCGGGTTCAGGGTGTCCGTGCCGTGGCTGTCCTTGTGGTGCGAAATGCCGAAGGTCATGACAGAGCGCAAACCGGCGCGCGCATAGCGCTCAACTTCCTGCGCCAGCTTCGCTTCGGGAATGCGGCGCACGCCAGGCATGGAAGTAATGTCGATGAAATCGCTGGACCCTTCGTCGACGAAGATCGGCAGGACCAGGTCGCGCGGATTGATCTCGGTCTCGCGGAACAGCTCGCGCAGTTGCGGGGTTGCGCGCAGGCGGCGCATGCGCGAAGTGGGGAATTGTGCTGGCATGGGGTGACTGGCTTCAGGTTGAGAACGCCGATAAGTATACGCCGATCACGCCGATTGCGCCGGGCCGCCCGGCAAAAAAGCCGCGCAGGTCAAGAAACGCTTCCGTCTACCTTCATTGCGCGTGCAGCAGGGCAGCCACTTGCCAGCGCATGTCGGCCGCCAGCTGCACCAGCATGACGCCGCGGCGACGCGCATCGGCGCGCTTTTTCGACGCCAGCTGCTCCAGGTCCGGCATCCGGCAAGGGCCGCATGGCAGGCGGTAATTGCCGTCGCTGGTGGTCAGCGCATGCAGTTCCCGCCACGCCAGGTCGTAATCGCAGGAGATGTACCGGCGCCGGCGCCAGTTCAGCGCGATGCGGTTGGCGTTGCTGACCAGGTCAAGGTGGCCGCAGCCGAAAAGGTCGCCCAGGTCGCGCAAGGCGGCCACCATCAGGTTTTTCGGCCGGCAGCCGTGCAGCGCCCGCGTGGCCTCTTTCACCGCCTGCGCGCCGGCGGGCGAGCGCAAGCCCTGCAAGGCGCCCAGCTGGATGACGCCGCCCCCTGGCTGCGGCCGGAACAGGAAACTGGCCAGGTACAGCGGGACGCCGTCGCGCGTCAGGCGCAGACACGGTTCCCCTTCGCGGTGGCTGTCGTGGATGGCCGTCAGCTGCAAGCGGTAGCTGGCGC
Source organism: Janthinobacterium lyxosi (assembly GCF_051380665.1). Taxonomy (NCBI): domain Bacteria; kingdom Pseudomonadati; phylum Pseudomonadota; class Betaproteobacteria; order Burkholderiales; family Oxalobacteraceae; genus Janthinobacterium; species Janthinobacterium lyxosi. The sequence continues at coordinate 136,363 of NZ_JBNYXM010000012.1, forward strand.
CATCCTTGGCCTCGATGGTGGCCAGCACCAGCGCGCGCCAACCTGCAACAGGAAGCGGTAATGCCCGCGCAGCAGCTCCACCCTCGCCGCGCAGCCGAAGCGGCGGCTGGCATAGGGTCGGTAGATTTTGTACAGCAGGCTGGGATAGGCTTGCGCCAGCGCCGCCAGGCCCGGCGTGCCGGCAATGAAGGCGTGCCAGCGCGCGCGCTGCACGGGAAAGACCAGCGCGCCCAGGGCGGCCTTGAGGCGGTGGCCATGCTGGCGCAGTGGCACCTGCTGCGGCGCGGCGTTGTCGCCGGTGGCGGTAAAAGTATGCATGCGAACAACTCTGCGACGGGTCTGGATGAACGGGACGCGGCGACGGCCGCAGGCAGCCCGGCACAGGCGGCTGCGCGCACGCATGCGCTCTACGCCGGGTAGAGGGGATGATAGGGGGAGGCGAAGATGAAGGGGGTTACAAGTTGGTAATGTGCCGGCCGACCACTGGCGCTGGCGGCTTAGCGCAGCAGCCGCAATCGCAGCCGCAAGCCCGGCGCCGCATCCTCGATCTCCAGGCTGCCACCATGCAGGGCCGCGATGGCCGCCACGATGGACAAGCCCAGGCCATTGCCGGGCAGATGGCGGCTCTTGTCGAGCCGGTAAAAACGCTGCGTCAGTTTCGGCAGTTCTTCCCTTGGCACGCCGGGGCCGTTGTCGCGCACGGCCAGCCAGTTGCCCTGTTCATCGCTGCCAGTCGACACTTCCACCGTGGCGCCCCGTCCCGCATACTTGATGGCGTTGTCGACCAGGCTGGCCAGCGCGCTGCCCAGCAGGTTGCGGTCGCCGCGCGCCGGCACGCCCTCTCCATACATCTGCACCAGCAGCACGCCCTGCTCGTCGGCCGTGGCTTCATACATTTCCACGATGTCGGCGCCGATCTGCTGCAGGTCGATGTCGTCGAAATTCTCTGGGCGCATGCCCGATTCGGCCGCCGCGATCTGCAGCAGCTTGTCGAACACGCGCGTGAGGTCGTCGATGTCGTCGATGGCCGCCTGCGCCGCGCTCTCGTAGCCGGCCACGCCCTGCTGCTGGCGCAAGGCGCCATCGAGCTTGTTGCGGATGCGGCCCAGCGGCGTGCGCAGGTCGTGCGCAATGGCGTTCGACACGTGACGCACGCCTTCCATCAAGTGCTCGATACGGTCGAGCATGCGGTTGATGTCGCGACTCAGCAAGCCAAATTCATCTTCGCTGGAGACGGGAATGCGTCGACTCAGGTCTCCCGCCTCGATCTCGGCCGCCGTACGGCGGATCTGGCCGATGCGCGCCTCTAGCTGGCGGCGGAACAGCCAGGCACCCGCCACCACCAGCAAGATGGCCACCCCGCCACCATAGGCCAGCGACCGCAGCACCAGGGTGCGGATCGACTTGCCCTCTTCCATGTCGCGTCCGACGAACAGGCGCGCGCCGCCCTCCAGGTCGCGGATCAGCATGCGCGCGGGCACCCTGCGCCCTTCGCGCGTGACGTCGCGGTGCAGCAGGCGGCCCACGGGACTGGCCGCATCGGGCCAGGACGACAAATTGCCGGCCACGCGGCGGGCATCCGCACCCACCAGCAAGAAGATCTCCGTGTCGCTGTCGGTGCGGTCGGTGAGCAGATGGGCGATTTCCGCCGTCGTGCGGCTGCTGCCACCTTGCTGGTACAGCGCGGCAAGGCGCTCCGAGAGCAAGGTCAGCTTGCGGTCCACGCTGCGATCCAGCACGCCGATGGTGCCGAAATAGAAGACGGCGCACACGATGCTGATCGAGACGACCACCAGCACGCCATAGCCGAGCGCCAAGCGGGCCGCAATGGAACGGTGCCAGTTACGCGCCATCGAGCACGCCCAGGGTGTAGCCGACGCCGCGCACCGTGTGGATCAGCGGCGGCGAAAACTCCTTGTCCACCTTGGTGCGCAAACGGCTCACCTGCACATCGATGACGTTCGTCTGCGGGTCGAAATGGTAGTCCCACACGGCTTCGAGCAGCATGGCGCGCGTGACGGACTGGCCCTGGTGGCGCATCAGGTATTCCAGCAGGCGGAACTCGCGCGGCTGCAGGGCGATTTGCCGGTTGGCGCGCGTCACGCGCATGGTGCGCATGTCGAGCACCAGGTCGGCCACCTGCAGCTGCGTCGCTTCGGGCACGGGCGCGGCGCGCCGCAGCAGCGCCTCGATACGCGCCAGCAGCTCGGCGATGGCGAACGGTTTTGACAGATAATCGTCGCCGCCGCTGCGCAGGCCGCGCACGCGCTCGTCGACGCTGGACAGGGCCGACAGCACCAGCACGGGCGTGTTGCGGCCCATGCCGCGCAGACGCGCGACAATGGCCAGGCCATCGATCTCGCCTGGCAGCAGACGGTCAAGCACCAGCGCATCCCAGTCTTCACCGCAGGCCAGGCGCATGCCGTCGATGCCATTGTCGCAGGCGGTGACGTCGTGGCCCGCCTCGCGCAGGCCGGCACAGATATAGCGGGAAGTTTCGGCTTCGTCTTCGATGACCAGGCAGCGCACGGGGAATTCCTTGTAAAGATCGGGACAGCAAATAGGCGCAGCATACGCCAGGCACGCGCCACTTGCCAGCCCCGCCACGTGCCCGTGCCCGTGCCGCCATGGGACATTCCCGGCTAGTTACATTTTCCGCGCAGCTTGGCGATCGCCACGAAGGGCAAGGCATACACGCCACCGATGGCGAGCGGACCGATGCCGGTGGGCTGACGCTTCAAGCCGTCTGCGTGCAAGCAGTCGGGCACCTTCGCCTCGGCAAAGACGGCGGCAAACTGTTCATATTTCCGCTCGGCGCGTATCGTCACCTGCTGCATGGCCGGCTGCGGCTGCGCGTCGCGCGCCTGCGCCTCTTCCGCCAGCACCGTGCGCACTGCATCGCGTATCATCGATTGCGTCAGTTGCGGCCCCGGTCCTGGTAACGCTCCCGATACCGGCACCCCGTCAAGCGCTTGCGCGCCGGCTTGCGCCGCGAGGCACAGCCAGGCCACAGTGACAAGCTTGCATACCATTTTCATCGTCATCACCCATGCATGCCAAGTTTATAATATTTCCCATAATATAGCAGCATTCGTGCGCGCCGCCGCGTGCGGCGAACGATGGCAGGGTCGGGTACAATACAGCCTCGACAAATGTTTGGCCGCGCCCGCGCGCATATTTCCGGCGCCGCCCCGATTGCCGCGGCCTGCATAGCCACCACTGCAACTAACGAACAGCAGGCACGCCCGGCGCGCGCCACAGACAAATACAGCCATGAAATCGACCCACTCTCTCGCACTGGCCATGGCCATCACCTGCGGCAGCGCCGCCGCCGCAGACACCAAACAAAGCATGTTGTTCGATGAAATTCCCATCGGCAGCTGGAGCACCTCCGCCGAACTGGGCGCCATCACCACCTCGGGCAATACGGTCGGCACCTCTGTGACGGGCAAGATCGACGCGCGCCAGGAACTCGATGACTGGAGCAACCAGTACATCTTCAGCGGCTACTTCAAGGAAGATGAAACGACGAACGACGACGGACAAAAAGTGCGCGAACGCTCGGCCGAACGCTTTTCCGCTTCCGCCAAGGCCGCCTACAAGCTGATGGCCGACCATGAAAAACTGTTCGTGCTGGCCTCGCACGTGAACGACAAGTTCGGCGCCTATACCAAGTACTCGACCCTGGCCGTCGGTCATGGCTCGCGCTGGTACCAGTCGAGCGACAAGAGCGTCGACGTGGAAGTCGGTCCTGGCTATTTCAGCGGCACCAACGACACGGGCGAATCGGAACACGGCCTGACGGTGCGCGGCGCGGCCGCCATGAAGTGGAAGATCAGCCAGTCGGCCATGTTTACGCAGACGATCAGCGTGGAACGGGGCACCTCGAACACCCACTCGATTGCCGAAACGTCCCTCAGCACGAAAATCAACGGCACCATGCAGATGAAGGCCGCCTTCAGCGCCCGCAACGATACGCGCGTACCGGACGACAAGAAGAACACGGATACGCAAACGTCGCTCACCTTGGTCTACTCGTTCTGAGATGCCGGCCACGCTGATGCAGCGACTGCGCCTGGGCGCCCTCCTTTGCGCCGCGGCGCTGCTGAGCGGCTGCGCCGCCGTCACCGTCAGCGCGATCTCCCCGGCCGACTACCTGCAGCAGCGGCGCGGCGACATCCTCACCACGGGCAAGCTCAGTGCCTCGGCCAGCGAGGTGCTGCGCATTATCGGCAGCGACATCGCCGCCTGTGTAGCCAATACGGGCAGCTGCCGCGCCGACCTGGCCCGCTCCGATCTGCTCAGCGACGAGCAGCGCCTGGCCACGCTGTCCGAATTGTGGCTGGAAAGCGCCCTGGCAGAAGAGAAGCAAGGTGGCCACGCCAGCGCCGAATTGCTGGCCGCCTGGCTGGAATCGGCCCGCTACGCCTATGCCTACCTGTTCTACACGACGCGCACGCCGGGCCAGCGCGCCTTCGAGGAGCGCCAGACACAAATACGCGACTACTATAACTACGCCGTGCAAAAGGCCGTCGGCAACCTGTTCCGCCACCGCGGCGAGTATCGCCCCGACGGCCATGTGATCCGCGTCGCCGGCTGGCAGATCGACAGCGAATTGTCGGCCCTGCGCCTGCCCGAGAACGGCACCCTGCCCGAAGAACTGCTGCCGGCCACCTCGCTGTCGTTTTCCGGCCTGCGCAATGTGTACCGGCGCGACGGCTTCGGTGCCGACCTGGTGGCCGTCATGCCCAAGCCAAACGCATCGAAAGGCGAGTATGTGCCCTACCAGGAAACCCGCTTCCCTGTCGTCACGGCGCTGATCCGCTTCGACGGTAACAGCCTGCAAGAGGTATTGGCCACGCAGCAGTTGATGGTGATGCTGGTCGACCCGACGCGCAGCGACTCGACGCGCATGGCGGGCCAGGAATTGCCGGTGGCGGCCAACTTCACGGCTGGCTATGGCTTGTGGCTGGCCCGCTCCGGCTTTGGCGTGCAGGCACTGCGCACCCTATTCGGCCGCGCCGACGGCATTTCGCGCCCGCAGGTGCACCTGATGCAGCCCTATGACCCGAACAAGCGCACCATCGTCATGCTGCACGGCCTGGCCAGCAGCCCGGAAGCGTGGATCAATGTGGCAAATGAACTTATGGGCGACGAGCAGCTGCGGCGCCGCTACCAGATCTGGCAGGTGTACTACCCGAGCAATGCGCCGCTGGCGGCCAACAACGTCGCCATCCGCCAGGCGCTGAACGCGACGCTGGCGCAGTTCGACCCTTCGACCAAGGTCGCCGCCGCGAACGACATGGTCTTGATCGGCCACAGCATGGGCGGCGTGCTGGCGCGCCTGATGGTGTCCGATGCCAGCAACACCCTGCTCGACGCCATCACGGAAGAATACAATTTGAAGGGCAAGAAGGCGGAAAAAGTACGCGCCGGCCTGGCGCCCTACCTGAATTTCACGGCCATGCCGCAGGTGAACCGCGCCATCTTCATCGCCGCGCCGCATCGCGGCACCTCGTTCGCCAACCACAAGGTGGCGCGCTGGATCGCCAACCTGATCACACTACCCATCACCATGCTCGACCAGTTATCGGACGCCGCCGGCAGCCTGGCGCAGCTCGACACGGGCAGCAGCGAACCGCTGCGCATCCCCAACAGCATCGATAACCTCAGCGACAAGGACCCGTTCGTGCGCCTGGTGGCCGACCTGCCCATCAGCCCGAAAGTGCGCTACTACTCCATCATGGGCAACGACACGCCGGACCTGCCCCTGCTTGAATCGAGCGACGGCGTAGTGCCCTACGCCAGCGCCCACCTCGATGGCGCGCTGTCGGAAAAAGTCATCCCGTCATGGCACAGCGTGCAGGAAAGCCCGCAGGCCATCCTGGAGATACGGCGGATTTTGCGGCTACCTGACAGCCAGCCTTAGGCCCCGTCACGTCGGCAAGGCCGCCAGCGCAGTAGCGGCCACAGCCAGCGCCGTCTCCGGCGGCGTGCCGTCTTCCAGGTGCCAGGCCGCCGACAGGCCGGCCCACGCGGCGCCCCACGCCAGCAGGCGTGCACGCTCCAGCCCCGCCGCATCGGCGATCAGCGCCACCTGCCGTTGCAGCCGGCCCGGCGCCGTGGCCAGCGCGCCATCCGGGTTGCACAGGATATTGGCGAAGTCAAAACCCCGCTCGCCGACATAGCCTTTCGGATCGATGGCCAGCCAGCCGCGCGCGCCGCCATCGAGCACGTTCTCGTGATGCAGGTCGCCATGCAGCACCACGCTGTCCTGCGGCGCCGCCAGCAAATCCCGCGCCACGGCGTGGCATGCGGAAAACACGCCGCCGTGCGCGGCGGCGGCGTCCAGAGCGGAGAAGCAGCCGGACAAGGGAGTAAGGGGCGGCGCCGTGGGCCGCAGCACATGCAGGCGTGACGCCACGGCGCACAGGATATGGGTGGCCGCCGCGTCGCCCTCCTCGCCCGTGCGCGCCAGCCTGGCCAGCGAACGGGAACCCATCGCCCGTTCGAGCAGCAGCGCATCGCCATCCGTGGAGGCGGCCAGCACGCGCACGGCGCCGTCGCCATCCCACCAGCGCAGCACGGCGCCGGCGCGCCGCTCATCGTCGCCAGTCGACAGCTTCAGCATGGCCGGCTGACCGCCCTGCAACACGGGCAACAGGCATGCGGCGTGCGTGTGCAAGGGCATGCCATCGGCTTGCAATGACCATTGTCGGAGATAGTCGGCAATGCGGTTCTGGTAATCCATGGGTAATCCTGCGATGACAGTCAGGACGCCACTATAAGGGACACGCCAGCGAGTAGTCCGTTCACGCCGGCTCGCGCCACTTGTCCTTGATCTCCAGCATGGCCGGCAAGTGTTCCACGAACAGCGCCAGCAACTGCGGGTCGAAGTGCGTGCCGCTGTCGCGCTGCATGGTGGCGATCGCGTCTGACACCGTCCAGGCGGGCTTGTACGGGCGTTCGCTGGTGAGGGCATCGAAGACGTCGGCGATGGCGACGATGCGGCCTGCGTGGGGGATTTCCTCGCCTTTCAAGCCTTGCGGATAGCCGCTGCCATCCCATTTTTCGTGGTGCGTCAGGGCGATGGTGCGCGCCATTTTCAGCAGGCCGCCCGCGTGCTCGCCGATGATGGCCGCGCCGATTTCCGCGTGGCTGCGCATGACCTTCCATTCTTCCGCATCGAGCTTGCCCGGTTTTTGCAGGATGGCGTCGGGGATGCCGATCTTGCCCACGTCGTGCATGGGGGCCGCGTTGAGCAAATCTTCCGCATGCGCCGTACTGTAGCCGGCCGCCAGCGCCAACTGGCGCGCGTAATAGCTCATGCGGATGACGTGCATGCCCGTCTCGTTATCCTTGTATTCGGCCGCCTGGCCCAGGGTCTGGATCACCTGCAGGCGCGAGCGGCGCAATTCCTCGGCATCGACCAGCGACAGGTGCGTGCGCACGCGGGCGCGCACGATGGGCGGGCTGACGGGCTTGGTGATGTAATCGACGGCGCCGGCGTCGAAACCGTCCGCCTCATCCTTCACGTCGCACAGGGCGGTGACAAAAATGACGGGAATGGACGCAGTGGCCGGCATGGCTTTGAGCTGGCGGCACACCTCGTAGCCCGTCATGGCGGGCATCATGATGTCGAGCAGGATCAGTTCGACGGGGTTGTTCTGCACCAGTTCCAGCGCCTTGTCGCCATCCTTGGCATACAGCAGGCGGTAATCGTCCTGCAAGATCTGCCGCAGCACCTGCAGATTCGTCGCTTCGTCGTCCACCAGCAGCAGGATCGGTTTGTCTTCGTGTAAGGTCATCGTTAGCCCAATATCAGGAAAGGTCGGCCGGCGCCGACGCTTCCAGCCACGCCAGCAGCTGGCGCAGCACGCCCGCAGCGCGCGCAAATTCAAAGTCGTCGATGGCGCTGGCCAGCGCCTGCAGGCGCTGCTGCTGGCCGTGCGGCGCCAACATGACGGCGATCTGCGCCATCAGGGCGTCGTCCAGCTGTCCGCCTTCCAGACTGGCGATGGCTTGCCGCAGCAAGGCGCCAGCGGCGGACGCATCGAGGGGGGCGGCGGCATCAGGCGTTGCGTTGGCCAGCGCCGGCTGCGCCATGGCGCCCGCCTCCAGCTCGCCGGCCAGCGCCATGAAGGCGGCAGTCAGCTGTACCAGCAATTCGGTCGCTGGCAGCTGGCGCGCGATGGCTTGCTCGATGCGTCCCAGCAGGCTTTCGACCTGCACCAGGCACAGGTTGCCCGCCGCGCCCTTGATACGGTGCAGCAAGTGGCCGGCCACGCTGCTGCCGCCACGTTCCAGCTCCGCGGTCAGCATGGCGGCGCAGTCGCCATTGGCCTGCACGAAGCGCGCAATGGCCCGTTGCAAGGTCTCGCGGCCGCCCCACAAGGCGATGCCGCGCTGCCAGTCCACCTGGCCGGCGGCCGCGCGCGCCGCCGCGCCGGAGGCAGACGGCGGCATGGCCACGGCGATATCGAGCAGGCGGGCGATTTCCGCCGTCAGCTTGTGCATCTCCAGCGGCTTCGAGGCAAAACCGTTCATGCCCGCCATCTGCGCGGCGCGCCGGTCCTGTTCCAGCACGCTGGCCGTCAGGGCGATGATGGGCGTCGCCTTCAGGCCCTGTTCGCGCTCATACACACGGATCTGGCGCGTCGCTTCCAGACCATCCATGCGCGGCATCTGCACGTCCATCAGGACGATGTCGAAGCTGCCCTTGCTGAACTCGCGCACGGCGCTCTCGCCATCGCTGGCGGCGATCACCTGGTGCCCGGCCGCGCCCAGACTGATCAGGAGCAGCTCCACGTTCTGCGGCACGTCGTCGGCCGCCAGGATGCGCAGCGGCGGCAAGGCCACCACGGGCTGCTCGCTGCGGCGCAACACGGCCTTGCCCGACGCCAGCGGCAACAATACATGGAACACGCTGCCCACGCCCAAGGTGCTTTCCACCGTGATGGTGCCACCCATCAGCTCGACCAATTGCAGCGAAATCGTCGTACCCAGGCCCGTGCCGCCAAAGCGGCGACTCATCGAGGAATCGGCTTGCGTAAACGGTGCAAAGATCTTGTCCAGGCGGTCGGCAGGGATGCCGATGCCCGTGTCGTGCACGGCGATATGCACCTGTTCGCCCTGCATGCCAACGGCCACGCGCACATGGCCCACTTCGGTGAACTTGACGGCGTTGCCGATCAGATTCGTCAGCACCTGCTGCACCCGGCGCGCGTCGCCCAGGAAGAACTGGCCCATGCCCGGATCGACATCTACGTGCAGCACCAGGTCGCGCGCCTGCGCCGTGATGCGCAGCGACGCGGCCACGTGGTCAACCAGGTCGGGCAGCGAAAAGTCCACCAGTTCCAGTTCAGTGGCGCCTTTTTCCAGCTTGGCCGTGTCGAGGATGTCGTTGAGCAGTTCGAGCAGGGAACGCGCCGACTGGCGCACCGTGCCCAGATGGCGGCGCTGCAGGCTGTCCAGGGCTGTCCCCAGCAGCACTTCCGTAAAGCCGATGATGGCGTTCATCGGCGTGCGGATTTCATGGCTCATGTTGGCCAGGAAGCTGGTTTTCGAATCGGCGGCCAGCTCGGCGCGGTCTTTCGCCGCACGCAGGTTTTCCTGCATGGCGCGCCGTTCGCTGACGTCGGTGGCCAGCTTGACCACCTTGAACGGCTTGCCGTCCGTGTTGAAGATCGGGTTGTACGAGGCCTGTATCCACACTTCCCGGCCATCCTTGTCGATGCGCTTGTACTCGCCCGTGTTGAACTGGCCATGTGCCAGCTGCTGCCAGAACGCGATGTAATCCGGCGAGGTCACATAACCCGGTTCGCAGAAGATGCTGTGGTGCAGGCCCAGCACGTCATCGAGCTGGTAGCCGACCAGGTCGAGGAAGTTCTGGTTGGCCGCCAGGATGCGTCCCTGCAGGTCGAACTCGATGACCGCCATCGCACGCGAGATGGCCGTCACCTTGCCTTCGTATTCGGCGTTGCGCAATTCGCTTTCCGTGATGTCGAGGATAACGCCGTCGATCCAGCGCACGACGCCGTCGTTATCGAGCACGGGGCCGCTGCTTTCGCGCACCCAGCGCTCGCGCCCGTCGCGGTGGATCAGGCGGTAGACGTTCTCGAAATCGCGCCGTTCGCCTGCCGCCTGCACGCAGGTTTCGTTGACGCGCTGGCGGTCGTCCGGATGCACGAGGTCGAACAGCCTGACCCGCCCTTCGATAAAGTCCTGCGGCATCCAGCCTGTCAGGTTGAAAACGGCATCGCTGATGAAAATCATTTTCCATTCGGGCGCGTAGTTGCAGTGAAAAGACACGCCGGGGATATTGCGGATCAGGGTGCGGTACTGGCGCTCGCTGTCCTTCAGCGCCTGCTCCATGCTGCGCGAAGAACGCATGTCCGTGACAAACGCCACGAACAGGGGCTGGCCCGGCGTGTCGATCTTGCCGATCGCCACGCGCATGGGCAGAACCGCGCCATCCTTGTGGCAGCCATCGAGTTCGCGTCCGCTGTCGAGGATGCGCGAGGCGCCCGTTTCCAGGTAGTCACGCAGATAACCCTCGTACTCGGCGGCGTCGGCCGGCTGCAGCAGCACGCTGGCGTCGCGCCCCACGATCTCCGCTTCGCGCCAGCCAAACAGGCTTTCCGCGGCGGGATTGAAGGAGCGCACCTTGCCCTGGCCATCGATGGTGATCAGGCCATCGGCGGCCGTATCGACGATGGCGCGCAGGCGCGATTCGCTGACGCTGGCGTGGCGCAGCAGCTGGCGGTAGCGCAGCAAGCCGTTCGCGGCGGCCACGAAGACGGTCAGGGTGACGGTGATCAGGGCCACGGCCAGGGCCACGAACGAGGCTTGCACCGTGATAGTGTTCTCGCCTGCCGTGGGCGCGCCGGAAAAGCGCGCCGCCTGCATGCCCGTGTAATGCATGCCGGAAATGGCCAGGCCCATGACAACACTGCTGACCAGCAAGGATGCCAAGGGGCTCAAGCGCTGGCGTATGGCGCTCAGGCCGAAGCGTATCCACAACGCCAGCATGGCCATGGTGACGGCTACCAGCAGCGACAGGGCAAACAGCCACGGTTGATAGTGCAGGGTCAGCGAAGTCTGCATGGCGGCCATGCCGCTGTAATGCATGGAACCGATGCCCAGTCCCACCAGCACGCCGCCCACCACCAGCTGGCGCCAGCTGATGCGCGGGCGCGCCAGCAAGTGCAGCGCCACCCACGAGGCGGCCACGCCTGGCAGCATCGACAGCAAGGTCAGGTTGGGTTCGAAGGACACGCGCGTGCAGATGTCGAAGGCCAGCATGCCGATGAAGTGCATCGACCAGATGCCGCCGCCCAATGCGATGGCGCCCGTGATGATGGCTGTCTGGCGCTGGAAGCCGCGCTCGCTGCTGCGCGCCATGCCGGCGATCTGCAGGGCCATGAACGAGGCAAAGATGGCGATGCCGATGGAAAACAGCACCAGCCCGGCATTGTGCGTGCCATAAATGTACGGCATGGTATCGGTCGAGACGGCGAAGATGGAACTAAGCATACTGTCGTGAACTAAATAGAGTGAAACATGACGTCACAAAACATGACGGCGCACCGCGCGCCGGCGCCGGGCTTTTTAGTAAAGCGGCAACACAGCGAAAATGACAACGGCAGCAGTCAACCAGGGCAAGACTCGGTCGTCACGCCCGCGCCTGCCGCGCGGGGGAAAGGTGCTCGTTCAGAGAGAAGAAGCGGAATACGTACGAACTCTGGCGCGGGTAGCTGGCCGCCAGCGTGACGATGATTTTTTAAAGAGCCATGAGTATAGTTGCTTTGCGAAAATATTCATAGGACTTCAGCAATATAGTTATCAAAAACGATAGCTATTGCGGCGGCGATGCGACAATGGCCCGTCTACGCCTGCGGTCAGCACGCGCGGACCGCGCCGGATTGCTGGCTGGACAGGCCCGCCGTCTCGCTGATAGGGATAGCGGCCAGTCTACAGCGGCGGCTGAGTTCGTCCTTGATCTGGGCAGCCACCCAGCAGCACGCTGCGCGACAGCACGGGACGCATATGCGCGATCAGTGCCGCCTGGGCCGCTGCATCCTCGGCTGGCGCAAAGCGTATTCATTGCGCGCGCGCCTTCATTGGCAACGCCGGCCGGCCGTTCAAGTGGCCAGGACCGGCATGCCGCGGAACCACGCCAGTTGCTCGCGCGTCAGGTAATTGGCGCCGTCTCCATGCAGGAAGACGACTTCGATCTCGGAGGGAATCGACGCGATCAGTTGCGCGCCCGTCACGGGAATGTTGGGAAACGCGATGCCGGCCAGGAAAGCCGGATCTTCCGCCACCGTCACGCACTGACGCTCGGGATTGGGCGACGGCACGAGGAACAGGTCGATCTGCTCGCTTTGTCCGCCGATGACGACGTGCAATTGCGCCCCCAGCAGTTCGGGCAGGATCAGCTCGATGTTATTCTCGGCGCGCGATAACTGGAAAGCGTTTTTCAGGGGCGTGAGGACAGGTGTGGCGGACATGGGAACAGTAAAAAATGGGGACGGCGGCAGTGTAGCAGAGGCGCCCGGACGGGCGCGCTCCGCTGGCGCCACGGCTACATCTTGTAGTTCAAGGACAGCAGCAAGCTGCGCGGCGCGCCGTAGCGTTCCAGCCCGCCCGACCAGGAATAGCCGAGTCCCTGGTAGTAGCGGCGGTCGAGCACGTTGTCGACATTGACGCGCAGATGCAGCTGCTCGTTGATGCGATAGCCGGCCGTCAGCCCGACGATGGCGTAGCCGCCCTGCTGCGTCAGGAAAGCCTTGTCGCGGCGGTCAATCTTGTCCTGCGCAGTCATGGAGGCGCCCAGGTTCCACCGCGCCAGACCGCCGCTCAGCTGCACATTCGTGTACAGCTTGAACAATTGCTTCGGCTCGTCCGTGGCGATGCGCTGGCCGATATTGGCCGCCACGCTATCCTTCGTGTACTTGGCCAGCACATAGGTGTAGCCGCCCGCGATCTGCCAGCCGGGCAATGGCGAGCCCGACAATTGCAGATCGACGCCTTCGCTCTGCACCTGCCCGGCAGCGCGGGCGCAATAGATGGCGCCGCCCGTCGGGCAATTGACTTCATCGGCCATGGCGCGGTTGTTTTGCCTGATGCGGAACAAGGCGCCGCTGGCGTTGAGCCTGCCGCCGAAATACTCGCCCTTGACGCCCACTTCCAGGTTGGTGCCGCTCAAAGGCGGCAAGGTATGGCCTTTTACATCGAGCACGCTTTGCGGCTGGAAGATCTGCGTGCCGCTCGCATACACGGAATGATGCTGGTCCAGATCGTAGACCAGGCCCGCGTACGGCGTGAACTTCGCGTTTTCCGTCAGGTCGCGGCGCCACGTCGGGTTGGTGGCATACCAGCCCGTGACATTCTGCGCATACCAGCCGAAGCGCCCGCCCAGCACCAGGCGCAGCGGATCGGCCAGGCTGAAGTTGCCGGCCGCATACAGGCCCTTCTCGTCCGTCTTGCGGCCCCAGTTAAACGGTTCGAACGGCGCGCCATTCATGCGGTAGGCGCGCGGATTCCAGCGGCGGATATCGATCACGCGCTTCCCGGCACCTTCCCAGCTCTGGGCCGCGTCCGAATCGTCATGGCGGTAGCTGGCGCCGACGATGACGTCATGCTGCCGACCGAACCAGGTGACGGGGCCACTCAAGCGCCAGTCGGCCACCACTTGTTGCGTGCTGTACTTCCAGCCCGTTTCCGACTGTTCCAGCAGAAACGTTGCGCCATCGACGCGGCTGTTGGTGGTATTGCGCGTGCTCGACGAGGCATCGATGCGCGTGATGGCGAAGCGGCTGCGCCAGCCCTTCTCCAGCTTCGTTTCCAGGTCGGCGAAGACCACGTTGTTGTCGCGTTTCTGGAACGAGTCGGCGTTGTTCAGGAAAGTCGAGCGGGGCAAGTCCATGTGGCGGCCATCGGGCAAGGTCGGCAAGCCGACAAACACGCCATCGGTGCGGCTGTGCTGGCGCGAGAAGCCGATGCCGGCCGTGGTCGATGGCGTCAGGTCCGCTTCCACGATCGCATACACGGTGCCATTGGTATTGTTGACCACGTCGACAAAGCTATCGCTGTCGCGCCAGCTGGCCGCCACGCGCCCGCGCACACTGCCCGAGGCGTTCAAGGCATTGCTGGCGTCCACCGTCAATTGCCGGTCCTTCCAGCTGCCCAGGTGGGCAGACGCGTTCAGCAAGGGCGTGGCCGTGGGACGCTTGCGTATCATGTTGATGCTGCCCGACGGCGCGCCCGCCCCTTCCATCAAGCCCGTGGCGCCGCGCACCACTTCCACGCGGTCGTACATCAGCATGTCGGCGGAGACGTTGCGCTCGTTAAAACCCGTGACATCGATCGGCAAGCCATCGACATTCACGTGGCTCAAGGCGAAGCCGCGCGCAAAATACGTGGTTTCCTGGTCGGACACGCCCTGCGTCTTGCCATACAGGCCGGGCGTGGCACGCGCCACATCCTGCAAGGTGGTCAGGTCGAAATCCTCCATTTGCTGGCGCGAAATGACGCTGACTGTTTGCGGCGTGTGGCGCTGCGACAGGTTCAAGCCCGTGGCCGTCGACATATTCCTCGACGTGTATAAGCCCGTGCCTTCCGTGGCGCGGTCCGCCTCGGCGCTGACGATCACGGCGGGCATGCTGTCCAGGCCGCCATCGGCCGTGCTGGTATTGATTTTGCGCAAAAGATAATTGCCATTGCCGTTTTCAAGCACTTCGAGGCCGCTACCTTGCAGCAGTTTTTGCAGGCCGGCGGAGACGCCATGGCGGCCCTGCAAGCCCGGCGTCGCCAAGCCGTCGAGCGCCACGCCCTGGGTGGACAGGTTGATGCCGGCGGCGATGGCAAACGTGGACAGCGCATCGCGCAGGCTGCCGGCGGGAATGCCGTAGTCGCGTACGTTAGCGGCCGGGCTGGACTCGGCGGCCACCGCCGCCTGCGGCAAGCCGGTGCCGGCGACGCCCACGGCGAGGAGCAGGACCAGCGCGGCACGCACGGCGCCGGTGGCGGGATGGAGCGCGAGTGGCGTCCATGGTGAGAATAAGCGGTGCTGCACAGCCATGTGGACCCTTTCGATGGTTCGGATTGTTCGTTCTCTACCTTGTATGACGAAGCAATCTGAAAAAAGGGACAGGCAAGCGGCAAATTCTGCGTCAAGCCGCCTCGACACTGATCCAGTAGCGCGTGCGGCGCGCCAACCGGATCGGCAAGGAGCGCTGCAGCAAGAGCAGGATGTTGTCCGGCTCGTTCAGCTGGAAGATGCCGTCCACGGGCATGGCAGCCAGCGCGGGATCGCAGCGGATGACGCCGTAGCGATAGCGCGCCACCTGTTCGAGCAGCTCGCCCAGCGGCATGCGCTCGGCGATCAGCACACCCTGCAGCCAGCCGGCAGCGTGCAGCGCCAGCGGCGACAAGGGGGCAACGGCCACGTCATCGAAACTGCCCTGCTGGCCCGCATTGACCTTGCGCAAGGCACTGGGACTCTCCCTGGGCTGGATCTCGACGGCGCCTTCGCTGACGCTCACCTGCGTGCGCGGCGCCAGCACGCTGCCATCCTGGCGCACGCTGAAATGCGTGCCCAGCGCGCGCACGGCGCCATTGCTGCTGCGCACGAGGAACGGTCGCGCCGGCACGGCTTTGTCGTGCACCGTGGCGACATGGAGTTCGCCCGCATGCAATATCACGCGCCGCGCCGCGTCGTCAAAGCGCACATCGATGGCCGTGTCCGTATTGAGCACCAGTTGCGTGCCATCCGGTAATGTCATGTGGCGGATTTCGCCCCTGGCCGTACGGATGGCAGGATGCCACGCTTGCCACGCTTGCCAGCCTTGCCACGGTAGCGACCGGCTGGCCAGCCACAGCGCCGGCCCGACCGCGATCAGCCCGGCCAAGCCGTAGAGCACGGCACGCCGCTGCGGCGACTGCGGCGCCGCGTCCGCCGTCTGGCGCAGCGCGGGCGGCACGCTGGCCAGGGTGCTGCACACCAGCTCGGCCCGCTTCCACGCCGTTTCGTGTGCGGGATCGCTGGCGCGCCAGGCCTGGAAGGCTTGCTGCTCGTCAGGGTTCAAGGCGCCTGCATGCAGGCGCACCAGCCATTGCGCCGCCCCCCGCGCGGCGCGGGGATCGATGGAAACCGTGTTCGCGCTCACAGGGTCAGCAGGATGCAGCGTTCAAACGCCTGCACCATGTAACGTTTGATGCTGCGCTCGCTCACGGCCAGGCGCCGGGCGATTTCCCCATAAGCGAGGCCGTCCACATGCGCCAGCAGGAAGGCGCTGCGCACCAGCGGCGGCAAGCCGTCGAGCATCACATCGATGCGCTGCAAGGCTTCGCGCACCAGCAAACGCTCTTCCGGCGACTGCATCAGCAGATCGGGCTGCTGCGCCAGGGTTTCCAGCCACGCCTGCTCCAGAGACAGGCGCCGGTAATGGTCGATCAGCAGTCGCTGCGCCACGGTCGTCAGGTAGGCGCGCGGTTCGCGCAAGGTCTGCCGGCCTTCCGGCGGCGCCGTCAGCAGGCGCACGAAGGTATCCTGCGCCAGGTCGGCCGCATGGTCCGCGCACTGCAGCTTGGCGCGCAACCAGCGCATCAGCCAGCCGTGGTGGCTGCTGTAGATGCCTGCTATCGACTCGCTGGACTGCGCAATGTTCACTAGGGACTCCGATGCGCTCAAGGCAAGGCGCGTCTAATTGATAATAATTCTCATTATCACAAATCATTGCCTTCGGCGTCAATGCCGGCGCCTGCCTATCCCTGAAAACTGTTGTTTCAGCGTGGCTGCTAGCGGTTTATATACAGGCTCTTCATTACCATGCCGCCGCGCATTTTCTTGGCGCCCGGCGTCAGCCCTGCTGGACAAGCGCCCAGAAACACCCCCGTCAGTTCAGTCCGCTGCACCTCGGTCTTGCCGTTCAATTCCATCGTGGTGTCGGCGATCAAAGTGTATGCCTTGGCAAGGTCGCCCTTGAAGCTGCCGGCCAGCATGGCACCCGGACAGCTGGACTGGAAGTGGTAACTGTCGCCCTGGCGGCTTTGCGACGCGATCTGGCATTCCTGCTCAAAATCGCTCCATAAGTCATCTTCGATCAGGCGGTCGTATTGCTGGTCAACACAGATTTCCCAGGAAAACGGCGAGGTGGCGGGCATCACCCTCCACAACCCCGTGGCGCGCTGCAGGCGCTGCACAGGCTCGGCCGCCGAGGCGAACGTGGCCGCGCACAGGGGAAGGATAGTCATCAGGAACAGGGTCGCGCTGCGCTTCATGGGCATTCCCTTTTGGCTAAAAGCTGGAATATAGCAAAGAGGAATGCCCGCAGGCCGCACGCTTAGCCGTATATGACGGTCGCGGGTGATTACGCCAGAGTGGGTTTCTCGGGCTTTGCGACCAGCACGAAGGGAATGGCAAACGGCCCCAGAAACACCACCAGGATGGCCCTGACAGCAGTTGTTTTCAAGGAGCGGCGTTTGGCAATGAAGAGGCAAGCGAAGGCCGACAGCGACCAGATCAAGGCAGGCAGGTATGCAGTCATCATGAACTCCGGATGCGCCTTGGAAGGCAGGAAAACCATGCTGACACGGAACGGCGGCCACCGCAATGGCAGATTGGGCACCTGCCATTGCGGTGGCCGGCCAACCGCCTCTCTTTCAGCCATTCTTAAGGCTGCAGGCGGCTGTCGGCCAGCGATGTGCTCAATAATACACGGTCAGTGCTGGCCGATCTTCATGATTTTCAGCGCGTTCGTGCCGCCGACCTTGCCCATCGGCTCGCCCCAGGTCAGCACGACGGTGTCGCCCTTGGCCACGACTTTATGTTCCAGCAGCAAGTCTTCCGCCTGTTGCAAGACCTTGTCGCGGTCGGTGCCGGACGTCAGTTCCAGGGTGCTGACGTTGCGGTACAGGGCCAGCTTGCGGCGCGTGCCCACGCTGGGGGTCAGCGCGACGATGGGGATGTCGATGTTGCAACGGCTCATCCACAAGGCCGTGGAGCCCGATTCCGTCAGGGTGGCAATCGCCTTCACGCGCAAGTGGTGCGCCGTAAACAGGGCGCCGTAGGCGATCGACTGGTCGATGCGCGAGAACGTGGCGTTGAGGAAATCGGCGTCCAGCTTGCAGGTATCCCATTTTTCCGCGTCCAGGCAAATGGCGGCCATGGCTTCCACCGTCTCGATCGGGTAGCGGCCCGAGGCCGTTTCCGCCGACGTCATGACAGCATCCGTGCCGTCCAGCACGGCATTGGCAACATCGGACACTTCCGCGCGCGTCGGCACGGCGTTGACGATCATCGATTCCATCATCTGCGTGGCCGTAATCGCCAGTTTGTTTGACGCGCGCGCCATCTTGATCATGCGCTTTTGCAGGGCCGGCACGGCCGCATTGCCCACTTCCACGGCCAGATCGCCGCGTGCCACCATGATGCCGTCGGAGGCGTCGAGAATTTCTTGCAGCGCAGGAATGGCTTCTGCCCGCTCGATCTTGGCGATCATCATCGGCTTGTGGTCCCACGCTTCGCCGGCGATATTGGCCAGCTGGCGCGCCATCACCATGTCGGTGGCGTTTTTCGGGAAGGACACGGCCACGTAATCGGCCTGGAAGCTCATCGCCGTTTTCACGTCTTCCATGTCCTTGGCCGTCAAGGCCGGGGCCGACAAGCCGCCGCCCTGGCGGTTGATGCCCTTGTTGTTCGACAATTCGCCGCCGATTTTCACTGTCGTGTGGATTTCGCTGCCGACGACCTTGTCCACCGTCAAAACGATGAGGCCGTCGTTGAGCAGCAGCACGTCGGCCGTGCGCAAGTCGCGCGGCAATTCCTTGTAGTCGAGGCCGCAACGCTCCAAATTGCCCAGCTCGCCGTTTTCGCCCCATTTCGCGTCGAGGATGAAGGAAGCGCCATTTTCCAGGAAAATCTTGCCTTCTTCAAACTTGCCGACGCGAATCTTCGGGCCTTGCAAGTCGGCCATGATGGCCACTTCGCGGCCGCACAGGGCTGCCGCTTCGCGCACCATGCGGGCGCGGTCGATATGGTCTTGCGCCTTGCCATGCGAAAAGTTCAGGCGCACGACGTCGACGCCGGCCTTGAACATGCGGACCAGGGTATCGATATCGTTCGAAGCGGGGCCGATGGTGGAAACGATCTTGGTAGCGCGTTGCTGTACTTGCATGGTCATGGTGTGCTGCTTTCTATAATGAGTTGCTACAAGGGCCAGCCTTGTGGGCCGGCCGTCCTGGTGCGCTGGATCGGCGGTACTACGTTCTTACTTGGCCGCCATCAGGGCGACCGTGGTGTCCAACATGCGGTTCGAGAAGCCCCACTCGTTGTCGTACCACGACGACACTTTCACGAGGCGCCCCGAGACCTTGGTCAGGGTCGCATCGAAGTTCGACGAAGCCGGATTGTGGTTGAAATCGATGGAAACGAGCGGTTCCGTCTGGTACGTTAAAATGCCCTTCAGCGCGCCTTCCGACGCCGTTTTCAGCAAGGCGTTGACTTCCTCGACCGTGGTGTCGCGCTTGGCGATGAAGGACAGGTCGACCAGCGAGACGTTAATCGTCGGCACGCGGATGGCAAAGCCGTCCAGCTTGCCATTCAGTTCCGGCAAGACCAGGCCGACAGCCGCTGCAGCGCCCGTCTTGGTGGGGATCATCGAATGCGTGGCCGAGCGGGCGCGGCGCAAGTCTTCATGCATCACGTCGGACAACACCTGGTCATTCGTGTAGGCGTGCACGGTGGTCATCAGGCCCGATTCGATGCCGATGGCGTCGTTGAGCGGTTTTACCAGTGGCGCCAGGCAATTCGTCGTGCACGAGGCATTCGAGATGACCGTGTCCGACGCTTTCAGCACGTGCTGGTTGACGCCAAACACGATGGTGGCGTCCACATCCTTGCCACCAGGGGCCGAGATGATGACTTTTTTCGCCCCGCCCTTCAGGTGGGCCGAGGCTTTTTCCTTGGTGATGAAGAAGCCTGTGCATTCAAGCACCACGTCGACGCCCAGTTCGCCCCAGGGTATCAGGGCCGGATCGCGCTGCGCGAAGACGCGGATGCGGTCGCCATTGACGATCATGTTGTCGCCATCGATGGTGACGACGCCGGGAAACTTGCCGTGCACCGTGTCGTAGCGCGTCAAATGCGCATTCGACTTGGCGTCGCCCAGGTCGTTGATGGCGACGATCTCGATATCCTGCTGCTTGCCGCCTTCATAAAACGCGCGCAAGACATTGCGGCCGATGCGGCCATAGCCATTGATGGCAACTTTGATGGTCATGCTGTCTCCTTGATGTTTTTTACTTAAAACTAGCCCAAGTACAAAGCTGGGGTCAGACCCGGCGGGGGAATACGCCCCAGTGGGGCGTATTCCGATCACGTAGTGACTGACCCCAAAAAATTAACCGCTGTTGCGCAACCCTGCCGCAATCCCATTGATCGACAAATGAATCCCCGTGCGCGCCGCCGCATCCTGCTTGCCCTCGCGGAAACGTTTCAACAGCTCCACCTGCACGTGATTGAGCGGGTCGATGTACGGGAAACGGTTGCGTATCGAGCGCTGCATCAGCGGGTTGGCTTGCTGCAACTCTTCCTGACCCGTGATCAGCTTCAAGGCGTCAAGGGTGGCCGCGTATTCGGCGCGGATGCGGGTAAAGATGGCCTCGCGCAAGGCCTTGTCCTTGACCAGTTCCGCATACTTGCCGGCAATCGCGATGTCGCTCTTGGCCAGGACCATATCCATGTTCGACAGCAGGGACGTGAAGAAGGGCCAGTCCGTGTACATGCCGCGCAGCACGTCCGCGCCATCCGCCGGATGGGCGGCCAGGTAAGCTTGCACGGCGGAACCAAAGCCGAACCAGCCCGGCAGCATCAAACGGCATTGCGCCCAGCTCAAGACCCAGGGAATTGCGCGCAAATCCTCGATGGACGTGGATTTCTTGCGCGAGGCGGGACGGCTGCCGATATTCAGCGCGGCAATTTCCGCGATCACTGTCGATTCCCAGAAATACTGTTCGAAGCCGTCCGTGCCGTAGACGAGGTCGCGGTAAGCGTTCAGGGCCGTGCCGGACAGCTCTTCCATGGCGGCCAGGTGGCCCGCGCCGGCCGAGGCCTTCGGCTGCAGCTGCGCCTGCGGCAGCAAGGTCGACTGGATGGTGGCAGCCACCAGCACTTCCAGGTTGCGGCGCCCTACTTCCGGGTTCGCATACTTGGCCGTAATGACTTCGCCCTGCTCCGTCAAACGGATCTGTCCCTGCACGGCGCCAGCCGGCTGGGCCAGGATGGCTTCGTAGCTGGGGCCGCCGCCGCGCCCGACGGACCCGCCGCGGCCGTGGAACAGCCGCAGCTTGATCTGTTCTTGCTTGAAGACCGTCACCAGTTCGATCTCCGCCTTGTAGAGTTCCCAGCCGGACGTGAGGAAGCCGCCGTCCTTGTTGCTGTCCGAGTAACCCAGCATGACTTCCTGCTGGTCCGCGCGCGAGACCAGCAAGCCCCGGTAGAACGGCAAGCCGAAGGCGCGCGCCATGATGGCGGGACCGGCGCGCAAGTCGTCGATCGTTTCAAACAGGGGGATGATGTTGACATCGACTTCGCGGCTGTCCTGGCGCAGCAAGCCCACTTCTTTCAGCAGCAAGGCCACTTCCAGCAAGTCCGAGACGCTGGCCGCCTTCGAGATGATGCAGTTCGGCACCGATTCACGGCCATATTTGACGTGGGCTTCGCGCACGGCGCGGAAGATGTCGAGTTCGGACGTGGTTACTTCCGAGTACTGCGCATACGGCGACGTCAGCAAGCGTGGCGACTCCAGCTCGGCCAGCAGCACGGCGATGCGCTGCTCTTCATCCAGGTCCAGATAGACGAGGCCCGGCTGGGCGCCGGCGAACAGTTCACCCACGACACGCTCGTGCACGTCGGAATTCTGGCGCAGATCGAGCGGCGCCAGCGAAAAGCCGAACACCTTGACGGCGCGGCGCAGCTGGCGCAGCCGGCCACGCGCCAACGCGCGCAAGCCATTGCTGACCAGCGAATGCTGGACCACGTCCAGGTCGGCCAGTAGCTCGGCCGCCGCAGCGTAGGGCTGCACGCTTTCGGCGTGCTTGCCCGCATTGCCACCCTTATTGGAAAGAACCACGCGCGTGGCCTCCAGGCGCGCATGGATGCCATGCAGAGCGCGACGGTACGGCTCGTCGACGCGGTGCGGCGACGCGTCGGCCGAGCGTTCGGCCAGCGCGCGCAGCGGCTCGCTGCAGGCGTTCAATATTTGCGCCAGGGACAGTTGCGAAGCGAGCTTGCGCAAGTCACCGAGGTAAAAGTCGAGTACTTTGTCAGCCTGCGTCTGCAGGGTGCTGCGCAGGATGTCGGCCGTGACGAAGGGGTTGCCGTCGCGGTCACCGCCTATCCAGCTGCCGACCTTCATGAAATTGGGCAATTCCGCATCTTCCCAGCGGGCATCGCGCTGGGCCAGCATGGTTTCCAGCGAGGAATACAGTTTCGGCAGTTCGCGCAGGATGGTGTGGTCGTAGAACGACAGGCCATTGGCCACTTCATCCATGACGGACAGCTTGCTCGTACGCAGCAGGCGCGTCTGCCACAGGGTGACGATGCCACGGCCCAGCGCTTCTTCGTTTTGCTCGGCCTCTTCCGGCGTCATTTGCACGCGGTCGCGCTCGCTCAACAGGCGCGCGATGGCCATCTGGCAATTCTGGATGCTCTTGCGCTGCACTTCCGTCGGATGCGCCGTGAAGACGGGGCTGACAAACGCATCTTCAAAGAACGATGCCAGCGCATCGGCCTTGCCCGCGTCGAACACATTGCCGACGGCATGGCTGAGGCTACCCTGGCGCGGTGGCGAACCGGCGATCAAATGGGCGCGCGTGCGGCGGATGTGATGTTGGTCTTCTGCAATGTTGGCCAGCAGCGAGAAATAGCTGAAAGCGCGCGTCAATTGGGTGGTTTCTTCCTGCGACAGCGCCTGCAGCGCGTCCGACAGCTGCGCGCGCGCCACTTCATCGTTGTCGCGGCGGAAACGGATGGCCAGCTGGCGCACATGCTCGATGCGCTCAAAGGCGGGGTCCCCCAGGTGGTTGCGGATGGCGTCGCCCAGCAGACGGCCCAGCTGGCGGATATCGCTGCTCAGCAGCTCGTCTTTCACTTCATTCATTTGCATGGTATTCATTTCCTGGGGCGGCCACGACGGCACCGCACAGATTGCGTAGTACGCGCTCCCCGGCCCGGGAAACGCCCATCATCCATTTTGTAGTAAATTTACCTTATTGCTTCACCATCCTCTTGATTTCCATCAATAAAAATCATACCCAAAGGGCCGACAAGGGCTTGCAAGCTGTTTGCCAGGGCAACAATATGAAAATTTACTACGCATTTAAGCGAAAGGCAATCAAATTTGTCTTTCGAGGCTGAAAAGTGACGACGTATCACCTATTGCGGTAGCGGCAGCCAGGCGCTCTCATGTATGCTGGAGATGAACAAGGATGTAATCCACATCTTTATGAACGTTATCCCATGCGACTGACTGCCTACACTGACTACACCCTGCGCACCTTGATGTACCTGGGCGTGCACCGCGACCGGCTCGTGACCATCCAGGACATCGCCGACCTGCATTCCATCTCGAAAAATCACTTGATGAAGGTGGTGCACCAGCTGGGCCTGTCAGGCATCGTGGAAACCGTGCGCGGGCGCAACGGCGGCCTGCGCCTGGCGCGCGACCCGGCCGAGATCAATATCGGCACCGTGGTGCGCGAAACGGAAAACGATTTTTTTATGGCGGAATGTTTTAACAAGGAAAACAATACCTGCCCGCTGACGCCAGACTGCCTGCTGAAGGCCAAGCTGGGCCAGGCCACGGGCGCCTTCCTGGCCGTGCTCGACACGGTGACCCTGGCAACCATCCTGGAGCCCGCAGGCAATGTGCCCGCGCTGGCGGCGGGCGTGATTCCCCTGCATCTGGCCAAGTAAGCCCGAAAGTAAGCACTTTAGTGCTGTGCGCTAAAACAACAATGCCCGGCGAACCGGGCATTGTTTCCTTCAGCAACTGACTACAGCATCAATGCGCGCTGGCGCCTGCCGCACCGATGCCCGTTTCCGAACGCATTTGCTGCGCTTCGTAACCGGCGCGGTCGATGCGCGCGCGCGGGCTCTTGTCGAGCACCGAGAACAGCCATATGCCGACGAAGCCTGCCGTCATCGAGAACAGCGCCGGCGAGGCGTAAGGGAACAGCGCCGCCGGGTGGCCCAGCACGTCGACCCACACGGACTTCGACACCACCGTCAGCGCAACGGCCGTGGTCAAGCCCAGGAAGCCGCCGATGGTGGCGCCCCGCGTGGTGCAGTCTTTCCACAGCACCGACATGAACAGCACGGGGAAGTTGGCCGAAGCGGCGATGGCGAAGGCCAGCGAGACCATGAAGGCGATATTCTGCTTCTCGAAGGCAATACCCAGCACCACGGCAATAATGCCCAGCACGATCGTCGTCACGCGCGACACTTTCAATTCATTGGCGCCCGTGGCCTTGCCCTTCTTGATGACGGTGGCATACAGATCGTGCGACACGGCCGAAGCACCCGACAGCGTCAAGCCCGCCACGACGGCCAGGATGGTGGCAAACGCGACAGCCGACATGAAGCCGAGGAACACATTACCGCCCACGGCCTTGGCCAGATGCACGGCCGCCATGTTATTACCGCCCAGCAGCTTGCCGGCAGCATCCTTGAACTCGGGATTGGTGCTCACCAGCACGATGGCGCCAAAGCCGATGATGAAGGTCAGAATGTAAAAGTAGGCGATCCAGGTGGTGGCCCAGAACACGGATTTACGCGCTTCCTTGGCGCTCGGCACCGTAAAGAAACGCATCAGGATGTGCGGCAAGCCGGCCGTACCAAACATCAGCGCCATGCCAAACGAGATGGCCGAGATCGGGTCCTTGATGAAGGACCCGGGGCCCATGATGGCTTCCTTGGTGGCATGCACGTCCACCGACTTGGCGAACAGCGCTTCCGGGCTGAAGTTGAATTGCGCCAGCACGGCCACGGCCATGAAGGTGGCGCCGCCCAGCAGCATCACGGCCTTGATGATCTGCACCCAGGTGGTGGCCGTCATGCCGCCAAACAGCACGTAGATCATCATCAATGTGCCCACCAGGACGACAGCGATCCAGTATTCCAGGCCGAACAGCAGCTTGATCAGCTGGCCCGCGCCCACCATCTGCGCGATCAGGTAGAACGCCACCACGACCAGGGTGCCGGAAGCCGAGAAAATGCGGATCGGCGCCTGCTTGAAGCGGTAGGCGGCCACGTCGGCAAACGTGTAGCGGCCCAGGTTGCGCAGGCGCTCGGCCATCAGGAAAGTGATGATGGGCCAGCCGACGAGAAAACCGATGGCGTAGATCAGGCCGTCATAGCCGTTGAGGAAGACGGCGGCGGAAATGCCGAGGAAGGAAGCGGCAGACATATAGTCACCCGCAATGGCCAGGCCATTCTGGAAGCCTGTGATGCCGCCGCCGGCCGTGTAGAAATCGGAGGCCGACTTGGTCTTCGCGGCCGCCCATTTGGTGACGAACAGGGTGAAGATGACGAAGGCGGCGAACATGATGATCGCCGTCCAGTTGGTCGGCTGCTTGACTGCCTGGCCCAGGTCGGCGCCGGCCGCCAGCACGCTGTTGCTGGCGCTCGCCAGCAAGGTCAAGGCTGCCAGGCAGGAAAATGTGCGTTGCATCGATGGGGCGCGGCTCATGCTTGCACCCGTGCCTGGATGGCGCTGGTCAGATCGTCGAATTGCTTGTTGGCGCGGCGCACATAAATGCCGGTGATCACCACGGTAAACACGATGACGAACAGGCCGATCGGCATGCCCCAGGTCATCACGCCGGCGCCCGTTTTAGTGGCAAGAAATTCCTTGTTGAAGGCGATGAGCAGGATGTAGCCGTAGTACACCAGCATCATCAGGCCCGTCAGCGCCCAGCCGAAGCGGGAACGCACCTTGAGCAGTTGATGGTAGTTGGGGTCGCCCTTGATTTTCTGAACCAGATCGTCATGCATTGTGTTGCCTCCTGTTATGTAAAAGCGTGCTCTTTTATGCGAGCTTGGATTCACAGTACAGCGCGAGACTTACCCGCCCCTTACGGCAGCGGTTTTTTCTCGCAGGAGCAACACAAGGCAGGCAAGGTCAGTTCAATGCGGCTGCCGGTCCAAAGAATTCATGGTGCGTCTGTTGTTCCGGCACACCCAGCTCGCGCAAGTATCGCTTGACGGCGCGCATGAATGGCTGCGGCCCCAGGAAGTAGGCATCGACATCGCGCGAGGCCGGCAGCCAGTGATCGAGGTTCTCTTTATTGAGCAAGCCGACAGCGTCCGGCGCGTCTTGTTCGCCACCATGTTCCGCGTAGCAGTAATAGCGCTGCAATTGCGGGTGCTGCGCGGCCAGTGCGTCGATCTGCTGGCGAAACGCATGCACGCCCTGGTTGCGCGCCGCGTGGATGAAATGCACGGGACGCTTGCCACGCAGGGCGGCCGTAAGCATGGCCAGGGTCGGCGTGATGCCCACGCCGCCGCTGATCAGCACCAGCGGCTTGTCGCTGTCCATCAGCACGAAGTCGCCCGATGGCGGCGTCAGCTGCACGGTATCGCCCGCCTGCACGTGGTCGTGGAAGAAATTGGATACCTTGCCACCCTGCTCGCGCTTGATGCTGATGCGGTAAGTCTGGCCATTGCTGGCAGCAGACAGGGAATACTGGCGGCGCATGGGCACGCCTTCGACGCTGGCCAGCACGCCGATATACTGGCCTGGCGCAAAGTCGAGCACGGACTGGCCATCGGCGGGCGCCAGCAGGAAGGAGGTGATCTCGTCGCTTTCCACGCTCTTGCCCTGCACGATGAAGTCGCGCGCGCCGCTCCAGCCACCGGGCGCGGCGGCCTGTGCCTTGTAGATGCGCCCTTCTTCGCCGGCCAGGATGTCGGCCAGCTGGCCGTAGGCCGCGCCCCAGGCATCGATGACGGCGTCGCTGGCCACCTCGGCGCCCAGCACTTCGCGGATGGCCTGCAACAGGCTGGCGCCCACCAGCGGATAGTGTTCGGCGCGGATCTGCAGGGCCACGTGCTTGTTGACGATGGTGGCCACCAGGTCGCCCAGCGCGGCAAGCTGGTCGATATGCTTGGCGTACATCAACACGCCATTGGCCAGCGCGCGCTGCTGGTCGCCGCTCTGCTGGTGCGCCTGGTTAAAGTACGGCAGCACTTCGGGATGGTCGCGGAACAGATTCTTGTAGAAGTGGCGCGTCAGCGCTTCACCACCCTGTTCGAGGATGGGGACGGTGGCCGTAATGATGGCGCGTTGTTCTTGGGTCAGCATGTAAAACTCCTGTGTATATTTTAAGCGGTCTCAGGCCAGCGTTTCAACGGCTGGATATAACTCATGGTCCTCGCGCCGCATGCGCTGGTACAGCGCGTGCAGCACGGTATTGGCTTCGTTGCGGAAGGCATCCGGTTCGGCTGCCAGGCGCACTGGCGTATTCCAGCGGCCGGCGAAATCCAGGTAGGCGCCGGCGATGCCGTGCATTTCGTTTTCGTACTGGAGGCCCAGCTGCGCCACCTTGGCCACGCCGCAACTTTGCGCAGCCGGATACAGATAGCGCTGCTCGACGGCCAGGTGCAGCTTGATCAAGCCGCTCATGGCGATGATCTGTTCGGCAATGGCCTGCGCCTGTGCGGCGACACCGCCGCGCGCCAGCTGACGCAAGTCATCGATGGAGGCCAGGATGGCCAGGTGCTGCTGTTTGAATTTATCGATATTCATGGCGTGTTTTTCTTGTTGAGTGTTGCCAGTGTAGCGGAATTCTCTTAAACATGCAAATCACATACATCTTTAAAATGTACGTTTTTCCTGCGGAAATCTGGATCGACATGCGCCACTATGTGCGGCACAGAACACAGGCTACGGCCCTGCCTGCCTATAATTTATTCATCGCAGCGCGTGTCCGTTTGCGGCCGTGTCGCACCCTCCACTCCAGCCAAGGATGAGCATGAAAATCAAGACGGACCTGGGCCAGGCGCAGCAACTGGCCGGCATCATCAGCGACCACCACACGGAACTGCTGGACGGCTGGATGGCCGGCCTGGTTGCCCGCCTGGTGCGACGCGACAAGATTGCGGAGAATGAGCTGCGCCTGCAGGCAGCGCAATTGCTGCCACTGCTGGCGGGCGCGCTGGACAGCGGCGACGCATTCGACATCGAAGGCGGCGCCTGGGACGACACGCGCCAGCTGCTCGCCGAAATATCGCAATCGCGCGTGCGCCAGGGCTATTCGCCGATCGACACGGCCAGCTTCATGTTTGCCCTGAAGGAGCCGCTGTTCGCCTATCTGCGCAAGGAAATCACGGCGCAGCCGCAGCAGCTGGGCGACGCCATCATCAGCACCAGCAAGCTGTTCGACGAGCTGGGCCTGCTGACCATCGCCATCTACCAGAAGGCGCGCGAACAGGTGATATTGCGCCAGCAACAGGAATTGCTGGAACTGTCCACGCCCGTGGTGCAACTGTGGCAAAACGTGCTGGCCCTGCCCCTGATCGGCACCCTCGACAGTGCCCGCACGCAGGTGGTGATGGAAAGCCTGCTGCAAAAGATCGTCGACACGGGCGCCCTGATCGCCATCATCGACATCACGGGCGTGCCTACAGTCGACACCTTGGTGGCGCAGCACCTGCTGAAAACCATCGCCGCCGCGCGCCTGATGGGCGCCGACTGCATCATCAGCGGCATCCGCCCGCAGATCGCGCAAACCATCGTGCACCTGGGCGTGAACCTGGAAGACGTGATGACCAAGGCCACCCTGGCCGACGCCTTCGTCGTGGCCCTGAAACGCACGGGTTCCAGCATCACTTACCAGCAGCAACCACACTGAGGCGCCTATGGAAAGAATCCCCATTTTACGCATGGGCCGGCTGCTGCTGGTGACCATCCAGATCGACATGCATGACCGCCTGGCAATGACCTTGCAGGACGACCTGACGACGCGCATCGTGACGGACCGCGCCACGGGCGTGCTGATCGACATTTCCGCGCTCGACATCGTCGACTCCTTCATCGGCCGCATGATCAGCAACACGGCGGCGATGGCGAAAATCCTCGACGCGCGCACCGTGGTGGTGGGCATGCAGCCGGCCGTCGCCATCACCCTGGTGGAACTGGGCCTGACGCTGGAAGGCGTGAGCACGGCGCTGAACGTGGAACGGGGCATCAAACTGCTGGAACGGGGCGGCGCATGCGCATGACGGGGGCGCCATGCTAGGCGCGCCGGCACAAGAACGTGCACAGGCAGGCGCGCAGATCCTGCCCTTGCACAGCGATGAAGACGTCGTGCGGCTGCGCAAGCAGGTGCGCGACAGCATGGTCGCCATGGGTTTTGGCTTGATCGAACAGACCAAGATCATCACGGCGGCGAGCGAACTGGCGCGCAACACCTTGCGCTACGGCGGCGGCGGCGAAGCGCGCATTGCGTGCGTCAGCGATGGCGCGCGCCAGGGCCTGGAACTGCGTTTTGTCGATGCGGGTCCGGGCATCGAAGATATCTCCCTGGCGCTGACCGATGGCTATACCAGCGGCGGCGGGTTGGGACTGGGGCTGGGTGGCGCCAAGCGCCTGGCAGACGCCTTTCATATCGACACGGCGCCCGGCGCGGGCACCACTGTCACCATCGCGAAATGGAAGCTGT
Source organism: Janthinobacterium lyxosi (assembly GCF_051380665.1). Taxonomy (NCBI): domain Bacteria; kingdom Pseudomonadati; phylum Pseudomonadota; class Betaproteobacteria; order Burkholderiales; family Oxalobacteraceae; genus Janthinobacterium; species Janthinobacterium lyxosi. The sequence goes on from NZ_JBNYXM010000012.1 coordinate 166,090, forward strand.
TTTGAACCACATCGAGCAAGTACCTGACATTGCCAGGCAACGCAGTTTCCCCATCAGCGAACCGAGCGAGATCGCTGCGGCCCGCCGCGCCGGCAACGAAATGGCGCGCCGCATCGGCTTTGACGACGTGCGCACGGGCCAGCTGGCCATCATCATCAGCGAAGCGGCCACCAACATCGTCAAACACGCGCAGCGCGGTGAAATCTTGCTGCGCAAGGTGCTGCGCGGCGGCACCAGCGGCATCGAAGTGCTGGCTATCGACAACGGCCCCGGCATGGCGAATGTGCGCCAGCACATGCAGGACGGTCATTCCACCACCGGCACTTACGGCGTGGGGCTGGGCGCGATACGCCGCCTGAGCCAGGAATTCGACCTGTACACGGCGCCTGGCAAGGGCACGCTGCTGCTGATGGTGGTGTGGGGGCAGCACGCCAGCAGCGCCATTCCGGCCAGCCCGAACTGGCAAATCGGCGCCGTGTGCCTGCCGCTGGCCTCGGAGCAGGTGTGCGGCGACGCCTGGAACGTGGTGTGCGAAGGCCATGAACTGAGCCTGATGGTGGCCGATGGCCTGGGCCACGGCCCCCTGGCGGCGCGCGCATCGGAATGCGCCAGCGCGCTGCTGGAGGACAGCGCGCCCGGCCTGCCGCCCCTGCCCGCCCCCTTCATCGAACTGGCCCACGGCGCCCTGCGCGCCACGCGCGGCGCGGCCCTGGCGGTCGCGCATATCGACAGCGCGCGCCGCGAATTGCGCTATGCGGGCGTGGGCAATATCGCCGCCTGCGCCTTCGATGCGCAGCAGCGCCGGCATTTGCTGTCGCATAACGGCATCGTCGGCAGCAATCTGCGCAAGGTGCAGCAATTTTGCTATCCATGGCAGACTAGCACGACACTGATCATGCACTCGGACGGCCTGCACACGCGCTGGGACCTGGAACAGTATCCGGGCCTGGCGCCCTGCCACCCCAGCCTCGTCGCCGCCGTACTGTACCGCGATTTTGCGCGCGGGCGCGACGACGTCACGGTGGTGGTACTGCGCGAACATGCGGACCACCAGACCGCAATGGCAGAAGGGACAGGTGCGGCATGACACAACGCATATTGACGGCCCATATCGGCAGCGAACTCGATGTGGTGGGCGCACGCCAGCGCGCGCGGCAGATCGCCGCCCTGTGCGGCTTCGGCGTGCAGGACCAGGTGCGCATCGCCACGGCCGTGTCGGAACTGGCGCGCAACGTCTACAACTACGCCGGCAGTGGCAAGGTGCATTTCGCCATCGACGGCCAGACGGCGCCGCAGGTGCTCAGCATCCGCATCGAGGACCAGGGCCCCGGCATCGCGCCGCAGCAGTTGCAGCACATCCTGGCCGGCACCTACCGCTCGCGCACGGGCATGGGACTGGGCATCCTGGGCGCGCGGCGCCTGATGGACCGCTGCCACATCCACAGCACGCCCGGCGATGGCACCCTCATCACCTTGCAAAAGCTGTTCCCGCGCGCCGCGCCCCTGCTCGACGGAGCCACGATCGGCGTGCTATCCGGCAGCCTGCAGGCGCTGCCCCCGGATATCACGCTCGCCGAAGTGCAGCAGCAAAACCGCGAACTCCTGAGCACCCTGGCCGAACTGAAAACGCGCCAGGACGACCTGCTGCAGCTGACGCGCGAACTGGAAGACACCAACCGGGGCGTGGTGGCGCTGTTTGCGGAACTGGATGAAAAGGCCGACCACCTGCGCCGCGCCGACCAGATGAAATCGCGCTTCCTGTCGAACATGAGCCATGAATTCCGCACGCCGCTCAGCTCCATCCGCGCCCTGTCCAAGCTGCTGCTCGACCGCATCGACGGCGAGCTGTCCGAGGAACAGGAAAAGCAGGTGCTGTTCATCCTGCAAAGCGCCGTCAGCCTGAGCGAGCTGGTGAACGACTTGCTGGACCTGGCCAAGATCGAGGCGGGCAAGGTCGACGTGCACGCCAACAGCTTCCAGGTGACCGACCTGTTCAGCGCCCTGCGCGGCATGCTGCGACCGCTGCTGGTATCCGAGTCGCTGACATTGACCTTCATCGCCCCCGACCCGGCGCTGCACATCCACACGGATGAAGGCAAGCTTTCGCAAATCCTGCGCAACTTCATCGCCAACGCCCTGAAGTTCACGGAAGCGGGCGCCATCATCGTCAGCGCCACGCCCTTGCCGGAGCAGGACGCCATCCGCTTTTCCGTCTCCGACACGGGCCTGGGCATCGATGCCGAAGACGTGCAGCTGATCTTCGAGGAATTCAGCCAGGTGGCAAACCACATGCAGCGCAAGGTCAAGGGCACGGGCCTGGGCCTGCCCCTGTGCCGCAACCTGGCCACCCTGCTCAATGGCACGGTGACCGTGGAAAGCACGCCGGGATATGGCTCGCTGTTTTCCGTCGTCCTGCCGACCAGCTACCATGCGCCCGAAGGCAGCCTGCCGCCGTGCGCGCCGGCCAACGACAATGGCAACGACCAGCGCATCGGCGTGCTGGTGGTGGAAGACAATCCGCCCATCCGCCTGCTGTATGAAAAATTCTTGGCCGGCAGCGAATTTCGCGTCGTTCCCGCGCGCAGCGTGCGCGAAGCGCAGGAACGCTGGGAACAGCAGCGCCCTGCCGCCGTCATCCTCGACATCATGCTGCACGGCGAAACGGCATGGCATTGGCTGGCCGAGCTGAAAAACGATCCGCTGCGGCGCCAGGTGCCCGTCATCGTCGCCACCGAGATCGACGACGTGCGCAAGGGCCTGGCCCTGGGCGCCGACGCCTACTATGTCAAGCCGTTGCCGCGCCAGCAATTGCTGGCGACCCTGCGCGCGCTGATCGGCAATCCACACCACCGGCAAGAACCGGTTCCGCCGCAAGGCACAACCACCTGGGACAATGCGCATGCTACCGGATAACAACTGCGATGCTCTGATCCTGAACGTCGATGATAGCGATGGCGCCCGCTACGCCAAGTCGCGCATCCTCAAACGCGCCGGCTTCAAGGTCATCGAAGCCTCGAACGGAGGCGACGCGCTGCTGCGTGCCCGCCAGGACCGGCCCAATCTGATCCTGCTCGACGTCAAGCTGCCCGACATCAACGGCCTGGAAGTGTGCCGCCAGTTGAAGGGCGGCGCCGAGACGAACACCATCCTGGTGCTGCAGACGTCCGCTTCCTGCATCGGCACGGCCGACAAGATCCGCGCCCTCGACGGCGGCGCCGACAATTACCTGGTCGAGCCGATCGAGGCGGATGAATTGATTGCCAACGTCAGGGCGCTGCTGCGCCTGGGCCGCGTCGAGCGCGCACTGCGCGACGTGGACCGCCGCAAGGATGAATTCCTGGCCACCCTGGCGCACGAATTGCGCAACCCGCTGGGCCCCATCCGCACGGCGCTGGCCCTGCTGTGCAAGCTCGATCCGGTCGTGCCGGCCGTGCAGGACAATGCGCGCCGCACCATCGGCCGTCACACGGATCACCTGGTGCGCCTGGTGGACGACCTGCTCGACGTGTCGCGCATTTCGCAGGGCAAAATCTCGCTGCAATGGGAAAGCGTGAGCCTGGCCAGCGTCATCCGCAGCGCGCTGGAAACGAGTTCGCACAGCGTCGAAGCGCGCGGTCATGCGCTGGACGTGAGCCTGCCGCAGGAAGAACTGTGGGTCTGCGGCGACGCCGTGCGCCTGTCGCAGATCGTCGCCAACCTGCTGCTCAACGCGGCCAAGTTCACGGCGCCGGGCGGGCGCATCACCATTAGCGCCGGGCGCGAAGGCGACAAGGTGCGTATCCGCCTGAGCGACAACGGCATCGGCATCGCCGCGGCGAGCATCGACAGCATCTTCGGCCTGTTCGAGCAAAGCGGTCACGCGCCCGACCGGGTGCAGGACGGCCTGGGCATCGGCCTGTCGCTGGTGCGCAATCTGGTGACGCTGCATGGCGGCCAGGTCAGCGTGAGCAGCCCCGGCGTAGGGCTGGGCAGCACCTTCGAGATCATCCTGCCGCTCGACGCCAACGTGCCGCTGCCAGTCGCGCCAGCGCCGGAAGCGGCCAGCGGCGGCAGCCAGCGCATCCTCGTCGTCGACGACAACTGCGATGCGGCCGACACCCTGGCAGAATTGCTGGAAATGTACGGCCACACGGTGCGCACGGCCTACACGGGCGCGCAAGCGACCGAGCGCACCCTGGCATTCAAGCCCGACATCGTCTTTCTCGACATCGGCCTGCCCGACATGAGCGGCTACGACGTAGCCGTCCAATTGCGCCAGCTGCCGATACCGCAGCAATTCCTGCTCGTCGCGCTGACCGGCTATGGCCAGGAACACGACCGCCAGGCTGCCCTGCAGGCAGGCTTCAACGAACACTTCGCCAAGCCTGTCGATTTCGGCAAGCTGGCCATGCTGGGACTGCATATCGCACCATGAGCGGGGCCGTGGCTGCCTGTCTCCAGGGCGTCGGCTATAATCGGCCAGTGCCTGGCGTGACAGTCGGGCATTCCACCACTGGAACCATGGACATGACAAGCCGCGCGCCCCTGCTGCGCTTCACCATGACACTGGGCGCCCTGCACACCCTGCTGGGCTGGCTGCTGCTGCCTGCCCTGCCCGTCGGCCTGGCCGGCTGGCTGCTGGGCGGCCTGGTCTTGCTGGCGTCGACCATGCTGATGCCGATGACCATCTTCGCCCGCGCCGCCACCAACGATGCGCGCCTGGCCGACCGTTTGAGCTGGGCCGGCTCGCTGTGCATGGGCTTTTTTTCCTCGCTGTTCGTGCTCACCGTGCTGCGCGAACTGCTGATGCTGATCCCCGCCACCCGCCCGCACGCGCAGGCGTCCGCCGTCGCAGTCCTGGCCCTGGCGCTGCTGGCCAGCGTCGTTGGCTTCATCAACGCCCGCCGTGTGGCGCGCGTGCGCGAGGTTGACGTGCCCATCGCCGGCCTGCCGGCCGCCTTGCAGGGCTATACCATCGTGCAGCTGAGCGACATCCACGTGGGCGCCACCATCAAGCGCGCCTACGTGGAAGCCATCGTCGCGCGCGCCAACGGCCTGCAGGCGGACCTCATCGCCATCACGGGCGACGTGGTCGATGGCACAGTGGCGCAACTGGGCAGCCATACGGCGCCGCTGGGCGAGCTGCGCGCGCGCCATGGCATCTTCCTCGTCACGGGCAACCACGAATACTATTCGGGCGCCGCGCCGTGGGTGGCGGAGTTCCGCCGCCTGGGCTTGCGCGTACTGATGAACGAGCATGTGATTCTTGACCACGACGGCGCGCGCCTGGCGCTGGCCGGCGTCACCGATTTCAACGCCGCCGCCTTCGATCCGGCCCAGAAAAGCGACCCGCAAGCGGCCATCGCCGGCGCGCCTGCCGATATCCCCCGCATCCTGCTGGCGCACCAGCCGCGCAGCGCGCCCGGGGCCGAAGCGGCCAGCTACGACCTGCAACTGTCGGGCCACACGCATGGCGGACAATTCTGGCCGTGGAATCTGTTCGTGCCGCTGCAGCAGCCGTATGTGGCGGGCCTGCACCGGCGCGGCCGCCTGTGGATTTATGTCAGCCGCGGCACGGGGTACTGGGGCCCGCCCAAGCGCATCGGCGCGCCGGCGGAGATTACGAGGCTCAGGCTGGTGGCGGCGTAAAACCTAATCGGCCCAACTGGCCATCCATGCCTCGAAACGCGCCAGCACCGCCGGCGGATTCAATCTTGCCATGGCGCCTTCCACAGGTTCGCTGTCGCTGACCTCGAACAGCAGCAGACCCTCGTCGCGCTGCGCACCGGTGCCAAATACCCCTTCGGCGTCAAGCTGTGCCAACGCCGCGATGCAAGCCTCGAACACGCCGGCGCGGAAGGTGGCGAAATCGACGTCGAACGGCAGCTCGCGGCGCGCCTGCAGCAACAAGCGGTAGGCGCTGTCGAAGTACGCACCGCCGTCGCCGAACGCCCATTCGGCCGGGTTCCACAGCATCTCTTCGCCATATTCGGAAGCGGCCAGCGCTTCGCGGCTATTCGCCATCGGCCCGATGGTCATGGCGCTGTCGTCGCTCACCAGCGCGAAAGCGTTGAGGTGCTGGTCAGGATGCGCACGCCGCACGGCGCCAAAGGCCAGGCGCGCAGCATCCGCCACCAGGGTTTGCAACAGCGCGAAATCAAATACGGCAGGGTCGATGGCGCTTTCACGCGCCAGCGTGTAGCCGTCGGCCTGCGCCGCCTGGCAACGGGCGGCATAGGCGACATACGCTTCGGCCTCACTAACGTAGTCATTGCGCGTTTCTTCGCCCCAGGTCATGGCCGCGCCGGCCGCCGTCCACACGGTCGTGCCAAACACGCGCGCTTCCCGGAAGCAGGCAGCTTGATCGCCGTCCAAGGTGTAAAACAGGCGGTAGTTACTATGCATGGGAATTTTCATCGGTTAATCGGGCCGTATCTGCGCGGCGAAATCGCGCTGGCGAAACTGCTCCAGCAAAAAATCGACGAACACGCGCGTTTTCGCGGGCAAGAGCTTCTTGCTTGGATAGTACACGGACAGGGGACCGGAATCGGCATGCCAGCCAGGCAGCAATCGGACCAGGGCGCCGCTGCGCAAATGGGCCAGCGCATGCGGCATGGGCAGCAGCGCTACGCCGACGCCCAGGATGGCTGCCTGCGCCATCGCTTCCGGATCGTCGAAGATGGCGCGCGGCCGGCATTCGGCCACGCCTTCGCCGCCCGAGCCGTTGCGCAGTATCGAGCTGCGTAATCTACCGCTGCCGGCCGAGCGGCGCGCCACGCCGTCGAAGTGCGCCAGGTCTGACGGATGCGCGGGCATGGCTTTGCCCTGCATGAAGGCGGGCGACGCCGTGGCGACGATGTGGGCGTGACCCAGTTCGCGCGCTACCACGCCGGGCGTCAGCTCGATGCCGCCGCCGATGGCAACATCAAAACCTTCGCCGATCAAGTCCACTTGCCGGTTGTCGAAATGGCAGTCGGGGATGACGCCCGGATAGCGCGCGATGAAGTCTCCCAGCAGGGGCACCACGTAGCTACGCCCGAACGACGGCGCCATGCTGATTTTGAGTATGCCCGCCGGCTGGCCGCCCTCTTCCGCCACGCCGGCGATCGCTTCGCGCAAGGTGGACAGGGCGCCGCCTATCTGCTGCAGGAAGCGCTCGCCCCCTTCCGTCAGGGTCAGGCGGCGCGTGCTGCGCTGGAACAGGCGCAGTCCCAGGCTCGCTTCCAGCCGCGCCACGTTCTTGCTGACGGCCGCCGGCGTCAGCCCCAGGCGGCGCGCAGCCGCCGAAAAGCTGCCCAGCTCGGCAGACAGCACGAAGGATTGCAAGTGATTGAGAGCGTCCATGCGCCTATTCTACCCGCTCATTTAATAGTAATAGTTGAAAGTGATTGTAGCGATTCATGGCTAGCGCGCAGGCAATCGAAGGCAGATACTGAATTCCTCGATTCCTCACACAGAAAGCTGATCATGCAAAACCAAGCCACCACCAATACTTCCCAGCCACTGCAAAACAAGATCGCCTTTGTCACGGGCGGCTCGCGCGGCATCGGCGCGGCCATCGTGCGCCGCCTGGTCAGCCAGGGCGCCAACGTCGTCTTCACGTATCAAAGCTCCGCCGCCGAAGCGCAGGCGCTGGCCGCCACAGTGGAAGCGGCCGGCGGCAAGGCGCTGGGCGTGCAAGCCGATGCGGCCGACGCCACCGCCCTGACGGCGGCCATCGACAAGGTGGCGGCGCAGTTTGGCAGCATCGATATCCTCGTCAACAATGCGGGCGTGTTCCTGCCTGGCGCCATCGATGATTTTTCGTTGGCAGACTTCGACAAGACCTTGAACGTCAACGTGCGCGCCGTGTTCGTCGCCATCAAGGCGGCCGTGGCGCACATGCAAACGGGCGGGCGCATCATCAATATCGGCAGCACGAATGCGCACCGCATGCCATTCGGCGGCGCGGCCGCCTACGCCATGAGCAAATCGGCGTTGAGCGGCCTGACGCAAGGCCTGTCGCGCGACCTGGGCCCGCGCGGCATCACCATCAACAATGTGGAACCAGGCCCCGTCGCCACCGACATGAACCCGCCCACGGGCGACTTCGCCGACTTGATGCACGGCCTGATGGCACTGCCCCGCCACGGCACGGCCGATGAAATCGCCGGCATGGTGGCCTATTTGGCCAGCGCAGAAGCGGCGTTCGTCACGGGTGCCGGGCTGAAGATCGACGGCGGTTTTGCCGCCTGATCCAGTCCGAACATCAGCGAGCGGTGCGCTGCCACGCCGGCCATGGCGCCATCAGCCACCGCGAACGCCACGCTGCCGGCCATGCGTCCCGCGTCGCCGCAGCAAAAGACGCCTGGCACGCTGCTGGCCTTTTGCTCGTCGGTGCGCACGAACGGCCCCATGGCGCCCTCTTCCAGCAAGCAGCCCAATTCGCCAGCCAGGGCACTGGCGAGGCGGGTGCGGGTCGCCACGAACAGGCCGGCCATCGCATGACGGCTGCCGTCCGCCATGACTACATCGGCCACGCCGTCGATCTGCGCCACGGGCGTACGCACCACCGCCACGCCGCGCGCATCCAGTTGCGCCAGCTGCGCCGCATCGGGCTCGAACGCGCCATTCAGGAAAAAAGTGACCGTGCCCCAGTCGGGCAGCATCAGGGCATGGTGCATGGAGAGGGGGCCGGTGGCCAGCACGCCGATGGCGCCCTGCTGCAGCTCATAGCCGTGGCAATACGGGCAGTGAAAGACGCTGCTGCCCCAGCGCGCGGCCAGGCCTTCGACAGGCGGCAGCTCGTCGATCACGCCGGTAGCCAGCACCAGGCGGCGGCCGTGCACGACGCTGCCGTCCGCCAGCGTCACCTCGAAGCCATCGCCATCGCCATCGCTGCAGGCTGTCGCCTGCACGGCCATGCCATCCCGCCAGGTGACGGTGGCATACGCCAGCAGTTGCGCCTTGCCCTTGGCGGCGATGGCGGCCGTCCCGCTGCCGTCACGGGTCAGGAAACCGTGGGAATGGCTGGCGTAGCGGTTGCGGCGCTGGCCGCCGTCGATGACCAGCACGCGGCGGCGGGCGCGCGCCAGTTGCGTGGCGGCGGAGAGGCCAGCGTAGCTGCCGCCGACGATGATGGCGTCGAACGGGGCGTCGAATGCGGCGGAAGGCGTGGCGCTGCCCGCGCCTTGGGGTTCAGGAATGTGCATGTGGTGCTCCTAGTTGTATGGCGTATTGTTGGCTGAAACGTTCGGCCAGGTCGGCCAGGGTGACAGCGCCAAGGCGCCGGATCAGCAGCGCCTCGGCTTCGTCAAAGGCGCCGGCCAGCGACTGGTTGACCACTTGCTCGACCAGGCAGCCCGGCTGATCCACGCGGTTGCCCATGGCGAAGATGGTGGGCGAACCCACGGCCACGTAAATGTCTTGCAGGGTCACGCTGTGCAAGTCGCAGACGATGCGCCAGCCGCCGCCATGGCCCTTGACCGACGCCACGTAGCCGCGTTCGCGCAAGCCGGCCATCACGCGCCGCACCAGCACGGGGTTGGTGTCCAGGTAGCCGGAAAGTTCCTCGGACGTCATCGGGCGTCCCGCGTGGGCCATGTGCAGCAGCACATGGAGGATCGATGATAGTTTGCTGTCGCGTCTCATGTAACTAATGATAGTACATAATTCTCACATATGCAAATCAGTTGCAATTTTTGCGTAACTCGTTCGGCACATTGCGCCAGGCTTGCGCGGCCCAGTGCCACGAGGCGCCGCCGAACTGGCGGATGTATTCGGCCGGGTATGGGTACGGACCGGCCTGCACCAGGTAGCCGTTATCCTTCGGCTGGTAGATCGGGTGCGGCGCCGTGGCGACCAGGATCAGCACCGAGGCGCCGGCCAGCGCCAGCTTGCGCGCGGCCAGCGAGCCGATGATGCCGGAGCCGATCACGAGATAATCGGCAGAGAGTTCTTCTGCCATGATGGCTCCTTAAATTGGTTTTCTGGCCCAGCTGCCGTAGGCGCCGTAGGAATACGTGGGAGGCTTCAGCACATCGGCCACGACGGCCGCGTTCAAAGCCTGCTCGTAGGCGACGCAGACGGCCGCCTCGCCCGTGCCGACGATGCCCAGGTACCAGGCGCTGGCGATCTGGCGTGGCAGGGCCGCCAGCGGCGACTGGGCGGGGTCGCGCGCATCGAGCGCTTCCTGCAGGCCGGCCGCTTGCAAACCCTGCGCATTGATCAGGGCCAGCAGCGCGCGCACCTTCGCGGGGAAGGCGGCGTCCTGCGCCACCAGCGCGTCATACAGGCGTTTGGCCAGCACGGGGTCGAGCACCTGCCGTCCAACCAGCATGGCCGACACGCCAAAAAAGGCGCCCTGCTCCGCATTGGCGACCGGTTCGGCCAGCGCCCAGGGAATCAGCGCAGCGGCCGACGCCGACAGCAAGCCGGCCAGCGCCATGCGGCGGCCGGGATTGCGAGGGCCGCGGCCCTCCGTGTGATGTGTAGCGTCCAATTGAAGCTCCCGTGAGTTCAGCAACCGTTCAGAAAGAATGCTTGAGACCGACCATCACCACCGTCTGGCCGCCGTTCGACGATGGCGTGCCGTTTTGCGAATCGCCCACCGAGGCGACGGCATTGACGATGGCGCCGTCCTGGCCCAGGGTCTGGCCGCGCGCCAGCTGGCGCGCTTCGATCAGGTAGATCGCGGTGCGCTTCGACAACGCGTAATTCTGTTCGAACGACAGCTGGCGGTAGCGCGCGCGGTCCGACACGCCGTTGGCGCGGCTGGTGTAGGTGTCGCTGTAGCCGGCGGACAGGAACCACTGCGGCGTCAGCTGGTAGCTCGAGATCAGGCCGGCCGTGTTGAAGACGACCGTGTCGCGGAAGGCCGAGCGGCTGCCGGCCTGGTATTGCACGTTGCTGGCATTGGCGCCCACCATCCACTTGCCCATGGTGTAGCGCGCGCTGGCGGCGATGAATTCGATGCTTTCCGCCGAGGCGTAGCCCTGGTTGATGGCCGAGATGCCGAAGCTGGCCGAGGCGTTATCGCTCCAGCCGGCGCCACTTGCGCCATTTTTCAATTTCAGATAACCGAGCGCGAATTCAGCCGGCGAGGTGCTGTACTTGACGGCGGCGCTGAAGCTGCTGCCCACGGCATTGCCGTCGGCCGCTTCGCCAAAGCCGTATTGCGCGCTGGCCTGCAGGCCGCGCCAGGCGGGCATGCTGTAGGTGATGGAATTGCTGATGCGCACGGTGGTATCGAGGCCGTCGATATCGCCCGGGTGGGCGCCGGTGGCGCCCGTCAAGACATTGCTCGACGCCAGCGAACCCACCAGCAGGTAATACGGCGTGTACTGGCGGCCGGCCGTCACGCTACCGTAGGCCTTGGACTGCAAGCCCACATAGGCCTGGCGGTTGAACAGGGAGCTGGCGGAACTTTGCGCACCCGTGTCGCTTTCAAAGCCGTTTTCCAGCAGGAACAGCGCCTTCAAGTCGCCGCCAAGATCTTCCACGCCCTGGAAACCGATCTTGCTGGCGGATAAGTTACCGCTGCGCATGTAGGTGTTTGACTTGCCGCCCTGGTTGCTCGCGTAGGCAGTAGCCGCATCGACCACGCCGTAAATGGTGACATTGCTTTGGGCGCAAACGTTTGCGACTATGAGCGTGGAGACGGCCAGCGCCGCAGCGCGCATGCATATAGTGTTCATTTTTTCCTGACTTTTTTATTTTATTGTACGTACGATAAGTATTTTCGCCGCGATGGCGAAATACAGGCTGTGGCGCCGCGTTGCCGCCCCATCCAGCCAGCGGGCATCCGCTGTTCTTCTTGATCTGGATCAAGTAGGGCAAATTATACGCTTATTTACTAACATGTAAGTGATTGACTGTAAGGCGTTGTCTTATAGCAAAACTGAGCGATGTGCGGGTACAAGCCCGGCAGGATGCGGAAGTGCGCGGAACCGGCATGGCAAAAGCGGCGGCGGCGCGTGTTGAAAAACACGCGCCCGGTGGATGGTCAGGCAGGAAGAAAACGGGGGAGCTGGAAGGCTCAGCGCAGGATGGCGGGCTCCACCGGCAGGGTTTCCAGGGCAATGAAGGCTTCCAGGGTGCGGCGCATGTCTTCGAACACTTGCTTGCCGTAGGCCGCTTCCAGGTGGGCATATTGCAAGTCGATGAGTTTACCCATCTGCAGCAGCAGGCTGGCGCCCGCTTCCGACAGGTGCACCTTGCGGCGGCGCTGGTCGCCTTCGAACTTGCTGCGCCCGATCAAGCCGATTTCTTCCATGCGCGCCAGGATGCCGCTCATGCTGGGGCTGGAAATCTGGCAGATCTCGCACAGCTCGCGCGGCTCCAGGGTGGGGCTTTCGTTCAGCGCGCGCATGATGCGCCACTGCTGCTCCGTCACGCCAAAGTGATTGAGGATGGGGCGGAAATGCTGGAGCAGGCTGTCGCGCGCCTTCAGCAGCAGTTGCGGCATGTTCGGATAACGGATCGGTAGCTGCAAGCGGAACTCCTGGGTGGCCGGCAAATGAACGTCATTATACGGCCCGCCCTGTGCAAACGGCAGGCCGGCAACGATGTATTTTCACTACGTCCGCCCTTCCCGCTCCACTTGCGCATGCCGCTGCACGGACCACAGCACGCCCGCCGTCAGCAAGACCATGGCCGCCCATTCCAGCGGGCGCGGCATGCGCCGGGCGTAGACGAAACCATACAGCAGCGCGAACAGGGTCTCCGACAGGATCAGCTGGCCCGACAAGGTGACCGGCACCAGGCGCGACGCCAGGTTCCACAGGTAGTTGCCGATCACGGAAGCGCCCAGCGCCAGCAGCAGGCACACGAGCCAGTACCAGGGCCAGTCGCGCGCCGGCGCGTCTTCGGCGCCACTTGCCTGCTGCAGCGCCAGCATCACGGCACCGACGACCAGGGCGATGACGCCGCTGACCAGGCCATACAGCATGGCCCATTCCACGGCACTGACATGCGCATGGCGCTTGAGGAAGCGGGCATTGTCGAGCGCATACCAGGTCCAGCAGGCGAGCGCGCCGATGGCACACAGCACGCCAAGCAGTTTGTGGGCCAGGCTGGCGCCATCCACGCCACCTTCATGGCTGAAGATATCGAAATTGATGCAAGCGATACCCAGGGCCACCACCAGCAGCGGCCAGGCCAGGCGGCGCAAGGGCAGCGCGCCGTGATCCTTGTGGCCGAACAGCGTCACGCTCAGGGGCAGCAAACCGATGATCAGGGAAGTGGGTGCCACGCCGGCCAGCTTGACGCCATGCGCCAGCAGCAGGTAATACACGATATTGCCAGCCAGCGCCTGGCGCAGCATGGCCAGCCAGTCGTCGCGCCGCAAGCGCCGCAGCAGGGGCAAGAGGCGCGGCAGCATCAGCCCCGCCGCCAGCGCGCCGTAACAGAGGTAGCGGCCCACCATCAGCTCGATGGGAGAAAAATCCGGCAGCAAGACGGGCACAATGAAAACGGCGCCCCAGAAGGCGCCGGCCAGCAAACCACATACGATTCCACGCCACATGCAGCCACTCTCACGTCATCACTTGAAGGCGCCAGTATGGCATGCGGAGTGGCCCGTCGTCAGCCCTTCGCCTTGCGTTGCTCGGGAATGAAGTGTTCGCGCACGGCCTTGGCCAGCAAGCCAGGTGGCAGCAAACCCTGGCCCAGCAGGAAGTTGTTGAAGGCCAGGCGGTCGAATTTCGCGCCCAGCGCCAGCTCCGTTTCCGCGCGCAGCTGCAGGATGCGCGTATAGCCATAGAAATAGCTGCCCGCCTGACCCGGCATATTGAAGGTATAGCGGTCCAGCTCCTGGCGCGCCATCGGCGCCGACAACATCACTTCATCCGTCAGGATACTGCCCGCTTCTTCGCGCGTGACCTGCCCCAGGTTCAGCAGCGGGTCGAGCATGGCGCGCGCCGCGCGCAGCATGCGGAACTGCAGCGCGATGAACTGGCCTTCGGCCGGCTCGTAGGGCATCATCTCCGCTTCCGCGTACAGCGCCCAGCCTTCCACGTTGACGCTGTTGAACGCGTACAGGCTGCGCGCCTGCGACACGCCCCGCTCCACCATGGCGCTGAACTGCAGCTCGTGGCCCGGGCGGCCTTCATGCGCGCTCAGGGTCCAGGCGGCGCCCGCAAAGTTAAAATCGTCATACGCTTCGCCCTTGCCGCTGGCAGCCGGATTGCTGACGGGGAGGACGAACTGGCCGTGTTCTCCCGTATTGCCGATCAGCGGAGGCGGACGCATGTGCGGCGCCGGCTGGGCCGCCGATTCGGCGGCGGACGCCAGGCGCATGGTCATGGCGCGCGCGGGAATATCAACCACGCGCTGCTGGCGAATGCGCTCTTCGAGCTGCGTATTGACGCCCTTGTAGCGCGCTTCGAGCTGCTCGTTCGGGATGGCGTCCACTTTCAGGGCGCGCAGCACCTGGCGGTAGTCGCTGCCGTCGACGCCCTTCAACGCCAGTTTGGCCGCCACCACGGGCGCCAGCGCCTGCATGGCGGCGCGCGTTTCCAGGTAGGCCACTTGCGCCCGTTCGACCAGCACGCGCGGTTCGATATCGATGCCCACCTGCTTCAGGCGAAACGCGTACAGCTCGGGCGCCATGCGGAAATCCGTGCGCGACAGCGGCAGTACCACTTGCGTCTCCCACGCAGCGTACGCGTTCAGTTGCTGTTCCATGGCCGCCAGCGCAGGTTCGGCGCCCGCGATCTGCATGTCGGTAAACAGCTTGCGGATGCCGGCAATATACGTCGGCACGTTTTCCAGCGATTGCTCCACCTGCAGGCGCACGGGTCCCGCCAGGCCAGGCTTGCCGATTTTTTCCGTGAAGCGCGCCTTGGCCTGCTGCGTGATCGGCGTGCTGCCCGGGAACTGGCCCACGTAGCGCTGCAGGCGTTCGAGCGCCTTGGCGCGGCGCGCGGCCGGGCGCTGTTCCTGCAGCAGGCTTTGCATGCTGCCAAAAACCATTTGCGGCACATCGACCCACGGCAAGGTGTACTTGGCATCCAGCCGGGCGCCGGCGATTTCCTGGTCGACGGCCTGCGTCAGGATTTGCAGATCCTGGCGGATGCGTTCATCTTTTTCCGCCGCCAGCTTTTGCTGCAATTGCGTGCGCGCCTGCTGCATGGCTGCCACGTAACGTTCCGTGATCTTCGGCCCCAGGTCGGCGGCCAGGCCGTCGTACTGCGCCAGGCCCGTGTCGGAAGCGTTTTCGGGCGAGAACTGCGCCTGCGCCGCCAGCACGATGGCAGCGTTGCGGTTGCTGGCCTCGACCCAGGCCGATGCTGCATCGGGCGCTGCAGGGGCGGCGGCCATGGCGGGCATGGCAAACGCGATGGAGAGTGCCGCGGCAAGCACGGTCTGGTGCAATTTCGGAATAAGGCACATCGGGGGTTTCCTTCCTGGCAGAATCGGCGAACAAAACGGCGATCGAAGCGGCCAGTATCGGCGAGCGCCAGGGTACTGTCAATCGGGCGGGGACAGGCCGCGCCGGGCGGCCCGTCCCGCTTCTATCAATACCCCAGGCCGTAACCGAACTTGTACAGCGGATGGGCCGTGTCATACGGCACGTCCGATTTCTGCACCTGCACTTCGGCCATCGACGATGGCAACTCGAACGGCAGCTTGCCCTGCGGCTTGGCCTTGCCCGTCAAGACATCGAACAGCGCGCCATCGCTGACGCCAAAGTTGGCGAGTATGGCGCTGGCCTTGTCCTGCACGTTGCCGAGAATGGCCGGACGGTCCAGGTAGACCGTCACCACCGTCTTCGGCGCGTATTTCGCGGCGTTCTTGATCGCCTCGTAGTCGGCGTCGCCATCGACATAGTTCAGGCGTCCTTCGTGCTGCATGCTGCCGAAGATATAGTTCGGGTGCAGGATTTCATACGGCGCGGCCACGCGCAGCAAGGCCACGTCCGCTTCCTGCGGCGTGGCGACCACCGTGTAGCCGTATTGCTTCGCCACGGCCGCGTCGATGCCGTACAGGTAGACCTTCTTGACGCTGGCCGCCAGCGGCAAGACCTTGTCCTTGTTTTCCAGCAAGACCAGCGAGCGGCGCTGGGCCTCCAGGCCTGCTTCGACAAAGTCCGCCTTGCCCACGGTGGTGGCCGCCTTGGCCGCATCGACAAACGGATGCTCGAACAAGCCTTGCTTGAATTTCTGGATCAGGATGCGCCGCGCCGACGCGTTGATGCGCGCTTCCGTCAGCTGCCCCCGCTGCACGGCTTGCGTCAGGTACGGCGCTTCCGTCACGCCGCCAAACTGGTCCATCCCCGCCGTCACGGCCTTCACGTAGCGCTCGGCCTTGGTGGCGTCTTCCATGCCCCACGGCGTGCCGAAGCCGATGAAGGAAGGCGCCACGCCCGGCGCCGTGCCGTTGCGGCAGTTGGCGTCGCAGTCGGAAGTGATGCCCCAGTCGGACAAGATCACGCCCTCGAAGCCGTATTTGCCGCGCAACAGGTCCGTCAGCATGGTCTTGCTGAAACCGGCCGCCACCTGTTCCAGGGTGATGCCGGCTATGGTGATATTGCCGTCCGGCAGAGCGTAGGTGGGCATGACGGAGGCCGCCTTGGCCGTGAAGGCGCCCTCGAACGGTTTCACGTGGTAGGCAAAATTATTGCCTGGGTAAGTCATGTAGCGGCCATAGTAATTGTGGCCGTCGAAGCCCTCTTTCGTGGCGCCGTAGCCGACCCAGTGCTTGACGACGGCCACCACACTGCCGTCATGCAAGCCCGTATTGCCATCCTGGAAGCCCTCGATATAGTGCTGCACCATGCGCTTGGCCAGGTCCGCGTCTTCGCCGAAGGTACCGTTGATGCGCGACCAGCGCGGCTCGGTGGCCAGATCCGCCTGCGGCGACAGCGCCTGCGTGATGCCGACGGCCAGGTATTCCTGGCGCGCGATGTCGCCGAAGCGGCGCACCAGCGCATCGTCGCCGATGGCCGCCAGGCCCAGGGTTTCCGGCCACTGGGAAAAACCCTTGGTGCCGGCGCTGGCGCCCACCGTGTACTGGAAATGGTGGCGCGGATCCGTGCTGATGGACACGGGAATGCCGTGGCGCGACGTTTCGCTCAGGGCTTGCACCTTGTTGTACTGCGAAGCCATGTTGGCCGTGTCGCCCGCCATGCGGGTGATGAAGGTATTCACGTACTGCTTGACGATCAGGTCCTGCAGCGCCGTCAAGTCATATGCGCCACCCAGGCCGATGCCGGAAGGGTCGGACACGGTGGGGGCGGTGCCATGCATCATCAGGCCCGCTTTTTCATCAAGGCTCATGCGCGACAACAGGTCGTCGGCGCGCGCCTCGGCCGGCAGGCGCCAGTCTTCGTAGCGATCGATCTTGCCGTTGCGGTTCATATCCTTGAAGGTATAACCGTCGACCTTGAGCTGACTGTAGGTGGTGGCGCCGAATACGGGCTGCGTGTATTGCTCGCTGTCGTTATTGCCGCAGGCGGCCAGGGCAAGCGTGGCGACGCAGCCGGCGACCATGCGGGCCATCGGTTTCATAGTGCAATTCATCATTATCTCCAAGACTGTTTTTGTAGGTATCAAGGCGCGGCAGCAAGGCCGGCCGAAAACAATATAGCGTGAGAATGCGTGAGTTTCTTGACTGCGCAACACGCGTTTTATACCCGCGAGAACAATTTTTGGTTAGAGGGCACAATAACCAACAATCTCCTACAAAGTGCTAATATTTGTGAAAAATTACTACAACAAGCAGGAGACACCCTTGCACAAACCCGACACGCGCACGGTTTCGAACCGCATCGCGCAGCAATGCGCACGCGCCATGCAGGCCAATGGCCACGACCCCGCCGACTTTTTCCGCCACACTGGCATCACGCCGGCGCAGCTCACGGAACCTGGCGGGCGCATCAACGCCGAGCGGCACCGCCGCATGACGGCCTACGCCCAGCAGTTGCCGCAGCACCGGGCCATTCTTGACCTCGATGTGACGCACTGGTTCGCGCATTACTCGGGCATCGCCCACGTCTGCTTCAACCGCCCCACCCTGCGCAGCGCCCTGCACGAGCTGCTGCACTTGCGCGGCCTGATCGGCGAATTCGACTTCATGCTGATGAGCGAAAATGGCACGCGCATCGAGATCGAGTACCTGTCCGAGTTCTGCCCGCTAGGGGGCGCCATGCAGGCCCTGGCCAATTTCCGCATGCTGTCGCTGGTGGCGCGCGCCTACGACGATGGCGCGGCCACCGCCTTCCACGCCGGCTTCCAGGGCAAGGCGCCGTGGTTCGCGCCGGCCATTTCCGAGTGTTTCGGCGCCGCCGCCATCTTCGGCCAGGCGCGCAACACGCTGACGTTTGACGCGCCTGCGCTGGACCGGCCCTTTGCCCAGTTCAACGCCATGCTGGCGCCGCACGCGCTGCGGCACGCGCAGGGACAATTGCAGCAGCTGCAGGGCGCGCAGCTGTTTTCGGCCCGCGTGGAGCAAGCCATCATCGATTTACTGGGCCAGCAAGGTGCAGGCGATGCCGACGGCGCTTCGCTGCTGCCGGCACTGTGCGATGGCCTGGCGATGAACCGCTGGACCTTGCAGCGCCAGTTGCAGCAGGAGCAGACCTCGTTCCGCGCGCTGGAACTGCGCGCCAAGAGCCGCGAATCGCGCCGTTTGCTGCGCGAAACGAGCATGAGCGTGGTGGAAATCAGCGAGCGCCTGGGCTTTTCCTCGCAAAGCGCGTTCACCCGCTTCTTCAAGACCCAGTTCGAGCTGCCGCCCGCGCGCTACCGCCACGACATGCAAGGCATCTCATAGGACTACGTCAAAAGAAGTGGCGCAGGCCCGCCATCACGCCATTCTGCGTGCGCCCCGCGCCCACGGTGCCGCCCGCGTCCAGCGCCACGGCGGCCGCGCCATCGTTATCCATGCGGCCGATGGCGCTGTAGATAGCCGTGCGCCTGGATAAATGATAGGTCAGGCGCACGGTGGCCAGGATGGAGTCGTTCGGACTGTGCTTGACGGCCAGTTTGGCGATTTGTCCATCGAGCACCAGCGCGGGCACGACCGGCCAGGCGGCGCCCACATACAGCAGTTGCGAGTCGACTGGCCCCGTGGCGGCGCGGATGGTGCGGTCGATCACGCCGCCGCCGATTTTCAGCTGGTCGAGCATGGCATAGGCGCTGGCGATCACACGGCGGTCGAAGTTGCGGCTCGACGTGAGGCCGTTGGCCGCGCCCGCGTTGCCATACATGATGTCATACGAGGCCGTGGCGCCATAGCGGCCCGTGTCGTAGCCCAGCAAGGCGGTGATTTGGCGGCAAGCCTTCGCATTGCCCGCCACTTCACCTGCGCAGCCCGTGGCCGCCGGCCCGCCCGCCGCCGAGGCATCGCGGCCCAGGCTGTAGGTGGCGCCCACCGTCACGTGGGAAAACGTGCCCAGGTAGCCGATGGCGTTGTCGCTGCGCGCATTCGGCAGGTACAGATCGAGGCTGCTGATGGAAAACAGGGCCGGCCCCATGATGTCGGATTTTTGTGTGGCCCAGAACGACATATTCATTTGCCGCCCCAGCATCACGCTGCCATAACGGCCCTTCAAGCCCACGTACGACTGGCGGCCGAACAGTCTCCCGCCCTGCCCCGCGATGCCCGTGTCGACGCCGAAGCCCGATTCCAGCGCAAAGATGGCCTGCAAGCCGCCGCCCAGGTCTTCCACGCCCTTCAAGCCGAAGCGCGACGGCAGTGAACCCGTCAAGGTGGGCATCTTGGTGACGCTGTCGCCGGCCGCGTTGGTATTCGTCGTGTAGGCCACGGAGCTATCGAGCACTCCGTACAGGGTGACGCCGCTTTGCGCGTGGGCGCTGGTGCAGGCGCACGCGCCCAGCAGCGCCATGGTGATGGCCTTGATTTTTCTCATGCTTGTCTCCATTTTTAGTGTTTTTTATTCTGCGTCTGGCTGTGTATCCGGGTGCGCTTCGCAGAACGCCGGCAGCGCCTCGCAGTGCGCGACGATGCGCAGGATGGTCGGATACGGCGCCAGGTCGCAGTGGAAGCGCAGCGCGTTGTAGACCTGCGGCACCAGGCAGCAATCGGCCAGGGTCGGCGTATCGCCATGGCAGAACAGGCCCGTGTGCACGCTGCTCGCCAGTTCCGCTTCCAGCGCGGCCAGTCCCAGATGAGTCCAGTGCAAATACCATGCGTTCTTCTGTTCCAGCGACAGGGCCAAAGGTCCCGTCAGGTAATTCAGGACACGCAGGTTGTTCAGCGGGTGGATGTCGCAGGCACAGACCATGGCCAGCCGGCGCACGCGGGCGCGGCCCGGCGCGTCGGCCGGCAGCAGTTTGTGCCCCGCCTGCATCTCGTCCAGGTATTCGATGATGGCCAGCGATTGCGTCAGCACGGCGCCGCCGTCCTCCAGCACGGGCAGCTGCTGCTGCGGGTTCAGGCTGGAAAACGCGGGCGTGAACTGCTCGCCGCCATTGCGGCTCAGGTGCACATAAGCCGTGTCGGCGTGGAGGTTTTTCAAGTTCAGCGCAATGCGCACGCGGTAGGACGCGGAGCTGCGGTAATAGCCATGCAATTTCATACGGTGCTCTCTTTCAGGGTGGCGGGAACGGTGGCAGAGCTACTGCGGGCGCGCATCAGGCGGCCCATGGCCAGCAGCGCCAGGGACGCCAGCACGGCGGGAATGGCCAGCAAAAAGAAGATGGTTTCGTTATCAAGTTTTAAGGTCAGCATCAGGCCACCGGCCATGGAACCCAGCACGGAACCGCTGCGGCCCACGGCCGCCGCCCAGCTGACACCCGTGGCGCGGCTCGACGTGGGGTAAAAGGCGGCGGCCAGCGCATTGGCGCCCACTTGCGAGCCGCTGACGCCGAAGCCCACGCCAAACACGGCCAGCACCAGCAAGGCCAGGCTGCTGCCCGACAGTGCCACGACGACGATGCAGCCGGCGGCGGCCAGGTAGGCGACGCTCAGCACTTTATGCGGGCTGTAGCGGTCCATCCAGCGGCCCAGCAAAATGGCGCCGACCGTGCCGCCCACCTGGAACATCATCGTCACCAGCGAGGCATTCGATAGGGACAAGCCATTGCCATTCAACAGGGTCGGCATCCAGCTCGAGAGCAGGTAAATGATCAATAAACTCATGAAAAACGTGGACCACAGCAGCAAGGTTCCCCCGATCACGCCGGGACGGAACAATTCGGCCATGGGCGAGCCGGCGAGTTTTTTGTCGCTGACTACCAAGCGCGGCAAGTCGGCCAGGGCGGGCGCGATGCGACGGACAATCTTCAGCACCTGGCTACCGTCGCGTCCTTTCAATACCAGCCAGCGCAAGGATTCGGGCAGCGCCAGCAGCAGCACGGGCACCAGCAGCAACGGCAAGGCGCCGCCCAGCATCAGCACGCCACGCCAGCCGATCAGGTGCAGCAGCTGCGCCGACGCCAGGCCGCCCAGTGCGGAACCGATGGTAAAGCCGCAAAACATCATGGTCACGAGGCCGGAACGGCGCTGCTGCGGACAGTATTCGGACGTCATGGTGACGGAGGTGGGCATGGCACCGCCCAGGCCCAGCCCCGTGAGGAAGCGCAGCACCAGCAGCATCGTCAAGTCCGTTGACCAGGCCGACAGCAAGCTGGCCGCGCCGAAGAAGGCGACGGAGACGATCAGCACGGGACGGCGGCCGTAGCGGTCTGCCAGGGGGCCGAACAGGAACGAGCCGGCCATCAGGCCAAACAGCCCGGCGCCAAACAGGGGGGCCAGCGCGGCGGGTGTCAAACCCCATTCGGCGCGGATGGCGGGCGCGATGAAGCCGATCGAGGCCGTGTCGAAGCCGTCGATGGCGACGATCAAAAAGCATAGCCAGAGGATCAGCTTCTGGTAGCGGGAAAACGGGTGCTGGTCGAGGAAGTGCTGGACATCGGTGCCGGGCTGGGTCGTCATGAGGGTCTCCATTATTATGTGTGATGGTGCTGTCGGGCTGCGCGATCTGTGCCGCGCTGGCCAGGGGATGTTTATTGCACGGCGACCTTGATCGGCGTCAGGCCGGCGATGCGCGCCGCCATGGTCTGCCCGCTGGTGACGGCGCCCACGCCTTCGGGCGTGCCCGTCATGATGATGTCGCCCGGCTGCAGCTCGAACAGGGTCGACAGATTGGCAATGACTTCATTCACGGACCAGATCAGGTGCGTGAGGTCGCTCGTCTGCACGATTTTTCCATCGACTTCCAGCACGATGGCGCCCGTGGTGATTTCACCGCTGTCGGCCATCGGCGTGAGCGCGCCGATGGGCGCCGAATAGTCGAAAGCCTTGCCGATTTCCCACGGGCGACCCTGTTCGCGCATGCGCATCTGCAGGTCGCGCCGCGTCATGTCCAGGCCCACGCCGTAGCCGAAGATGTGCGCGGCCGCGTCCTCCAGCGCGATGTCCTTGCCGCCCTTGCCGATGGCGACCACCAGTTCGATTTCATGGTGGTAGTTCGACGTCTGCGCCGGATACGGCACCGTGGCCGTCACGCCGGGCAGCACGGGCACGACGGATTGGTCGTCGTTCGGCTTGCAAAAGAAGAATGGCGGTTCGCGGTCGGGATCAAAACCCATTTCGCGCGCATGGGCGGCGTAGTTGCGGCCCACGCAGTAGATGCGGCGCACGGGAAACTGTGCCTCCGTGCCGAGGATGGGCAGGCCGGCGATGGCTTGGGGGGCGAAGATGAAGTTGCTCATGTCAAAATCCTGTCAAAAAAATCAATCGGTCAAAAACTGCTCGCGCAGCACGCCCATGGCTTGTTGCACGGGTCGGTCGGAAAAACTGAACAGCACGACATCGTCCTGCGGGCAGTCGAAAGCCACGCTGGCCCACGACGGCACGACAAAGGTGTCGCGCGGGGCGAAATCGAAGCGCTGGCCGCCGATATCCACGCTGCCACGCCCCTCGACGACGCTGTAGACGGTGCCGTCGGTGCTGCGTGCGCGCTTGCCCTTGAATCCTTTGGGCAGCAGCTGCATGAAGGTAGCCATGGTGGGCATGGGCGAGCCGCCCGTCAGCGGATTCGTGTAGCGCAGCTTGTAGCCGTGCCAGTCGTCGATGGCGTCCGTGCGCGACAGCAGGTCCAGCGCCTCGCGCGACCGCGCATACGGGTAGTTGAAGATGGGCGAGGTGGCGCCCTCGTGCTGCTGCTTCACGGGCGCCATGTTGTAGCCGTAGCGGGCCAGGCTCTGGCCTTCCGGGCGCGTGACGATCTGACTGTCTTCCGTGTCATTTTCCGCAAAGCCCGAGTCGAAATAGCGCAGCATGGGAATATCGAGGCCATCGAGCCACACCACCGGCTCGCAGACACCATCCACGCCCAGGTTGCCATGGTCATGCCAGGTCCACGAGGGCGTGATGATGAAGTCGCCCGGGTGCATGGTGGTGCGCTCGCCCGCCACCGTCGTATAGGCGCCCTGCCCGCTGACGACGAAGCGCAGCGCGGACTGGCTGTGGCGGTGCGACGGTGCCACTTCGCCGGGCAAAATCAGCTGCAAGCCCGCGTACAGCGATTGCGTGATGGACGAGCGGCCCGGCAAGGCCGGGTTTTCCAGCACCAGGACGCGGCGCACGGCTTCGTGCGCGGTAATCACTTCGCCGGCACGCGCCAGCTGGGGCGCGATGTCCGCATAGCGCCACAGTGCGGGCGCATACGGCGCCGTCGGGTGCGGCGGCACCAGCGTGTGCAAGGATTGCCACAGCGGCGACAGATGCATGCCGCTCAGTGCCTGGTACAGGGCCTCGCGTTCGGGCGTTTGATGGGAAGTCATGCTGCGTCCTTCTCGGTGGTGGCCAGGCAGGTTTGCGCCGTCCAGCCATACAGCCAGGCCAGCGCGTCATAAAATTGGGCATTGCTGCGCCCGCGCCACAAGTCGTTGCGCACCAGGCGTTCGACGCCCTTGGCGTGGTACAAACGGCCCATTTCGCGCGCCGATAACACCACGCGGGCCGTGCGGGCGATGCGCGAACGCTGATACAGCGCAAAGGCGGCGGCCATGTCGAAATCGCAGGCGCGCACGGCTTCGCCCAGGGTCACGGCGTCTTCCAGCGCCATGCAGGCGCCTTGCGCCAGGTATTGCAGCATCGGGTGGGCCGCGTCGCCCAGCAGAGTCATGCGCCTGGTGCTCCAGTTGGCGACGGGGTCGCGGTCGGCCGTGCTCCAGCGTTTCCACGATGTGGGCTTGTGCAGCAGCTGGCGCGGCTGCGCATGGATGCCGTCGAAATACGACAGCACTTCTTCCTTGCTGCCGTCTGTGACATTCCACTCTTCCTGATCGCGGCTATGGAAAGTCACCACCAGGTTGTATTGCTCGCCATTGCGCAGCGGGTAGTGCACGAGGTGGCAGTTCGGGCCGGCCCAGACGACGGGCGCGTTCCAGCGCAAGTCGGCCGGCATGTCGGCGGCCGGCACCACGGCGCGGTACACCACGTGGCCGGAAACGCGCACCGCATCGCCCACGATGCGCTCGCGGATCACGGATTTCACGCCATCGCAGCCGATCAGTACATCGGCGCGGAAGCTGCGCCCTGCCCCATCCCGCACGGTGACGCCCGTGTCGTCTTCCACCACGTCCGTCACCTGCGACGACGTCACGAAGGTGATCAGCGGCGAGGTGCGCACCGCGTCGAGGATGGCGCCGTGGATGTCGGCGCGGTGGATCACGGCGTAGGGATTGGCGAAGCGTTCACGGAAGGCCGCATCGACGACAAAGGTGCCCACTTTGGCGGCATCGACGGCATCCATCATCACCAGGCGCTCCGTGAAGACGGCCTTGGCACGCGTGCGTTCGCCCACGCCCAGCGCGTCGAGCGCGGCGAAGGCGTTGGGCGCCAGCTGGATGCCGGCGCCGATCTCGCCCAGGGTCGATGCCTGTTCCAGCACGGTGACGGCCAGCCCCAGGCGCGACAGGGACAGGGACAGGGCAGCGGCCATGCCGCCGATGCCGCCGCCGACAATCAATACCGACGGCTTGTGGGTAGCTTCCATTTCTTTCCTCCAATTGATCTGTGTGCTTGCGCGATGCACGTTTTCCGTGCTCTTGGTATGGCAAGCAGTGTGCCGACAGGTCAATATTTGGTAAAGCGATGGAATACAATAGCCACAATCACGTTTTTAAATAATGGTGGAATCTTCTTATGTCGCGCTTCGATATCGAACTGCTGTTCATCTTTGACGAGATCTATAAAAGCCGCAATGTGACGCGCGCGGCGGAAAACCTGGGTTTGCCGCAGTCGACGGTGAGCATCGGCCTGGGCAAGCTGCGCACGCACTTCGGCGACCGCCTGTTCGCGCGCACCTCGAAAGGCATGGAGCCGACGCCGCGCGCGCAGAACGCCGTGCAGGACGTGCGCGCGGCGATCGCCGCCTGGCAGCACGCGCTGGCCGACCAGCCCGTGTTCGACCCGGCCGCCAGCACGCGCGAATTTGCCATCTGCATGACGGACATCAGCGAAATCGTGCTGCTGCCCACCCTGCTCAACCATCTGCAGCAGATCGGCCCCGGCATCACGCTGGACGTGTCGAAGATCGCCACCGATACGCCGGCGCGGCTGGAAGGGGGCGAAGTGGACCTGGCGGTGGGCTTCATGCCGCACCTGGAATCAGGGTTTTATCAGCAGAAACTGTTCGACCAGCATTTTGTCTGCCTGGTGGCGCACGCGCACCCGCGCATCCGCGAAACGATTACTGTGGAACAGTTCCTGCAAGAGGGGCATATCGAAGTGAAAAGCTCGGGCACGGGCCACTCCATCGTGGAAAAGGTGCTGGCGGCGGCCGGCGTGCAGCGGCGCATCGTGCTGAAACTGCCCAGCTTCCTGGGCGTGTCGCGCATCGTCGCCGAAACGCAGTATATCGTCACGGTACCGTACCGCTACGCGCTGCAAATGCAGGATCACGAAGCGTTCCGCATCCTGCCTTTGCCCGTGGCGCTGCCCAGCTTTTCAGTCAAGCAGCACTGGCACGAGCGCTACCACCAAGATGCGTCGAACCGCTGGCTGCGCCAGACCATGGCGCAGCTGTTTGGAGCTGGCGACGCAACAACGTTGCCTATTGAGTAATTTTTCTTCATACTGGCAGGCCTGGTCCTTACATTCCATTGATTGAACATGCTCATCAGCCTGCGCCCCGTCACCGCCGACAATTTTGACATCATCAGCGAACTGCCTTTGCTGCCCCAGCAGCGCGACTATCTGGCCAGCAACGACTATTCCATCGCGCAAGCGAGTTTCTATCCCGCCACCATGCATACGCGCGCCGTGTATGGCGATGAGGAGGTGATCGGTTTCCTGATGTTCGTCTCGCCCGACGACGACGATCCGCCCGGCCATTACCAGATCTGGCGCTTCATGATCGATCAGCGGCGCCAGGGACAGGGTCATGGCCGCGCCGCCCTCGCCTTGGCGCTGGCAGAAATCCGCGCCCGCCCGGACGCGCGCAGCATTGAAATTTGCTACAAGCCCGGCAATGCCAATGCAAAAAATTTCTATGCCAGCATGGATTTCGTGGAAAAAGGCATGGATGCCGATGGCAATGACATGCTGGCCGTGATCAAACTGGCCTAACTGTCTGGCGCCGCGCCCGCATCGATGGCGTCAAGGTCAGCGACGCGGCAAGAGCGCAGGCATTGACGGGCGCCTTCGAGCAGATCGGGGCGCTGCAGGCGGCGTAGGTTTAGCTTGATTGTCTGGCTGCGGCAGAAACTGTTTCGGCGCAGCCAGACTAGGACTGATGGGCAAGAAAGGGCAAGATGCGCTAAGCTGCACCCGCCCCACCACTTTACAAGGACCACCATGACCCTGATCGTCGTCGCCACCATCGATGCCCAAGCTGACCATATCGACGCCGTGCGCGCCGCCCTGGAAACCGTCGTACCGCCCAGCCGTGTCGAAAGCGCCTGCCTGCGCTACGAGTTACATCTCGACAACAAAATCCCCACCCGCTTCATCATGCTGGAAGAATGGACCGACAAGGCCGCGCTGACGGCGCATTACGCGACGCCCCACTTCAAGGCGCTGGTGGCCGCCGTGGGCGACAAGGTCGTCAAAATCGACATAGCGGAGTTGAGCAAGCTGAAGTAACGCACTCGGGCGCGTGCAATTGCGCGTTGCCCAAAGAAAGTTGTCACTTATAATATGGCAACTTTTTTATGGCACCATCATGACACCCTTTTCCTGGATACACGGTGCCCTTGCGGCGGCCGCCTTCACCGTTTGTACCGGCGCCGCCGCGCAAGCGCCCATGCCCAAGCTGATGGGCGAGTACAAGCTGCTCTCGTCGACGACCGTGCCGCCCAGCACCTGGGGCTATTCCAAGGCCCGTGTTTCAATCAAGCAGCTCGATGACCATCACCTGTTGATCTTGCTCGCCTGCGAATGGAAACGCGAGCCGAAGGCCGTCTGCGGCGACTATTTCCATGCCCAGTGGCGCGACGATGGCCTGTATCTGCAGGATATGAACACCTTCGCCATGCGCCTGTACTTCGATCCCGCTACGCGCAAGCTCACCATCATTTCACGCGGCGCCGACGCCAGGCAGAGTGTACGGCACGAGGTGTTCGGCGCAACGACGGCGCCACTCGTCGACCCGGCGCTGGTGCGCCGCATGAAGCGCGAGCAATCGAATGCCGACAGCAAGGAAAACCGGCGCGTGTTCGGGCCCTACACCAAGTGGGACTATCATGACAACCGCATCGAATTCCAGCGTCAAGACTTGACGGCGCCATGATGTCGCGCCAGATCCAACCCATGCGGCGCCAGCTTCTGCGCCTCGCCGGCGCCCTGCTGTGCTCTCCCGTGCTCGCGCGCGCAGCCGACGGCGGCCTGCCCCGCGCCGTGCACCAGCGCATCCTGGCCACCCTCGACGCGCCGCTGCCCAAGGTGCTCAATGTGCAGCACCTGGCGCTGATACGACGTTTCAACATCGGCTGGTCGCCCGTGGAAAGCGGCGCGCCCATGCTCAATCCGGCGTACCCGCTGGGCAAGGGCGATACCCTGGCACTGGCCATGCAAGTCATCGCCAGCAAGGATGCGGCGCTGGCCGCGCAACGCCTGATGGAAGCGTCGCAAATGCTGCCCCACTTCGTGCAGATGGCCGACCTGAAACCGGGCAGCTATGCCAACGGCAAGGCGCCCTTCACCTTGACTGCCCGGCATGTATCACTGCTGCGGCAACAGTCGTGGATGCCGCTGGAAATGCTGGCCATGGGCGCGGAAGACTATTTGGCCGAAGGCTACTGGCCCACCCCGTCCGTCGACGGCAAGCGCCCGTACGGCGACTTCACGAATTACCCGGTGGAAATGGCACAAGCGCTGGGCCTGCCCGTGCGCCAGCAAGCGGACGGCAGCCTGGCCATCACGCCCAAGCTGCAAGCGGAACTGAAAGCGCTGCACCGGCAGACCATGCCTGCGCTGCAAGTGTTCGTGCGGGAAGCGGGGTTGAAGCGCAATACACTATGAAGTCGGCGGGCATCAAGGCCACAGGCATCGCTCCAGGCTCTTGCCGCTCACTCCTTATTCAGGAAAAATCCGACAGGAAACAGGCACTTGAGTTCCGCGCGCCGTCGTAAAAACATTGGGAAGTCATTTTCAACATCTTCAATACGTTCCGTTACCCTGACCAGGATACCCTCACCCATCTTTTCCACGAAAAATCCAGCGGCCAGCAGCCGCTCCACATCGATGCGCGGACAAAAGTCCGGCCCATAGAACATGCCCCACGCTGCTTCCGGAATGTCCGGCCTGAGGGACGCATTGAACGATCCCAGGCGAAAACTATCGTAGCGGCCGAGGCTTGCCAATTCAAGGGGAAGGAAGGGATGCAGCATCGCGATCTGAGGCGGAAAGATATGGCACCACTGCTTGAAGAGCATATGAAAATCGACGTTCTGGCTATACGCTGACGTGAAACTCACGCCACCGGGCACGATCTGGCCACGGATATTACGCTTTGTGTGGCTCACATAGCCGGTAGACTTGATGGCTTTTTTTCGTCGCCATGCGAATTCTTCCGCCACTTCAAACATGCCGCCGTCAAAACGCAAGGTACAAGGTGCTGCCCAGTGCTCTTCCATCGCCATTTTTCCGGCGTAAGATTCGGTGAATTTATCCGGATTATGCGATATCTGCTCCGGCAAGAGCAATCCGGCGTGCTCCTCCAGCGTGCCGATGAATTGTTCGCCAACCGCCCATGACTCCGTGGGCGCCTTCGTGCGTATGGTAAGTTGAATATATGGTTTCACGCGTTAGCGGCTTTCCAGAAGTACTGCCTCCCCAACCCCATCGACACAGCGGATTAACCTTGCGGTGCAGGCGCCGGCTGCGGTGCCGGAGCTGGCATCGGTACCGGCTCCGACACCGCCTTGCCATGCGACTCCTGCCCGCCCTCGCCTTCGGCCGGCACGGCCAGCGGCGCTGGCGGCGTGCCTTCCTGCAGCAAATCGCCCGGCTCTTCCACCGGTTCGTCCTGTGGCTCCTCGACCGGTTCCACGTGGCGCAGCGGCGGTGGCGGCTTGCCTCCGGGAAAGATGGCATCGCGCGACAGCTTGCCCGTATCGAGCGCCGTCTTGAAGAAGTCGCCCACCACCAGCACAGCATTGTGGCCGCCCTGGCCCCAGTAATTGCTGCGCATGGTGACGCGCGCGTCGTTGAAGCCCACCCAGGCGCCGCCCACCAGTTCCGGATGCATCAAAATAAACCAGCCGTCCGCATTGTTTTGCGTGGTGCCGCTCTTGCCGGCCACGTCGGAGCGGATGCCGAAGCGGCTGCGGATGGCCGTGCCCGTGCCACGGTCGATCACGCCGCGCATCATGTCCGTCAGGGTGGCCGCCGATTCTGCCTGCATGGCGCGCCGGGGTTTGTCTTCGCCGAAACGGGCGATGACCTTGCCTTCGCGGTCGGTGATGTGCGTGACGACGAACGGCAGGCGCGCCTCGCCCTGGGCCGCGATGCTGGCGTAGGCGTTGACCATTTCCAATAAGGTAACGGGACTGGTGCCCAGCGCCAGCGACGGCACTTTTTCCAGTTTGCTGTCGCGGATGCCCAGCGCGCGCGCCAGCTTGATGATCGGCGGCAAGCCCACGTCTTGCATCACTTGCGCCGTGATGGTGTTTTTCGAGTACACGAGGCCATCGCGCATGCTCATGTCGCGGCCCGTGGTGCCACTCATGTCGGTCGGGCGCCATTTGGTGCCGTCGGCCGCCTTGATATCCATCACTTCATCGCGATACACATGCTCGGGACTGAGACCCTTTTCCAGCGCCGCGCCATACACGATGGGCTTGAAGGTGGAGCCGGGCTGGCGCGCCGCCTGCGATACATGGTCGAACTGTTCGCGCGCAAAGTCGCGGCTGCCCACCCAGGCACGCACGGCGCCCGTGGCCGGGTCCATGGCCGCAAAGCCCGCTTCCAGGTGCGTCTTCGACTTGCGCAGGGCCGCCATGAAGGCGCGGTCGCCCTTCAGTTGCGCCAGCGCATCGTCCGGCGTGCCGCCGGCGGCCGTCAGCTTGCGGTAGTCGGCCGATTCGCGCACGAAAGCATCCAGCAGAGCCGGATGCGATTTCCAGAAATAATCGAACGGCACGCTGCCGCCCAGCATGCCCGCGTACATGCCCGTCGAGGTGGACGACGGCACGCCGGCGCGGCTCCATTCCACGTCGGCGATGGCCTGCAAGGCGTTGGCCTGACGCTCGACGGCGCGCTCGGCCGCCTGCTGCAAATCGTGGTCGAGCGTGGTGTGCACCACCAGGGCGTCCAGTTCCAGGTTGTAATCGTTCTCGTCGGCCCAGTCGATCAGCCACTTGCGCACATAGGCCGTGAAATGGCTGTCCGACTGCGCCCGTTCGCTCTGGCGCTCGAAATGCAGGCGCAGCGGACGCTTGATCAACTGCTTGTAGCGCGCCTCGTCGATGACGTCATGCTTGCGCATCTGGCCCAGCACCACGTTGCGGCGCTGCAAGGAGCGTTCGGGATTACCGACAGGATTGTAGTAATTCGTGCCCTTGAGCATGCCGACCAGGGTGGCGCTTTCCAGGATATCGAGGCGCGACGCGGGCTTGTCGAAATACGTGCGGGCCGCCATTTCGATGCCGAAGGTGTTGTACAGGAAGGGCACCGTATTCAGGTAGGCTTCCAGGATTTCAGTCTTGCTGTAGGTGGCCTCGATTTTGAGGGCCGTGATCAGCTCCTTCAGCTTGCGGTTCAGGTTGCGCGAGCGGCCGATTTCCTCTGGGAACATATTGCGCGCCAGCTGCTGCGTGATGGTGGAACCGCCCTGGGGATTGCCCCCGGCCGTGTGCAAGATGGCGCCGGCCGTGCGCGTGAAGTCGATGCCGTGGTGTTCGTAGAAACGGTGGTCTTCCGTCGAGATCAAGGCGCTGATCACATTCGGCGAAATCTGCTTTAACGAGACCCGTTCCTGCAAGCCCTGGTCGAAGCGGGCCAGTTCCTTGCCGTCGGCGCTGACCATGGTGCTCGGTGCGGCCGCGCGCGCCTGGCGCAAGTCGTGGATGCTGGGTGTCAAGGGGATCAGCAGCAGCATGTATAAAGTCAGCAGCGCCAGCATGGCCAGAAACGACCACAGGCCCAGCACCAGCGCGCGCCGCACGGGCGGCAAGGTCATCAAGTGAGCATGGCCGCGCCGGTACAGCGCCACCGCCTTTGCCCACGCCACGCCCGCTACGCGAACGATCAGCGTGCGCGCCTGTGCCAGCGCCTGTCGTGCTTTTTCCTGAAACTGCTCCATGCCTGATGCCATGCTTGTAACCTTGTCTGATGCCGGATGATCCGTTTCAGCAAGTATATAGGGCGGGCAACAAAGCGGGCCGGATTTTACGCCAGGCAAGCATCCAGGCGCGCCAGCGTGACGCCGACATAGGCCCCCACGCAGCGCACGTCGCGCGTGTGAAACGCGTCTTCCACTTGCAGCAAGCCACAGTCGCAGATGACCGGGTCAACCTGGGTCACGACGCCCAGCGCCAGGTAGCGCCAGCCGTCGAGGCGTAGCAGGCGTTTTTCCCGGCCTGGGTTGGCGCGGAAGATGGCGTCCCAGTCGTCACGCTCGCTGGGCATGGGCGACAGTTCGAGCTGAACTTGCGTGCCGGCGGCCATCTGCCCACCACCAAACTCGTCCATCACGTGCAGGCGCTGGTCGCCCACCTCGATGACGGCTTCCAGGCAGTCGCCCTCGGTCGCGATGAAGGTGGCGGCAACGATGCTGGCCGTCACTTCTGCGCCTGCTCCAGCAGGGCCGGCAATTCCTTCAGCATGGCGTCGCGCGTGCGCAGGCCCGCCGATGGCAGGCCTTTCTGCTCGTCCTGCACCAGGCGCGCGAAGACGATGCTGCGCTCGCCCTTGCTGGCCCAGCCCACGAACCAGCCATAGCCATGCGCTTCATCAAAGCTGCCGTCGGCCTTGCGCGGGAAGGCCGCGCGCCCGTCTTGCCATGCACTTGCCAGCCGCCCACATCGGCCAGGCGCGTCAAGCGATGCGTTTCCTGCATCGCCTGCTTGCTCACGGGCAGCTGATAATTGACCAGTTTGCGCAAGAAGCCCAGCTGTTCCAGCGGAGATATCTTCAGCGAAGAGCTGATCCACGAGCGCTCCAGGCTGTTATCCTTGCCCGGGTCGCCCGAGACGTCCGCATTGCCATAGGGCAAAGCCTTGGCGTATTTCTGGAAGCGCTCGGCGCCCAGCGCCTGCGTGATCTGCTGCGAATACCAGACGACGGAATACTGCATCCAGCGCGACGGGTCCGTATCCTGGCGCCAGGCTTCGCCGCCCCAGTCCACATAGCCCTGGCGGTATGGCAGGCTGGGCTTGTGCTCGTCCTTGAGGAAGCCGGCGTCGTAGCCCATCAGGCTGAGCGCAATCTTGAACGTGGATGCGGGGGTGACGCGGTCGATGCAATTACCCTCTTGCAGCAAGACGGCGCCCGTTTTGGCGTCGGCCATGGCGGTGCAGATGGTGGTAGCCTGGACTTGCGAGGCGGCCAGAGTGGCGCCTGTCAAGCCGAGGATGAACTGGAAGAATGCGCGATATTTCATGGGCCTCCGGGGCTGGGGGAGAATAGGACAAAGCGAAATTGTACCGGGCAGCGTGGCGCGATGCCAGCGCTGATACAGTGCATGCGCGCTAACGCCCTGCGGGCGCGCCCGGCTGGCGTTCCCGCTTCAAATGCTCTTCTTCCAGCTCGTCCATGCCCAGCTTTTCCTCGTCGATCAGCGCATGTTCGCGCCGTTCGCGCTCCACTTCCTCTTCCAGGCTGCCTTCGCCAGTCTCCTGCGCGATTTTCTGCGGCATGCTGTCTTCCTCCACGGTGGTTGAGTGAAAAACTCAGGCAAGCTGGCCCGCCTGCGCCACGGCATCGTGCGGATGCAGGCTTTCCATATGCCGTACGGTAACACGCGCCTGCGCACAGCGTGGCGCCAGCGCGGCCTGCACGCGGCGGGCCGCGTCTTCCACATACATCAGGTTAGCACCATTCAGGCGCGCGAACGCCTGCTCGTCGGCCCGTTTCACGGCCGTCTGCAGGGGCGTCGCCAGCGCCGCTTCCACCAGGTCGATCAGGGGAAACAGATCCAGTTCCGCCTGCTCTGTCAATGGCACGGTGACCGTCGCCGTGCTGCGCTGGCTATGCGGCGTGGCCAGGCTGGCATGCTCCTGCAGCCAGTCGCGCGCAGCGCCGCCGTCGATGCCGCCCGCGCCAAACTGCGCAGCAAAGGCGTCGGCAAGCAGTTGTCGCGACAGCGCCGCCGAGCACGGACAGGTCGACGAATAGCCGATTTCTACCGTCAGGGACAGGGCAAAGCCCTGCGGAGAAACACTGGTCTGCAGGCGCACGGGATACGACTTCCAGCCAGACAGCCCCGCCGTCAGCAGCGCCAACTGGCGTCGCAGCACGGGAAAGGCCAGCGTCAAGCGCGCCTGCGTACTGCCGCAATCGGCGTGGCTGTCCACCATGCGCCGCAACATGGCCGCCAGCGCGCCCGCATCGAGCGGCTGCGCGGCGGCAAACGCATCGAGCAGCAGATACAAACGCGACATGTGGATGCCTTTGATGTGCGGGTCGGGCAAATCGACTTGCACGTCGGCCCAGGCATGCACTTGCTGCGCCTGCCCGCCCTCTTCGAGCCACTGGGGCAAGGCGATGCCCTGCATGCCGACCCAGTCCAGCGGCATGGGGCTGCCCAGATGGGGGCCGGCCGCCACGTCGGGCAGGGGGGTGGAAAGGGAATCGCGCTTCATGGTGATGGCTCCATATGCAAACAAGTTGCATATAATGAAGAAAAACAATCACATTTGCAAGTAACTTGCATTATTGGGGCATATTGACGAATCAGCCGGCCTTGCGAAACGTCAAATTGATGCGCTGCGCGCCCAGCACCGCGTGTTCGCCCTCTTTCATGGGCGCCACGCCGTGGAAGCGCAGGCGGTCGGCGCCGCCCCACACCACCACGTCGCCATGCAACAAGGCGATGCGCGCCGCCTTGTCGGCCCGCTCCGCCCCGCCGAACAGGAAGATGGCGGGCAGGCCCAGCGAGACGGAAACGATGGGCGCATTAAAATCGCACTCATCGCGGTCCTGGTGCAGCGCCATGCGCGCTCCAGGCGCATAGCGGTTGACCAGGCAAGCGTCGGGAGTGAAGCCCGGATAGCCGGCCGCCAGCGCCGCCTGCTGCGCCAGGCGCAGGAACACGGGCGGCATCGCCGGCCAGGGACGGCCGCTGGACGGATCGAGCCGCGCATAGCGGTAGCCGCGTCCATCCGTGACCCAGCCCAGGGTGCCGCAATTGCTCATGGCAACGGACATGCGCAAGCCGCCCGGCGTGGCCATGTGGCGCAGGGGCGCCGCCAGCACGATGGCGTCCAATGCCGGCAGCACCTCGTCCAGATACGACAGCGCAAAACCGCGCAGCAGGACCGATGCGGACGAGCCGGGCACCAGCGGCGCGGGAGCGGCCGGGGCTTGGTCTTCATCGGCAAACAGGGACAGGTTCATGCCGCCTATTTTAGCCGCATTACACAAAAGCCCCCATGCTGCGCTACAGTAGCGCTTCCAGCCACTACTTGACTCCCTGACGATGGATCATTACGCCGATTTGCTGCACACCCTCGCGCAACAGGAAGAATCCCTGCAATTCGAACGCTTCGACAACGACGCGGCGCTGGCCGTGGGCCTGTGGATCGTCGAAGAAGTGCGCAAGCGGGGCAAGGCCGTCACCGTGAACATCACGCGCAATGGCCAGGTGCTGTTCCATCACGCCATGACGGGCGCCACGGCGGACCAGGCGGACTGGATACGCCGCAAGAACAACACGGTGCAGCGCTTTTGCCGCAGCTCCTACTACATGGGCATTTCCTATAAAAGCCGCGGCAGCACCTTCGAAGACGTGAAATACCTCGACGACATCGAGTACGCGGGCCACGGCGGCGCTTTCCCCCTGCTGATACGCGGCGTGGGACTGGTCGGCACGGTCACCGTTTCCGGCCTGGCGCAGGCTGACGACCACGCGCTGGTGGTGGCCGCGCTGCAGGCGCAGCTGGACAAATAGTCAGGCGGCCAGCGCCCTGCGCAAGGCGGCGCGCGCCAGCAGGCGCGTGGAATCGAGCGTCGGCAGCGGCGAATTGGCGTCGCTGATGATCAGCGGGATTTCCGTGCAACCGAGGATGACGGCGTCGCAGCCCTGCTCGCGCAAACCGCCGATGACGGCCTGAAAGCGCGCCACGCTGTTCGCCTTGACCACACCCGGCACCAGCTCCTCCATGATAATGCGGTTGATCTCGCTGCGCGCGTCCTCGCCGGGCCGCACGCAGTCGATGCCGCGCGCGGCCAGCCTGTCCGGATACACGGCGCTGTCGACCAGCCAGCGCGTGCCCGTCAGGCCCACTTTATGGAAACCTCGCGCCGCCGCTTCGGCGGCCACCACATCCGCGATATGCAGCCATGGCAGCGGCGAACGGGGCGCCATCAGCTCGAATGCCTGGTGGATGGTGTTGTCGGGACAGATCAGGAACTCGGCGCCGGCGGCGGCCAGCTTGCGCGCCGACGCCAGCATCAGCTCTGCCACGCCGGCCAGGTCGCCCCCGTTCAGGCAATCCACATAGCGCGCCAGTGGCGGCGTGTGCATGGATACTTCCGGGTGTTCATACGCTCCCAGCGCATGCGCGCCCTCTTCGCAGATCGTGCGGTAGCACAGGGCTGCACCTTCGGCCGAGCAGCCGACGATACCGATATGTTGTGTCATGTGATACTCCTTAGATGCGCTGGCCGCCGTCGATGGGAATTTCCGCACCCGTGATGTACGAGGCGCGCTCGCTGCATAAAAACTCCACCAGGTCGGCCACTTCGGCCGTCGTGCCCAGGCGGCGCAGGGGGATTTGCGTGTCGACGATGTGCGAGGTGCCAGGCGACAGGATCGCCGTGTCGATCTCGCCCGGTGCGATGGCGTTCACGCGCACGTTCAGCGGCGCCATGTCGTTGGCCATTTCGCGCGTCAGCGACGCCAGCGCCGCCTTCGAACTGGCGTAGGCCGAGCCGGCAAACGGGTGCACGCGGTAGCCGGCGATCGAGCACAGGTTCACGACGGCGCCGTGCGCGTTCGACAATTCCTGCGCAAAGCCGCGCGTCAGCGCCAGCGGCGCAAAGAAATTCGTGTTGTACATTTCTTGCCACGTCTGCATGTCGGTGGTCAGCGAATTGACGCGCGAGCCGCCCGGCCCCTTCGGCGACACGCCCGCATTGTTGACCAATGCGTGCAGTTTCGAGTCGCCCAGCATGGGGCGCAGGGTCTCGACCATCTGCCCGATCTGGCTCAGGTCCGACAGATCCATGCACACATGCGTGTTGTGCTCCTGGCTGCGCGGGCAGCCGCCGGGAATCGGGCTGCGCGAGACGGTGATGACGCGCCAGCCCAGGCTGCGGAAGCGTTCGGCCACTGCGTGACCGATGCCGCGGCTGGCGCCCGTGACGATGGCGGTTTTCTGTTCAGTCTTATGCTTAATGTGCGTCATGTTCTTCCTCGTCCTTTTCTTTTCCTTGTTCGGTTGCGCCGGCGTGGATGCGCTCCTGGCGCATGACATACGCCAGCATCTGCGTCCCGCCGTCGAGAATGTCCTGTTCGATGGCGCGCCGCGCGGCCGCGCTGTCGCGCTGGCGCAGCGCGCTGATGATGGCGTGGTGATGGCCCACCCGCATGTCGGGCGAAAAGCTGGCGTAGCCGGCGGCGATCAGGGGCGCCGTCTGCATCCACAAATGGTCGACGAAGCGTTTCAATGTCGGCATGCCGGCCGCCTGCGCCAGGCCCAGGTGAAACGCCTGGTTGCATTGCAGGGCCGCCGCCAGGTCGTGCCGCACGATGGCGTCTTCATTCGCCTGCAGCAGGCGTTCCAGGTCGGCCAGGGTGGCGTCGTCGATGCGCTGCGCCGCTTCAGCCGCGCCCAAGCCTTCCAGCTCCAGGCGCAGCGCGCGGATTTCCAGGTAGCGCGCCACGCTCAGCACGGGCACGCGGAAGTCGCGCGGCGAGCGCAGCACCAGCGCCTCTTCCTGCACCAGTTGCAGCATGGCGTCGCGCACGGGCGTGACGCTGGTGCCCAGCTGCAGCGCCAGCTCGCGGATGCGCAGCCGGTCATTCGGCTGGAAGCGCCCCGCCGCCAGCGCTTCGCGCAGCATGGCATACACGGATTTGCCCAGGTTGACGTGCACCCGGCTGTCCAGGGGATGGTTCATGGGCATTTTCAGATTTGTTAAATTATGATGCATCATACATCAACACGAAAAACTGTGTTTTCCGCCGCGTGCGCCGCAGACAGGAAACACGGCAAGACCGTACAATCAGCCGCCACCGTACCGAAAGGATTGCACTTGAACTGGGATTATCCGCACGCCCACACCCTGCCCGTCACGCCCGAACCGGCCGACATCGACGGCTTGCAGCATACGAACAACGCCGTCTACGTGCGCTGGTGCGAACATGTCGCCTGGCACCACTCGGCCACCCTGGGACTGGACCTGGACGATTACCGGCGCCTGGACCGGGCCATGGCGATCCGCCGCGGCGAATACGATTACCTGCTGCCGACGCGGGCCGGCGAAGCGCTGACCCTGGCCACCTGGCTGTGCGCCAGCGACGGCCGCTCCAGCATGGAACGGCGCTTCCAGCTGATCCGCGACAGCGACGGCGCCACCATCGTGCGCGCACGCTGGGACTTGATCTGCATCGAATTGAGCAGCGGCCGCGCGCGCCGCCTGCCGCCCGAGTTTCTGGCCGCGTACGAACCGGCCATCGTCGCGGCCGGCGCGCAGGGCGCGGGCGCCTGGGCCGCCG
The DNA here is from genome assembly GCF_051380665.1 of Janthinobacterium lyxosi. NCBI lineage: Bacteria > Pseudomonadati > Pseudomonadota > Betaproteobacteria > Burkholderiales > Oxalobacteraceae > Janthinobacterium > Janthinobacterium lyxosi. The sequence goes on from NZ_JBNYXM010000012.1 coordinate 204,347, forward strand.
TTTTACGCGCCGTTCGGCGAAGATGCAGGGCTTTTCTTGCGCCTCCGCAGTGCAACATGCATTTCGCTCCTGCTTTGCGCGTGCATGCTTTAGAATCAGCGACCTCAGCCCCGTAAAAACAGGATAAAACATATGACGGCAGTCGGGAATACCGAGCCACAAGAGCTCAAGCGCGGCCTGAAAAGCCGCCACATCCAGCTCATCGCCCTGGGCGGCGCCATCGGCACCGGCCTGTTTCTGGGCATCGCGCAAACCATCAAGATGGCCGGCCCTTCCGTGCTGCTGGGCTATGGCATCGCCGGCGTGATCGCCTTCCTGATCATGCGCCAGCTGGGCGAGATGGTGGTCGACGAACCCGTCGCCGGCTCCTTCAGCTATTTTGCCGACAAATACTGCGGCCACCTGCCCGGCTTCCTGTCGGGCTGGAATTACTGGGTGCTGTATGTACTCGTCAGCATGGCCGAGCTGACGGCCGTCGGCATCTATGTGCAGTACTGGTGGCCGGGCGTGCCTACCTGGGTCTCGGCGCTCATCTTCTTTTGCGCCATCAACGCCATCAGTTTGTTGAATGTCAAAGCGTTTGGCGAAATGGAATTCTGGTTCGCCCTCATCAAGGTGGTCGCCATCATCGGCATGATCGTCTTCGGCGCGTACCTGCTCGCTTCCGGCGACGCGGGCCCGCAAGCGTCGGTGGCCAACCTGTGGCAGCACGGCGGCTTCTTTCCGAATGGCTGGCAGGGCCTGGTGATGGCCATGGCCGTCATCATGTTCTCGTTCGGCGGCCTGGAACTGGTGGGCATCACGGCGGCCGAGGCGGACGACCCAAGCACGACGATTCCACGCGCCACCAACCAGGCCATTTACCGCATCCTGATCTTTTACATCGGCGCACTCGGCATTTTGCTGTCGCTATACCCGTGGCAAAACGTCGTCACCGGCGGCAGCCCGTTCGTGCTGATCTTCCATGCACTCGACAGCAACCTGGTGGCCACGGCCCTGAACGTGGTGGTGCTGACGGCCGCCCTGTCCGTCTACAACAGCGGCGTGTACTGCAACACGCGCATGCTGTTCGGCCTGGCCAAGCAAGGCAATGCGCCGCGCGCGCTGCTGCACCTGAACCGCCGCGGCGTGCCGCTGGTTGCCCTGGGCGTGTCGGCCCTGGCGACGGGCGCCTGCGTGGTGGTCAATTACTTCATGCCGGGCGAAGCGTTCGAAGTGCTGATGGGACTCGTGGTCTCGGCGCTGATCATCAACTGGGCCATGATCAGCTGGATTCATTTGCGCTTCCGCGCGCAAAAGAAATTGGAAGGCAAGACGACGCTATTCCAGAGCCTGGGCTACCCGTTCACCAACTACCTGTGCCTGGTCTTCCTGGCCGGCATCCTGGTGATCATGTACCTGACGCCGGGCCTGCGCATCTCCGTCTACCTGATTCCCGTGTGGCTGGCGGCGCTGGGCGTCGGCTACTGGGTCAGGCAAAGCAAGGCCAAGGCCTGACGCGACACCTTCGCCAAAGAAAAAGCCCGCCTTCGAAGACGGGCTTTTTCTCTGCACGCTATGCGCCTGCTGGTGCGCCGGCAGCCCCATTATTGGCTTCCTGTGCCTCGGGCATGGCGCCCCCTTGCCACAGGCTGATCCACTGACCGGGATAAGATTGCAGCATGATATCGTCGTTCAGTGTCAGCAAATCCTGCTTGTGCTGCTCGGCCCTTCCCTCGACAGTCTGGTCCGTGGTACCCGTCTTGTAAGGCCACAGCAGCATGAGCAAGTCGCGCTGCACGGAATGCTGGGTCGGTGTGGTCGTGTCCGACTCCAGCTTGCCCATCGCATATGTCATGACATGCGTGGACTGGGTGGCCGCCTGCCGCAGGCTCGCTTTTACCAGCTTACCTTCCTTGTAGGCCAGTTGCGCATCGCTGCTGGCCGTGTCTTCGATCTGGTGGTAGGTGTAATTCTGTGATTCCACCGCTTCCGTCAAGCGCAACGGCACGCCGGGAATCAAGGGCATGTGGAAGCTGGCGCTCAGCTTTGATTGCTGCTGCTGCTGGATCGAGCGCTCGTCCTGGCTGGCGCCGGCCAGGGTCGTCTGTTGCGACAGTTCATAGTTGAAGCCATCCGTTTCCGCCAAGCGCATGGAATTGCTCGATTTCGGCGTTTGCGACACCGAAGCGCTGAAGTCCGCCATGCCGGTCAAGATCGCCTTGTCCTCGGCTGCCAGGCGCCACTTGCCCGCTGCCGGCACGCCGGGCGCATCCTGCGGCGCGGCGGCGTTGCTGTGCAAGGCGCCAAACGCATCCTTGAACATCGCCATCAGCGCGGGATCGCCATGCCCGCGCGACGCGGCCTGGCCGATCTGCTTCATATAACTGCTCATGGCCTTGGCCTGCTGTTGCTGGCTGCCCAGGGCATTGAGCTTGCTGGCGTCCACCTTCACGTCCAGCGATCCGGCCACGCCCCTGAAGCTGACCTTGCGCTGCGCGCTGTCGGCCTGGAAGTCCAGCGTCTGCGTGCTTTGCGGCTCGGTGCGCACTTTCACTTCCGCGTGCAAGTTCACCGACGCCAGCACGTCCTGGTCGAATTGCATCAGGCCGTTCAACTTGATCTTCGGCTGCCCTTTCGCCATGCCATCGATGGCTTCCTGGAACGCGTCGGCCAGGCCGCCCAGCGTATCGGCCTCGACCTCGCTGAGTTCGCCGCTCGTGCTCATGCGCACGGCCAGGCCATCGTCCTGGCTGTCGAGCGACAACTTGACCTCCACGCCGCTCCTGGTGGTGATGCTGAGAGTGACCCTGTCTTCGCCATTGCCGTGCAGGCTGGCCGGCGGCAAGGCCCCAATTTCGCTGTAGGTATTGGGCTCCATGCGCGGCGGCGATTGCTGCACTGCCTGCGACACATTGCGCACGCCCCCCTTGATCTGCTCCAGCAAGCTCGCGCCCAGGCCGCCGAAACGGCCGCCAACTGTGCGCGAAAAAAAGTTTTTCGTCATTTGCTCGCTGACGCCATCGCGCGATGGGCTTTCCCATATCTCCGGCGAAGGCACGAGAGATGACACGGCCGGCGGGCCGCCGAAGGCGACGATGGTGGAAGGGGTCGGCGCCGGGGATGAGGGTGCGTCCGCCCTGCTTGCCGTAGCGGCAGAGGAACGGGACGGGCTTGGATTCCAGCTCGGGATCGAGGAGACGGAGGTCATGGTCGTTATGCCTTGCTAAACGAGTAGTGGTGTATGGGTAAGATATTCATAACTTTTGGTTTTTGATAACAATCAACCGTCAAGCTGGCCCAGTTTCAGCCAGACGTGGGATACACGCCGCTTCAGGTGCCAGGCAGACACAGCTATAACGACGTGAAATGTAAAATCATGAGAACAATGTGGCATGAAACTTTTTCATTCTTAACGTAAATCACGCTCCGCCCCAGTGGTGGCGCCAGCGCGTGCGCGCCATTTAACTCAAATTGGAACTGTTGCCGCAAGTAAATTTTTACTGTTGCTCAAATGATGAAAGTGACTATGTGTGACTTTTCATCTACCAGCAATCACTATGATCGCTGAGTGCTTCGTGATAAATCCGCATTTGCTTATTCGGAACAGGAAGCACGGCCTTAAGGAGGCAGTATGAAATTGATGAACTTAACAATCGCCAAGCGGCTCAGTCTTGGCTTTGGCCTGGTCGCCATGTTCCTGTTGCTGGTCATCACGCTGGGGTTGACCAGCATGCGGCAAATCCAGGACCGCATGGATGAAACCACCAAGGTCAACAACGTCGAAACCAGCCTGGCCCAAACCATGGATTTGACGGTCACCGAACGGGCGCTGGCGATGCGCAATCTGATTTTGCTGAAAGAGGACAAGGAAATCCAGATCGAAGTCACGCGCATCGCTGCGCAGGAAAAAAAATACGATGCCGCCCAGCAAAAGCTGGGAAAAATGTTCGCCAAACGGGAAGGCACTTCTAACGAAGAAAGAAGCCTGCTTGAACAAATCCGCAGACAAAGCGAACTGGCCGCCCCCTTTATTCAAAGGGCCGCCACGCTGGCGCTGAACCAGAAGCAGGACGATGCCTACAAGCTGTTACGCTATGAATTCCGCCCCGTGCAAAAGCAATGGTGGGAATTGCTGCGCACCTTGATCGCCGTCGAAGAAAAGCAGAATAACGAAGCGTCTATCAATGCCGAGGCTGCCTACAACCAGGCGCGCCTGGTGATGCTGATCATCGGCTCGCTGGCGCTGGCCACCAGCCTGTTGGCCGCAGTGCTGATCACGCGCGGGGTGACCCGCCAACTCGGTTGCGAACCAGACGAAGCGGCGGCAATCGCCGGGCAGATCGCCAGCGGCAACCTGGCCGTCGCCATTCACACCCGCGCCGGCGACACGCACAGCCTGCTGTTCGCCATGCAATCGATGCGCGACAGCCTGGCGCAAATCGTCCAGCAAGTTCACGCCAGCACCGAGACCATCGCCACGGCGGCGGGACAAATCGCCATGGGCAACCTGGACTTGTCTTCGCGCACGGAACAGCAGGCCAGCACGCTGGAGCAAACCGCTTCGTCCATGGAAGAATTGACGAGCACGGTACGCATCAACACCGACCATGCGCGCCAGGCCAACGGACTGGCCGAATCGGCCTCCGATGTCGCCACCAAGGGCGGCGCCGTGGTGGCGCAGGTGGTCGACACCATGGCGGCCATCGATGTCTCGGCGCGCAAGATCGTCGACATCATCGCCGTCATCGACGGCATCGCCTTCCAGACGAATATCCTGGCCTTGAATGCGGCCGTGGAAGCAGCGCGCGCCGGGGAACAGGGGCGCGGCTTTGCCGTGGTGGCCACCGAGGTGCGCAATCTGGCGCAGCGCTCGGCCGCGGCGGCCAAGGAAATCAAGGACTTGATCGGCGACTCGGTCGACAAGGTCCAGGCCGGCAACCGCCTGGTCGAACAAGCCGGATCGACCATGCACGAGGTGGTCGCCAGCGTCAGGCGCGTCACCGGCATCATGTCCGAAATGATGTCCGCCAGCCAGGAGCAATCGGCCGGCATCGAGCAAATCAATATGGCCGTGACGCAAATGGACAATGTCACACAGCAAAACGCGGCCTTGGTCGAGGAAGCCGCCGCCGCCGCGCAAGCCATGCAAGAACAGGTCAACAGCCTGAACGACGTGGTCAGCGTCTTCCGCGTGGGAAATATGGCCGGCGGCCGCAATCCGGAACTGCGCTTGGCAAGCCGTCCGCCACCGCCCCTGGCAGTACGGCGCCCCCCCGCAACGGCGAAGCCGGCCCGTCCGGCAGCGGCCAAACCCCGCGAAATCGAGTGGCAATAGTGCCGAGCCGGCAACGGGGGAGTAGCGCATGGGTAAGCTGGAACAGATAGACGCGGCGGGCGGCGTGGCGGTAGCGCACATCTTCCCGCATGTGGGCCATATCAGCAAGGCACAGCGGGGCCCGCTAGCCGGCCAGCGGGCCGCGACGCTGTGGCTGACCGGCCTGAGCGGAGCGGGCAAATCGACGCTGGCGTACGCGCTGGAAAGGCGGCTGCTGGCAGAGGGCCACCTGAGCTGCGTGCTCGACGGCGACAATATGCGGCACCACCTGAATGGCGACCTGGGTTTCTCTCCCCGCGACCGCCAGGAAAACATCCGCCGCGGCGCCGTCGTGGCCAGGCTGATGAACGACGCCGGCATGATGGTCATCTGCGCCTTCATCTCGCCGCTGCGCAGCGACCGCGAGATGGCGCGCCAGATCATCGGCGCCGACAATTTTATCGAAACCTACGTGAGCACGCCGTCCGCACTGTGCGAGGAACGCGATCCCAAGGGACTGTACAAAAAAGCGCGGGCCGGACTGATCCCGTCATTTACGGGCGTCTCCGCGCCCTACGAGGCACCGCTGACGCCGGCGCTGACGCTGGACACGGGCGTGCTGTCGCTGAAACAGGCCTGCGAGCGGCTGTTCCAGCAGCTGTGCCCGCGCTTCATCTGATGCCGCGCGGACACCTTTTTCGAGGAATGATGAGATGAACAGCAGCCACCATCCCGGCGACGGCGCGCGCCCGCGCCCGCGCCCGCGCCCCGCCATGATGATCGCGCTGCGCCGCTGCGGCAGCCATGCCCTGCGCCTGCGCCTGAACCTGTCGCCGCAGTTTTATTCACCGTATCCGCTGCACCTGGTCGATATGATGCCGCTGCTGCCCCTGTACGGCGACTTGCGCGACGACCGCGCCTACTTTCGCCTGGTGGTCGATGTGGTGGGCCTGGCGGCGGTCAGCATGGTCAAGTGGCCGGGGGTCGTCTTCGATCCGGTGGAAGTGTTCGAGACGCTGCGCGGCCAGCCGCGCAGCATCCACCGCGTAGCATGGGAGCTGCTGCTGCGCACGGGCGAACGCCGCCACGCGCAGGTGGTCATGGACAAGTCGCTCGACAGCGTGCACTACGCCGACGACATCGTGCAGCTGTATCCGGACATGCTGTTCCTGAACGTGGTGCGCGATCCGCGCGCGCAAGTGGCGTCGATGAACCGCGCCATCATCCACGATTTCGACTCGCTGCTCAATGCCAGGACCTGGCTGGCCGCCCATGTGGCAGCCGACCATGTCGTGCAACGCTATCGGCAGCGCGTGCTGACGATACGCTATGAAGACTTCCTGTCGCGGCAACAAGAGACGCTGGAAACCGTATGCGGCTTCCTCGGCATCGCCTTCCTGCCGCAGATGCTGGATGTGGCCGCTTCGTCGGAAGCGCGGCAGATTGCACAGTTGTCGTCCCTCTGGTCGGCCAACTGCTATGCGCCGATTGCAGCCAACATCGACAAATTCAAGCAGCAACTGTCGGACGATGACATCAACCTCATCGAAACGCTCACCGGCCCGTATATGGACCGCTACGGCTACGCGCGCCTGAGCCGCGGCGACGCCAACATCACGCCCGCGCTGATCGATCTGGCCGGCATGCGCTCGGCGCAAGGAAGCGAACGCGCCTGGCGCGCCCTGGAACAGGACAACTTCCGCGATTACGTGCTGCGCCGCTGCCGCGCCGACTATCTGGCCCAGCTGCATGTACGGCTCAACCAGAGCAGCGGCGCACCGGGCAGCGGTACCATCGTTACGCTGGATCAACTCGACCCGGGCGCGTTTGTCGTCAGTGATTAAGAGCCTGGCCATCAGCTGTTCCAGGCTGCGCTCCTGCATCTGGAAGGCAACTTTTTGACCGGACGCCTCCTCCGAAGTGACAAGCATGAGCATGCCGCCGCCGTTGCCAGCCGGGCAAGCCGCACTCAATGGTCACTTTTTCCTAAAAACAACAACTTCAATATCCATCGCTAATGTCCACTAGAATAGTGCGCATATGAAACATATGATTAGCGCGCCGTTCGCCAGTTTCACCGATTTGCTGCTCGGCGCCGTGTGCATGCTCGACGTGGACAGACGCTTTGTGTTCGTCAGTGCGGCCTGTGAATGCATCTTCGGCTACACGCAGCAGGAAATGCTCGGCAAGCTCATGCCGAGCAAAAAATCCATGCGACCCTGGCCGTACCGCGACAATTGGGCAACGGTCAGCAATGACACATCGCCGTCAGCATCGGCGTGGCGCACTATCCGGAAGATGGCGATAGCATGCTGCTGCGCCATGCGGACCGGGCCATGTACGCGTCGAAGGCGCGCTCCACCGCCGCGCGCTAGCGGGCGCCTGCTCTCTTGGCGATAGTGCCCCTATGCTATACTTTCCGGCGATGCTAAGACTCTTCAAAACATGGCTGATCCTGCTGTTGATCACGGCGGTGCCGCTGCAGGCGGGGGCTGCGGGCGCCACGCGGACGTGCGCGCCGCTCGCTGCCTTGCCTGCCGCCATGATGGCAGCGGACTGCCAGCATCACGCTGCGCAATCATCCGCCGCCCCCCACAGCGTCGGCACGCAAGAAGAAAACAAGACCCCTGCCAAGCACCCAGCGTGCGGCGCCTGTTCCAGCTTTTGCCTGGGCGCACTGATGCCGCCCTGCCTCGCCCTTCTTGCCGCGGCCTGCACCGGCGCGCAACAAGTCACCATCGCAACGGCCACCTTTCTGACGGGATTCATTCCCGACGGCCCGCGCCGGCCGCCGCGGCCGCTTTTCGCTTAAATACCAAGCAGGCCACCAAGGTGGCCACGATAGCCCTTATTCGTCTGAAAGCAACACATGATCAAACATTTCTTACTGCGCGGCACCTTCGCCGCCATGCTGGGCCTGCCCACGTTCGCCATGGCGGCCCTGCCCGTCATTGAAGTCTACAAGAGCGCCTCGTGCGGCTGCTGTTCCGAATGGATCAAGCATCTGGAAACGAACGGTTTTACGGTGCGCGCGAAAAATGTCGAGATGCCGGCGCAATACCGCAAGCTGGCAGGCATTCCCGACGCACTCGGTTCCTGCCATACGGGCCTCGTCAACGGCTACGCCATCGAAGGCCATGTACCGGCCAACGAGATCAAGCAGCTGCTGCGCGAGAAACCCAAGGCGAAAGGCCTGGCCGTGTCGGCAATGCCGATGGGCTCGCCAGGCATGGAAGGGCCACGCAAGGATGCGTATGACGTCTTGCTGGTCAATAACAATGGCAGCACCACTGTCTACAAGCATTACAAATAATCGCTAAAGAAATCGGCATAGGGGGCAGCCGTGAAGGCCGCTCCCCTGCCACACCACCCGGCATGCGGGTCCGCACCGGGCGGTTCGAGTAGTTGAGGTCAAGACAGGCGCGGCACACCCAAGCGATCGAAATAGGCAATCGTCATCACTGTTTTCAGCAACCCGTCGCTATTGCGCCACCAGCGGCGGCTGTTGGCCGCCACTCGTTTTGCCACCTATGCCGCAGCGCCAAGTTTCAGCAATTCCCGATACATGGTGGTTCCACGCTTCCAGTGCCTGAGCTGGATAGCCCGCAGCCTGTGACGCAGCCATTCATCGAGAGTTCGCCATATCTTGGGCGTTTGCGCCAGCTGGAAATACCCCTTCCATCCCAGCATATAAGCACGAAATCGCTCCACCACTTGCCCCATGCTGGGCCCACCGGAACGGCGGGTCAGCTCACGGATGCGCTGTTTGAACGTGCTCAGCGCCTTGTCGGCCACCTTGCGCTTTACTTCGCGCCCTGGCCCCACCCACAGACTGTAACCGAGGAACTTGCGACCAAAGACGCTGACCACTGCGCTCTTGCCTTCGTTGACCACGAGGTGCAACTTGGCATAGCAGCGCCGCAACAGCCCCATCACCCGCTCCCCCGCCTGCACACTGCGCACATACACGTTCGCATCGTCGGCGTAGCGCACAAAGCGATGGCCGCGCCGTTCCAGTTCCTTGTCCACTTCATCGAGCATCACCTTGGCCAGCAACGGACTGAGCGGCCCACCTTGCGGCGTGCCCTCGCCCCGTGCCAGCACCACGCCATGATCCATGATGCCGCTGTTCAAGTACGCACGCACCAACCGGATCACTCCGGCGTCATCGATGCGTTTCCTCAGGCGATCGATCAGGATGTCATGGTTGACCCGGTCAAAGAACTTCGACAGGTCAACATTCACCACGACCCGCAGACCAGACTGGACATACGTTTGCGCGGCCAACACCGCATCTTGCGCACGCCGGCCCGGACGGAAGCCGTACCCTTCCGCAGTTGCGCTTCACTTCGCTCACTGTGGTCAGCTTGCGACGGGACTTGCACCCGCAGGAGCGCGCCCATGCTGGGCGCACATGAAAAACGCCGCAGGGATTGCTCCCGGCGGCGTTTTTTATCCTACAGCGGTAAAGAACTTACTGTCTGTCAGGACTGCATCAGATGCTGTCCAGCACCGCATTCAGGCTGGCGCTAGGACGCATGACCGCTTCCGTCTTCGCCGGATCTGGCAGGTAGTAGCCGCCGATATCCGTTTCCTTGCCTTGCACTGCTTTCAGCTCGGCGACGATCTTTTCTTCATTCTCGGCCAGGGCTTTTGCCAATGGCGCGAAATGCGCTGCCAGTTCCGCATCGTCCTTCTGCGCTACCAGGGCTTGCGCCCAGTACATCGCCAGATAGAAATGGCTGCCGCGGTTGTCGAGTTCGCCGGTACGTGGCGATGGCGACTTGTTGTTGTCCAGCAGCTTGCCGGTGGCTTCGTCCAGGGTTTTCGCGAGGATTTTAGCCTTTGCATTGCCCGTCTTGATGCCCATGTCTTCCAGCGACACGGCCAGGGCCAGGAACTCACCCAGCGAATCCCAGCGCAAATGGTTTTCTTCCACCAGTTGCTTGACGTGTTTCGGTGCCGAACCGCCGGCGCCCGTTTCGTACATGCCGCCACCGGCCATCAACGGCACGATCGACAGCATCTTGGCGCTGGTGCCCAGTTCCAGGATCGGGAACAGGTCGGTCAGGTAATCGCGCAGGATGTTGCCCGTCACCGAAATGGTGTCCAGGCCGCGGAAGGCGCGCTCCAGTGTGTAGCGCATGGCACGCGTTTGCGACATGATCTGGATGTCCAGGCCCTTGATGTCGTGTTCCTTCAGGTAAGCCTGTACCTTCTTGATGACTTCGTTCTCGTGCGGACGGTAGGAATCGAGCCAGAACACGGCAGGCATGCCCGAGTTGCGCGCGCGGGTGACAGCCAGCTTGACCCAGTCGCGGATCGGCGCGTCCTTGACCTGGCACATGCGCCAGATATCGCCCTCTTCCACCGTTTGCGTCAGCAGCACTTCGCCCGTTTCCAGGTCGGTAATGTTGGCGATGCCGCCTTCCGGCACTTCAAAGGTCTTGTCGTGCGAACCGTACTCTTCCGCTTGCTGCGCCATCAGGCCCACGTTCGGCACGGTGCCCATGGTCTTCGGATCGAAGTTGCCATGCCATTTGCAAAAGCCAATCATTTCCTGGTAGATGCGCGCGAAAGTCGATTCCGGCATGACTGCCTTGACATCCTTCGGACGGCCATCGGCACCCCACATCTTGCCGCCGATACGGATCATGGCCGGCATGGACGCGTCGACGATGATGTCGTTCGGCGAATGGAAGTTGGTGATGCCCTTGGCCGAATCGACCATGGCCAGTTCCGGACGATTCGCGTGGCAAGCGTGCAGGTCTTTCAGCACTTCGTCTTTTTGCGACGCCGGCAAGGTCTCGATCTTGTCGTACAGGTTGCTCATGCCGTTGTTGACATTCACGCCCAGCTTGTCGAACAGGGCGGCATGCTTGGCGAACGCGTCCTTGTAGAAAATACGCACGCAGTGGCCGAAGACGATCGGGTGCGAGACCTTCATCATGGTGGCCTTGACGTGCAGCGAGAACATCACGCCCGTCTTGAAGGCGTCGTCGATTTCCTTCTCGTAGAACTCCAGCAGCGCTTTCTTGCTCATGAACATGCTGTCGATGATTTCGCCCGCTTGCAGCGCAACCTTCGGTTTCAGCACGATGGTCTTGCCCGAGGCGGTGACCAGTTCCATCTTGACATCACGCGCCTTTTCCAGGGTCAGCGATTTTTCGCCATGGTAGAAGTCGCCATGATGCATGTGCGAGACGTGGGTTTGTGACGCCTGGCTCCACTCGCCCATCGAATGCGGGTGCTTGCGTGCATACTCTTTGACAGCCTTCGGTGCGCGGCGGTCGGAATTGCCTTCACGCAGGACCGGATTGACCGAGCTGCCGATGCACTTGCCGTAGCGGGCCTTCAAGGCTTTTTCTTCTTCCGTCTTCGCGTCTTCCGGATAGTCCGGCAGCTTGTAGCCACGGCCTTGCAATTCGCGCACGCAAGCGATCAATTGACCTTGGGAAGCGCTGATGTTCGGCAGTTTGATGATGTTGGTATCCGGACTCTGGGTCAATTTGCCCAGTTCAGCCAGGGTATTCGGGACTTTTTGCGCGTCCGTCAGGAATTCGGGAAATTCGGCCAGTACACGCGATGCCACCGAAATATCAGTGGCGACCACGTCCACGCCAGCCGGCGCGGTGAATTTTTTGATAATCGGCAGCAGGGAATACGTCGCGAGCAGCGGCGCCTCGTCAGTCAGCGTGTAGATGATTTTGGATTTTTGTGTTGCCATGTTCATTCCCTTGTATGCGGTGATGCCTGGTGGTTAACTTTCTTCATTCCAAACACAGGACGGTTAGCCTTGCTTTGGACGGCTAGTGTGCCGGCGGTGACGCCGTGCTTGCCCACCACGTATTTTAGACTGTCCTGCCGCTGTTTGTGTATTCGATGGCGCCGAATCTTATATAAGACAGCAAATATCTGAAGCTACCGGGCCAGAACGACCATTTTCCTCCTTGAAATGGGCGCAGGACAATAGCAGGGCATGTATGCGGCCTTGGAGAAGCATTCAATGTTGACAATATTCAAGTGGAAGCGATGTCACGCCCGCTCGTTCTTGACGATGCCGCGCACATTCGTCATCGCCAGGCAAACGTTCAGCACGATCAAGGCCCAGGCCTCCTCTTGCCAGCCCCAGCAGACCCACAGCACATTGCTAACCAAGAAAACCCAGAACCCGGAAAGGCGCCGCGCGGCCGTGCGCGAGCCCAGCCACGCTCGCGCAGCACTTTCAGTCACGCGTCGTTGTCCCCGCGAGGCAGGCAGGGAATGAAAATGGTTGACGCGGGCAAGATCCGGGGCGCCGCTGCGCTTAAAGCAGCAATGTCCTTCACACTGACTTCCAAGGAATAGGCCTGCGTGATGTTGCTGGCGGGCCTGGGCTTATCGGGATGCATCAAGGGCTTTAGCATCGCTTCCTTGCGCCATGACGATGGCAGGCTGGCGGGCCAGTTCGATGAAGGCCCGCACGTAGTCGATGGCGGTGTCCGCCTCGCGTGCCCCCAGGAAGATCTGCTTGGCGACGCCTCGCGCGCCCAGCCGCACAGGCACCACCTCCATCTTGGTCGCGTATTCCTCGACCAGCCAGCGCGGCAGGGCGGCCACACCGCGGCCGCTGGCCACCATCTGCAGCATGATATCGGTGGTTTCGATGGCTTTGTGGCGCTTGGGCGTGACACCGGCCGGCAAAAGGAACTGGTTATAGATGTCCAGGCGCTCGATGTCCACGGGGTAGCTGATGAGCACTTCCTGGGTCAGTTGCTGGGGCTTCACATATGCCGCCGACGCCAGGGCATGGCCCTTGGCCACTACGAGCACCTGCTCGTAGTCGAACACAGGTTCGAATGTCAGCCCCGGCTTGTACAGCGGGTCGGGCGTGACCAGCAGGTCGATCTCGTAGCCGAAGAGCGCGCCGATCCCGCCGAACTGGAACTTCTGCTTGACGTCCACATCCACGTCGGGCCATGCGGCCAGATAGGGAGACACCACTTTGAGCAGCCACTGGTAGCAAGGGTGGCATTCCATGCCGATGCGCAGCGCGCCGCGCTCGCCCTGCGCGAACTGGCCCAGGCGCTCTTCGGCCAGGTCCAGTTGCGGCAGCACCCGGTTCGCCACCGCCAGCAGATACTGGCCGGCCTGCGTCAGGCGCAGGTTTCTCCCTTCGCGCAGCCAGACGTCGGTGCCCAGTTGCTGCTCCAGCTTCTTCATGCTGTGGCTCAGGGCCGACTGGGTCAGGTGCAGCACGCTAGCTGCGGCCGTCAACGACCCTTGTTTCTCGACCTGCTGGACGATGCTGAGGTGGATGCGTTCAAGCATTGAGATGAGCCATGTTCATGGATGTATGAAATAAGACCATTATACTTCATCGATTCCCGCCGCTATCATCGATCCCCTTGTTGCCTGTATTTTTCGGCCCTGGCACATCCATCCATATGAAAGCAAAAATGACACGTCCACTGCGTTTAGTAGCGGTTTCCGGCGGGCTGCAACGCCCTTCCAAGGCTGCAGCCCTGGCAGAGCACCTGATGGATCTGATCGCCGACGAAGTGCTGTGCGAACAACGCCTGGTCGAACTGGGTCAGCTCGCACCGCAGCTTGCCGGCGCGGTCTGGCGCTCCCACCTGCCCGATACGGTGGAGCGGGAACTTGCAGCGGTCGAGCAAGCCGACATCCTGGTGGTGGCAACACCGGTCTTCCGCGGCTCGTACACGGGACTGTTCAAGCACTTCTTCGACTTCATTCATCAGGACGCCTTGATCGACAAGCCAGTCTTGTTGGCTGCCACCGGCGGCAGCGAGCGCCATGCCCTGATGATCGACCACCAGTTGCGGCCGCTGTTCAGCTTCTTCCAGGCACGCACATTACCGCTGGGCGTCTACGCGACCGACAAGGATTTCGTCGACTACCGTCTACAAAACGAGGCCTTGATCCAGCGGGCCACACTGGCGGTACAACGGGCATTGCCATTGGTCGAATTGACGCGCCATGCGAGATCTGCCACCGCTGAAGAGGTGGTCGCAGCCTGATACTCATAACGACGGTCATTTAAAGACTGACCGAATAAGCAATAAACCTATTCATATTTTTCGCAGAAATCAGGACACCAGATCACCATGAGCAAAGATTTTGCATTCAGCATCAAAAGCATTATTTTCGATGAAAACTATCATCCATCAGACAATACTCGCCTGACGACCAACTTTGCCAATTTGGCCAGGGGAAAGAGCCGCCAGGAGAATTTGCGCAATACCCTGAAAATGATCGACAGCCGCTTCAACAACCTGGCGCATTGGGACAATCCGAAGGGAGACCGCTATTCTGTCGAGCTCGAAATAATTTCCGTTGCGATGAAGATTGATGTCGCAGGCAGCAATGATGCACTTCCATTGATTGAGATATTGAAACCGAATATCATTGACAAAAAAACAAACGAACGCATTGATGGCATTGCAGGGAATAACTTCTCCTCTTACGTGCGCGATTACGATTTCAGCGTGCTGCTGCCAGAGCACAACAATAATAAATCCATATTCAGCACTCCAGATAACTTTGGCGATTTTCATGGAAAGCTGTTCAAACACTTTGTAAGATCAAATACTTACAAAGAACACTTCAACAAGGCGCCGGTTATCTGCATCAGCGCCTCTAGCAGTAAAACCTATCAGCGGACGGAAAATCAGCACCCCATATTGGGCGTTGAGTATCAACAAAATGAATTTTCCTCGACTGATCAATATTTCGAAAAAATGGGGCTGCAAGTTCGCTATTTCATGCCACCAAACAGTGCAGCACCTCTGGCTTTTTATTTTATTGGCGATCTGCTGGGTGACTACACCAATCTTGAGCTTATCGGCACCATCAGCACGATGGAAACATTTCAAAAAATTTACCGACCTGAGATTTACAATGCTAATTCCGCGGCGGGGAAATTTTATCAGCCTAGCCTGAAGAATCAAGATTATTCATTGACTCAAATTGTCTATGATCGGGAAGAGCGCAGTCAGCTGGCTGTCAAGCAGGGAAAATATACAGAGGAGCACTTCATCAAGCCATACAAGAATATTCTTGAACAATGGGCTGCCAGTTACGCTCTCTGATTAACCAAAAATACACAAAGTCACCATCATGAAAAAATTATTGCCTACTTCAACTGCCGGCAGTTTGCCGAAACCTTCCTGGCTTGCACAGCCTGAAAAGCTTTGGTCGCCCTGGAAATTACAGGGCGAAGAATTAACTGAGGGAAAACAGGATGCTTTGCGTTTGTCACTGCAGGAACAACAGCAGGCAGGCATTGATATTGTCAGTGATGGCGAGCAAACCCGCCAGCATTTTGTCACCACGTTTATCGAGCATCTCAGCGGAGTGGATTTTGACAAACGTGAGACCGTCAGAATTCGTGATCGCTATGATGCGAGTGTGCCGACAGTCGTTGGCGCGGTGAGTCGCCCGAAGCCGGTTTTTGTTGAAGACGCCAGGTTTTTACGTCAGCAAACCACGCAGCCGATTAAATGGGCCTTGCCAGGTCCGATGACGATGATTGATACGCTGTATGATAGCCACTACAAGAGCCGCGAAAAACTGGCCTGGGAATTCGCCAAAATCCTCAATCAGGAAGCCAAAGAATTAGAGGCTGCTGGCGTCGACATCATCCAATTTGACGAACCCGCATTCAATGTTTTCTTTGATGAGATGAATGATTGGGGGATTGCAACCTTGGAAAGGGCAATCGAAGGACTCAAATGCGAAACTGCCGTACATATTTGCTATGGTTACGGCATTAAAGCCAATACTGATTGGAAAAATACGCTGGGATCTGAATGGCGTCAATATGAGGAATCTTTTCCCAAGCTGCAGAAATCCAATATTGATATCATCTCGCTGGAATGCCACAACTCTCGTGTTCCAATTGACCTGATTGAACTCATTCGTGGCAAAAAAGTGATGGTAGGGGCCATTGACGTGGCAAGCAATACCATTGAAACGCCGGAGGAAGTAGCCAACACCCTACGCAAAGCGCTTCGGTTTGTCGATGCCGACAAGCTCTACCCTAGCACTAACTGTGGCATGGCGCCCTTAGCTCGTCGAGTAGCAAGAGGCAAATTAAATGCGCTCGGTGCAGGCGCAGAAATCATCCGAAGAGAACTCTCGGCCTAGCAGGCTGGTGAAATACCGTCTCGGTCCGTCGCCCAAAGCGACGTGCCGAATACTATCCTGCCGCGTCCACGGTATCCGCAAGGCCCTGGCCTCATGCCGGCAAGGAGCAGCGCCAAGCGGTGCTGGCCCGGCACAATCTTCGTGCAGGGGACGCCCGAAGCCGCCAGCGGGCAGTGGCGTACCGTGACCGGCCAGCTATGCCCCAAGTTCCCGAAACTCGCCGCCATGATGGACGATGCCGAGCATGAAGTGGTGGCCCGTCGACCCGACCATGCTCCAGGTGATGGAGAAGAAAATCGGATAACACCCGCAGTCCTGACGAACGCGATCAATCCCGGAGATCAAGCAACAGCCCTTTGCGGCACTTTCTACCAGGTGGAGCCAGACATGGCCGGCGAGATTTTAGTCCTGCTGTGGCCGCTACGTGCCGAACGGGGGAATATTGACGATTGGCACGTGATCCATGATATTTACCGCAGGCGCTCCCGTCAGCACGCGGTTCAGCGGCAAGACTACCAGCGGCGCCGGCGCCACGCCGAACGCACATTGCAGCAAGGTTCCCGCGCTCACCTGGAGACTCATGCGCCATCGCCCGCGGGTGCCGCTACGGTGACTTGATGAATGACAGCTGGCATGGGCAATGAGCGAAAGTGCTTATTTGTATGTCCAGTCCTAAAATAGGTTGACAGTATTTATTGCTGTTAGAACGCCCGATGCACCGCATCGGGCGTTTTGTATTGCAGGTGGGTATTCCGGACGATCGTGACCAGTGATTCCGGCATCGTGACCAGTCGTTCCATTTCAACGTGACCGCCCATTCCGGGCGAACGTGACCGATTTCGAGCATCTTCCGGAATCAGCGGTCACGATACCGGAATGACTGGTCACGATGCCGGAATGGCGTCGTACAGCACAAGAATGGTGTTACGCATTTTGCAACCGAACGGGTACCCACACCTGCTCCGGCTGCGTGGCAAGCACTTGTCCCGGTCCCTCCTTGAGCAGGTTGGGATGGCGCCGGAAGCGGTGATGGCTGTTCGTGGTCTTGTGATAGGCCCGCTGTGG